>DASVUF010000257.1:0-1971 GCA_036387195.1 Pyrinomonadaceae bacterium | reverse complement strand
CCCTTCATCCGCCGCCCTTACGCCTTACGTCTCCAGCGTCAGCCGCCCGTGAGGCGTCGGACGCTGCGGGCGATGCGCTCGGCCGTCTTCTCGCCGACGCCGTCCACGAGGTCGAGGCCGCCGCCCTCGACGAACTGGCGCAGGTCCGCGAGCGAGGAGATTTTGAACTGCTGGTAGAGCAGGGCGGCCGTCTTGACGCCGACGCCCTCGACTTCGAGCAGGTCGAGCGCCGTCTCAGGCGTCTCCTGCTTCAGCTTCTCCCACGCGTCGAAGGTGCCGCGCTCCAGCAGCTCGACTATCTTGCCGCTGATGGCCTTGCCGACGCCGGGCAGCGACTGCAAGCCCTTCAAGCCCTCCTCGCGCGCTATCCGCGCCACGGGGCTCGGCCACGTCTCCAGCGTCTCGGCCGCGTTGCGGTACGAGCGCACGCGGAAGCGGTCGTCGCCGCGAATCTCCATCAGCAGCGCGAGCCGCTCGAACCTGCGCGCCAGTTCTTCGTTCTTCATCGCCTTCGCCCCCGGCGGGACGAATCTTACCACCGAACCCTCAGCGAGTTTTAGAGAGCACGGCGTCGCGGCGCCGGCGCGCGAAGTCGAAGAGCGCCGGCTGCTGCGTGCGCGAGGTCTGGCCCGAGACTTTGAGCCTGAGGCCGCGCTCGCCGTCCGGCGAGAGCAGAACGACGCGCGCCTGCGTGTCGCCCGCGAGGCCGGCGGGCGTAGTGGAAGCGGCGGGAGCGGCGGAAGCGGCCGGCGCGGCGGCGGCGGAGGCGGCGGCCGCCGCCTTCATCTCGGCCAGCTTCCGCTCGACCTCGGCGTGGAGCGACGGCACGCGCTCGACGCCGTAGGCCAGCCACTCGGCGACCGTGATGCGCTCGTCGCGCGGCCGGAAGTCGGCGCGCGAAGACTCCAGCCCGTCGCGCGTCAGCGCGTAGGTCAAAAGCCCCTGCTCGACCAGCGCGCTCTCCAAAGCGACGTCGTCGGCCTGCGTCGAGGTCAGGATGCGCATCCCCTTGTCGTATGAGAGCTGGCCCAGTCCCCGGCTGCCCATCGGCCCCGGCTTGAAGCCCTCGCCCTGCACGCTCGCCGCCGAGTGGCACGCGTCCACGACCATGATGAGTTCGCCCGCGTCCACGTCCCGCAGCCACGCGCCCAGCTCGTCCGAGGAGATGGCGCGCGCCAGAGAGTCGCGCAGCTCTCCGGACGCGCCGGCGTCCGAGGCGAAGAGGTAGAAGGCGCCGCGCTCGTCCGCGTAGCCGTGGCTTGAGAACGAGACGATGACGAGGTCTTCGGGCGTGGCGCGGCGCAGCTTGTCGGCGCCGGGAACCTCCTTCAGCGCCTCGCCGTCGGCCTCGCGCCCGGCGAGGCGGTCGAGCACGGCGCGGAAGTTCCGCTTGGTCGCCGCCATCTGTTTGACGACGCGCGGGCTCCGCTTGCGCCCGCCCTCCGCGGCGTAGTCCGAGATGAGGGGGACGCCGACGACCTCCTCGTACTCGCCGCCCGCGCGGACGCGCGCGGCGACGACCTCCTGCAGGCGGCGCGCGTCGTTGGCGGCGAAGCGCAGGTCCCACGCCTCGTTCTCGTATGCGTTGACGCCGACCGAGACGACGTAGGCGCGCCCCTTCGCCGCCGGCGGCGGCTCCTTCATCTCCAGCGCCGCGCGCGCCGTCAGACTCTTCACGCGGTCTTCGTTGAAGGCGTAGGCCGTGAACTCGACCGGCGCGGCCGGGCCGCCGCCCCCGACGGCGCGCGCCCGCGGCAGGCGCACGTCGAAGGCGACGGTCGCCCTGCCGGTCTGCGGGTCGGTCTTCAGCTCGCCGCCCTCGGCGGGCGCGTAGCCGACGAGCTGCCCGCCGCGGAAGAGCCGCAGGTCGTAGACGCCCGACGCCGCGCCCGACGGCCGCGCGGCCTCGACCGTCACGCGCGCCATCTCGGGACGCCCCACCTGCTGCTCGACCGACGCGATGCGCACGGA
>DASVUF010000256.1:0-29272 GCA_036387195.1 Pyrinomonadaceae bacterium | reverse complement strand
CTGCGGCGCGCCGGCGCCGGCGCGCGCGTCTCCGCCCGGGGGCGCCCCGCTCGAAGAGGCTTTTACATGGCGGCCACAGCACCGACGAAATCACTGCCGGCGCTCCCGAACGCGAAGGGCGCGCAGGGCGCGTCCGGCTCGCGCGCGCCCGACCTCGCCCACTTCCGCAGGCTCTACCCCGAGACGGTCGCCAGCTTCGGCGCGCTCCCCAGACGCGAGGAGTGGCTGAGGCGCATCTGGTCGCTGGAGGCGGAGTGGCGCGCCGGCTGGGAGACGCGCGGCGGGGCGCGCGCCGAGCGCGAATCGGTCGTGCGCGGCGCGCCGCCGCGCGAGCCCGAGGGGGAGTTCGACGTCGTCTACGCGGGCGGCGCGGCGGCGCTCTTGCACGCGGCGGCGCTGGCCTGCGTGCACGGCCGGCGCGCGCTGGTCGTCGGCGGGGCGCGCGCCGAGGGCGAGGCGGGCGGCGTCTGGAACCTCTCGCAGGACGAGGTGAAGGAGTTGGAGGCGGCGGGCGTCTTCACGCCCGAGGAGGTCGGCGCGGCGGTCTTAAACCGCTACTACGGCGGCTTCGTCAAGTTCCACGACGCGGCGTCGCGCGTCAAGGCCGGGCCGCTGTGGGTGAGCGGCGCGTTCGACGTGGCGCTGGACGGCGGGCGCCTGACGGCGCTGGCGGCCGCGCGGCTGGCGGGGCCCGGCGCGAAGGGCTGCGCCGTGATGCGCGAGCTGCGGTTCGTGCGCGCGTACGTCGAGCCGCGGCGCGTGACCGTCGAGGCGGAAGGGCCGGGCGGCGCTCGGCGCTTCTTCGCGGCGCAACTGTTCGCGGACGCCTCGGGGGCCGACTCGCCGGTCGCGCGGCAGTTGAACGGCGGGGGCTCGTCGGCGTCGCGCGTGCGCCCTTCGGTCGGGACGGTGGCGCGCGGGTTCGCGCGCGGCGTCGGGCGCGACGAGGCCGACTTTCAGGCCGCGGAGATTCTGGTCACGACCGAGGACGCGAGCGCGCACAGGCAGCTTCTGTGGGAGGGGTTCTCCGGCGACGCCGCGCGCGGCGAGTACACCACGCGCCTCTTCTTCCACGACGCGGCCGACTCGCCCGCCGACAAGTCGCTGCTCGCGCTCTTCGAGCGCTACTTCGAGTCGCTGCCCGCCTACAAGCGCAGGGGCGCGGGCTGGCGCGTCGAGCGGCCGGTCTTCGACTACGCGCACGCGCCGCGCGAGGGGTGGCGGGGGCGGCGGCGCGTGGCCTCGGAGCGCGTGATGCTTTTGGGCGAGGCGGCCTGCGGCGCGGAGGCGGGCGCGCTGGCGGCGTCGCGCGGCGCGGGCGCGGCCGCGCGCGAGTTGCGGCGCGTGGCGCGGCTGACGGAGCGCGCGCTGGCGACGGGGGCGGCCGACGCCTCGGCGCTCGCGGAGGTCTGCGAGGGCCCGGGCGGGGCGCGCGTGGCGCGCGCGCTCGGGCTGGCGGAGTTCATGCGGCCGGCGGCCGGCGGCGCGCCGCACGCGGTCAACGAGACGCTGAACGCGCTGGCGGCGGCGATGGGCGGGATGGACGAGAGCGAGCGCAGCGAGGTCTTCCGCGGACAGGTGAGCGCCGGGGCGCTGAGGCGGCTGCTGGCGCGCACGGCGCGGCTCTACCCGCGCATCTTCGCGCGCGTGCGCGAGCGCTTCGGCGCGCGCGGCGCGCTCTGCTGGGTGGCCGGGCTGGCCGAGGCGGCGTGGAAGGACGGCGGAAGGGCGAAGGACGAGCGGGAGAAGGACGAGCGGTAGAACGACGAGCGGGAGGCGTCGCGCGCGCGCGCTCGCGCAGGCGTTCGAGGCCGGGGCGGGGGCTTTCAAAAGAGGAGGCGGCGGTCGTCGTGACCGCCGCCTTCGTTTCGTTCCGCCTCTTTTCTTTGTTTTAACTGCCCGCCGCCTGCGGTCCGCTTCTTTTCATCCTTAAATCCGGGCGGCGCGGGGCCCGAAGGGGAGAGGGGCCCGGCGCCGCGTCGTCCGCGGCCGGCGCCGCGGGGGCGCGGCTTTAAGGCTTGTTGCCGTTCTCGTAGTGAATCATGATGGTGACCCCCTGGCCGGTGGCGAAGTCCTGCGTGATGTCGAGCCCGTCGCCCTTGATGGTGATGCGCTTGAGCCTCTTGTCGGGGTTGTAGTGGTTCCCCTGGCTGTTGCGGGGGAGTTGCTGTGAGTTGAATTTGAGGGTGACAGAGCCCCCGGTGATGATAATCGGAGGGTCTACTGGTTCTGGCATTGCGTCTTCTCCTTACGGGTTGAGGAGTGTGGGGCGACGTCAGCGGGCCGCGGCCGCCGAGGGGGCGCCGAGGTCGCTGCGGAGCCATTGCACGTCCGGGCGCGAGAGGTAGCCGGTCGCCTCCGCCCCCAGACTCTGTTCCAACTGCTTGAGCGAGGCGCCGGCGCGCGCGAAGTGCTCGCGCGCCGCGTCGTGGTCGCCGGCTAGCCGGTAGGCCTTCCCCGCCACGGCGAGCGCGCGCCACTCCGAATCGGGGCGGCCGATGCGGGCGAAGACTTCCCGCGCGCGCAGCGCCGCGTCGCGCGCGCCGGCGGCGTCGCCGGCTTCGAGCAGCGCCAGCGCCAGCGCGTAGTGCGCGTGCCCGACCGTCGGCTGGTCGCCGCCGAGCGAAGCCAGGCGCACCCCCTCCTCGCACAGCGCCTTGCCGCGGGCGCGCGCCCCGCCCGCGGTTTCGGCCAGCCCGAGCGCGGCCTCGGCCCACGACAACTGGTCGTTGAGCTGGCCGCCCGACTCCTTCAGCAGGGCGACGGCGCGACCGGCGGCGGCCGCCGCCTCGGCGAAGTGACGCCGGCTCAGCTCCATGTCGGCCCGGCTGATGTAGGCCGAGGCCAGCACGCTCTTGTTGACGCCGGGCGCCTGCGCGTCGCCGCCCGTCAGTTGCGCCAGCACGTCCTCCGCCTCGTCGTAGCGCCCGAGCCACCAGAGCGCGCCCGCCATGTTGAGCTGCGCGTAGGCGAGCAGCGACTGGTTGTTGAGCGCGCGCGCGGCGTTGACGCTCTGCCTGTAGTGCGGGAGCGCCAGGTGGTACTTCTCCTGCGCGGCGAGCACGGCGCCGAACTCGTGGTGGAGGCTGCCCGCGTGCGCCACGTCGCCCGCCTGGTCGGCGAGCCGGAGCGGCTCCTCCAGGAGTTCGAGCGCGCCGCCGTAGTCGCCCTTCTGCCGCTTGCTGCGCGCGATGAGCATCGCGCACTGGTCGGCCTCGCGGCGGTAGCCGCCCTGGAGGTAGAACTCGCGCGCCTCGGTCAGGTACTGCTCGGCCTCCTCGGGGCGCGAGCGCCTGTTGCTCACGTTCCCGAGCCCGGAGAGCGCCAGCGCCACGTAGCGCCGCAGCTTGTAGGTGCGCGCGTAGGCGAGCGCCTGCTTGTAGGCGGCCTCCGCCTGGTCCACGTCGGCCAGCTTGCCGAAGAAGATGTGGCCGCGGGTCAGGTAGCCGTTCGCCACCTGGTCGTTCATGCCGCTCGACTGCGCGAGCGTGACCGCCTGCTCCGTCGTCCCGAGGGCCTCGCGCCCGTCGTCCTGCGTCACCGCCAACTGGAGGAGCGCCTGCACGTGCTGGTAGCTGTTGTTCGTCTCGCGCGCGAGCGCCAGCGACTGCTCGAACTCGGCGCGCGCCTCGGCCGCCTTCCCCGCCCCGGCCAGCATCCGCCCGCGCTGGTAGCGCACGGCCGCCCAGCCCTCCTTGTCGCCGCGCTCGGCGTAGAGCCGCTGCGCGCGGTCGAAGCTCTCGCCGGCGCCCGCCATGTTCTTCTGCCGCGCGTGGAGCGCGCCCAGGCGGAGGAAGGCGGCGGCGTAGGCCGGGTCGAGCCGCGTCGCCTCGGTGTAGCTGCGGACGGCGGCGTCGGTCTGGTAGTTGCGCTCGTAGGCGCGGCCGAGGTCAAGCCGCGCCTGCGGGCGGTCGGGCGCGAGGCGGACTATCTCCTCGTGCGCGCTGATGGCGGCCGCGAAGCCCTGCATGAGCGTCGAGCGGAGGGCTTCGAGGTAGAGCGCGTCGGCGCGCGGGTAGACCTTGAAGTCGGGCGCGAGCGTGTTGACGAGAATCATCTCGTCCTTGGCGCGGTCGAGGAAGTCCATCTCCAGCAGCGCCTCGGCGAGCCGCGCGTGGGCCAGCGCGAACTGCTTGTCCCGCTCGACGGCGTCGCCGAGCAGCAGGCTCGCGCGGTAGTAGGCGCCTTCGCGCATCGCGTCCACGCCCTGCTGGTAGAGCGCGGCGGCCGGCGCGTCCGGCTTGTGCGCCGAGGGCTGGCGGAGGTACCAGACGACCCACGCGAGCAGCGCCAGCCCCGCGACCGACGCCACGAGCGTCAGGAGCGAGAACTTCGGCCGGCGCACGGCCTCGGCCATCGTGATGAGCGCGCTGGAGCGGTGGCCGTTGTCGGCCCCGGCGAGGCGGCGCGTGGTCAGCGTGTCGGAGTCGGGCAGGCGCGAGCGCACGCGCCCCAGCTCGGCGGCGAACTCGGCGGCCGACTGGAAGCGGTCTTCGGGGCGCTTGGCGAGCGCCTTGAGCGTCACGCGGTCGAGTTCCGCGGGGACGCGCGGGTTGAAGCGCGAGGGCGGCGGCGGGTCGAAGTGGAGCACCTGCGCGCCTATCTCGATGACGTTGGCGCCCGAGAAGGCCGGCCGCCCCGTCAGGCACTCGTAGAGCAGCGCGCCGAGCGCGAAGAGGTCGCTGCGGCCGTCCACCTTCGCGCCGCGCGCCTGCTCGGGGCTCAGGTAGAGCGGCGTGCCGATGACGACGTCGGAGCGCGTGCGCGCCGAAAGAAGGGTCTGCGCGTCGGGGCCGCCGGCCGCGCCGGCCGGCTCCTCGTGGAGCTGCTTGGCGAGCCCGAAGTCGAGCACCTTGACCTCGCCGCCCTCGTCCACGACGACGTTCGAGGGCTTGATGTCGCGGTGGACGACGCCGCGGCGGTGCGCCTCCGAGAGCGCCTCGGCCGTCTGGCGCGCCACCTCGACGGCGCGCGCGATGGAGAGCCCCGCCCCCGAGAGGAGGTCGCCGAGCGTCGAGCCCTCGACGTACTCCATGACGATGAAGGGCTGGCCGTCGTCCGTCTCGCCGAAGTCGTGGACGGCGGCGATGTTCGGGTGGCGGAGCTTGGAGACCGAGCGCGCCTCGCGCAGGAAGCGGGCGCGGTAGTGGCTCTCGTCGCGGCCGGCGTGCGGAATCTTGATGGCGACGCGCCGGCCGAGGTGCAGGTCTTCGGCGACGTAGACGACGCCCATCCCGCCTTCGCCGACCTGGCCGAGTATCCGGTAGTGCGAGAAGGTCTTGCCGATCATCCGGGTCAGCGTCGGCGGAGCGCGCCGAGCGGGAAGGCTCTCAGGTTCCGAAGCGCACGGCCGGGGGTTCCGCGTCAGGACGGGCGCCAAAAAAGTTGCTACTTCGCGCCGTCATTCTCCTCTAAAGCAGTGGCCTTTTCAAGACGGGAGTCGTGGCGCGCCGGGCCGGGGCGCGCGCCGGGGGCCGGGCGCGAAAAATTGTTGCGCGGGGCGCGGAGTTGCAGGCATACTTTGCGGGCACAGGTTCCTGCTCTCGCGCGGCCGAAGGCGGCCGCGCCTGCCCGTGACTGTTGTGGCGACGGTGTTCGGCTGAAGGAGAGCGAGGTTGGTCAGTTGGGGTTGAAGCCGCTCTGCGTAAGGCCAGAGCACCGGGTTTAAAGCGTCGCCGCCCTCGCCGCCGCAAGAGGTCCAGAGTCAGACACTCCCCGCTCACCGGGGCCCGCCCGCGACGAGTCTCAGAACCCGAGCTTCACACAGAGAAAAGGACTGAAAGACAGATGAGCACGAGACTTTACGTGGGGAACCTTAGCTTCCGCACGACCAGCGACGAACTGCGTGAAATCTTCTCACAGGCGGGCGAGGTCGAGAACGCCTCGGTCGTCGAGGACCGCGACACGGGCCGCTCGCGCGGCTTCGGCTTCGTCGAGATGGCGACGGCCGAGGGCGCGGCGGCGGCCATCCAGCAGTTCAACGGCAAGGAGTTGGGCGGGCGCGCGCTGACCGTCAACGAGGCGCGGCCGCGCGAGGATAGGGGCGGCGGCGGCGGACGTGGCGGCTTCGGCGGCGGCGGCGGCCGTGGCGGCGGTTACGGCGGTGGCGGCGGCGGCGGCTACGGCGGCGGTGGCGGCGGCGGCAACCGCGAGCCCCGCTGGTGAAAAACGGTAGACGGTAGACGGCGGGCGGCCGGGACGCCTGCCCGGCCGCAAAAGAAGAAGGCGGTCAGGTGATGACAAACCACCTGGCCGCCTTCTTCTTTTTCTACCGACCGGCGGTCAGCCGCCTACTGCCTTCTCGCGGCGGGCGTAATCTTCAGCGAGAGGCGCCGGCCTTCGCGCAGGACTTCGACGCCGTACTCGCGGCCGGGCTCCATCTCGGAGAGCGCCTGCGTGTAGTCGTAGACGTTGCGGACGTCGCGGCCGGCGAGCTTGACGACGACGTCGCCGGCCCTGAGCCCCGCCGACTCGGCGGGCGAGCCGGCGCGCACGGCGTCGAGTTTGAGCCCGTCGCCCGACTCGGCGTAGGAGGGGACCGTGCCGAGCGAGACGCGGAAGGTGGTCGAGCGCGCGTTGGCCTCGGGCTTCGCCGCGGCGTAGGTCGGGCGCGCGTCGGACGCCTGCACGCGGTGAACCACGTCGCGCACGAACTGGACGACGCGCGCCTGCCCCTCGTAGTTGAGGCGGTCGGCCGTGTCCGAGGGCTTGTGGTAGTCCTCGTGGACGCCCGTGAAGAAGAAGAGCACGGGGACGCGGCGCGCGTAGAACGACGAGTGGTCGCTCGGCCCGAAGCCGTCCTCGCTCAGCCGCAGCGCGAACCGCTCGGCCGGCGTCGCCGTGACGGCCGTCCGCCCGTTCGCCCCGGTCACGATGATGGACGCCTCGGCGCGCGCGCCGCCTTCGCCCTTCACCTCGCCCTTCACCTCGCCCTTCGTCTCGCCCTTCGCCCCGCCCTCACCGCCGGCCTCCGCGGCCGTCTCCGCGGGCCGGCCCGTGAGCGACGGGTCGAGCCTGACGTCGTAGCCCCTGTTCAGCTCCTCGATGATGGGGCGCCACTCGGCGGCCGTGCCGACGCCGCCGACGCTGAGCGCGCCGTCGCGCAGCCGCCCTATCATGTCCATGTTGAGCATCGCCACCGTCTGCTCTAGCGGCCGCGCGGGGTTCTGCGCGTAGAAGCTCGAACCGATGAGCCCCTCCTCCTCGCCGCCGAAGGCGACGAAGACGACGGTGCGCCTCATCCGCTGACGCTCGTTCGCGAAGAGGCGCGCGAGTTCGAGCAGCCCGGCCGTGCCCGAGGCGTTGTCGTCCGCGCCGTGGTGGACTTCGCCCTCACGCCCGGCGAGGCTCCCCTCGCCGCCGCGCCCGAGGTGGTCGTAGTGCGCGCCGACGACGACGACTTCGCCCCTCAGCTTCGGGTCGGAGCCTTCGAGCACGCCGACGACGTTGGAGGCCGGCGCGTTCTTCCTCAAGACCTCGACCGCGAGGCGGACGCGCACGTCGCGCAGGGGCGCGCCGCCGCCGCCAACGCCCGGCCGCGCCTCCGGCCTGCCCGCGTCCGCCGAAGACTTCCACTCGCGCACCCGCCTCTCGAAGTCGGCGAGCGCGGCCGTCGCGCCCAAACCCAGAGCCTTCGCCGCCGCCTGCCGCGACATGACCGCGATTGGCAGCCCCGCGTCGCCGCCCGCGTTGTCGTAGCGCAGGCGGGCCAGCCCGTCCTCCTTGAAGTCCTCTTCGGCGGCGACCAGCACGAGCGCCGCCGCGCCGGCCGCCCGCGCCGCCGCCGCCTTGAAGCGCACCTCGCCCGCGCGCGCGAATCTGCCGTGCGGGTTGTCGCCGTCGGCCGTGCCCGCGAGCGCGAAGGCGACCTTGCCCGCGACGTCCGCGCCCGCGTAGTCGTCATAGCCCTGCCCGGCCGCCGTCACGCCGAAGCCGACGAAGACGGCCGGCGCGTCCTCGACCTTCCCCGCGGAGCTGAAGCCGAGCGGCATCCAGTCTTCGCCGACGCGGAAGTCAATCGCCACCGGCGGCCCCTCGACGCCCGGGCCTACGCGGCG
Organism: Pyrinomonadaceae bacterium; assembly: GCA_036387195.1. Taxonomy (GTDB): domain Bacteria; phylum Acidobacteriota; class Blastocatellia; order Pyrinomonadales; family Pyrinomonadaceae; genus QHXN01. The sequence goes on along the minus strand of DASVUF010000256.1, from coordinate 21,215 downwards.
CGTCAGCGTCAGGGCGTTGCCGGCGCCCAGCCCGACGCCCGCGACGTAGGGGAACCGCTGAAAGTAAGTCGCCGGGGAGAGAGTGGTCGTGTGCCCCTTCCCCGCGGCGGGCGGCCGGGAGGGGACGCCGGGCGAGAGGCCGAGGCGCCGGAACTCTCCGGCGATGTATTCGGCCGCGGCCTCGGCGCCGGGCGTCCCCGTGCGCCGTCCCTCCAGCTTCTCCGAGGCGAGGTGCGTGACGTGCGCGCGCAGACGCCCCACGTCCGGCACGGAAGGCTTCGACGCGTCCTGCGCGAGCGCCGACGACGGCGCGGCGAGCGCGAGCCCGAGGGCGAGCGTGACGATTCTTCTGTACAGCATGGCTTTCATCCGGAGGCCGAGGCGGCGCGGGCGCGGGACGAAGGGGCGGCCGGCCGCGCCCCCTTCGTCCGACCTCCTCGCGCCTTCGCCCTGCGCCCTTTCACTCCACCCAGTCGGCGATGAAGACGTTGGTGTCGCCGCGGGCGACGGCGTTGCGGTTCGAGGCGAAGACCAGCTTGCGGCCGTCGGGCGAGAACATCGGGAAGCCGTCGAAGGTGTCGCTGAACGTGACCTGCTCCAGCCCCGTCCCGTCGAGGTTGACGACGAAGAGGTTGAAGTCGCGTCCGCGCGGGTTCGGGTGGTTCGACGCGAAGATGACGCGCTCGCCGTCCGGCAGGAAGTAGGGCGCGAAGCTGGCGACGCCGAGCCGCGTCACCTGCCGCTTGTTGCGCCCGTCGGCGTCCATCACCCACAGCTCGAAGGTGTTCGGCTCGATGACGTTCTCGGCGAGGAGCCGCCTGTAACGCGCCACCTGCTCGGGCGTCTTCGGGTGGTGCGAGCGGTAGACTATCTTCCGGCCGTCGCGCGAGAAGAACGGCCCGCCGTCGTAGCCCAGCTCGGAGGTCAGCCTCTTCACGTTCCGCCCGTCGGCGTCCATCGTGTAGATGTCGAGGTCGCCGTCGCGCACGGACGTGAAGACTATCTTCCGGCCGTCGGCGGACATGGTCGCCTCGGCGTCGTAGCCGGGCGTCGAGGTCAGCCGCTTCGGGTTCCCGCCGTCGGCGTCGGCCGCGAAGATGTCGAAGCCCGGGTGGACGGCCCACACGTAGCCGCGCGAGCGGTCGGGCGCGGGCGGGCACGCGGCCGACGCCAGGTGCGTCGAGGCGTAGAGAATCTTCCTGCCCGAGGGGAAGATGTAGGAGCAGGTGGTCGCGCCCGCGCCGGTCGAGACCATGCGCACGCCCGAGCCGTCGGCGCGCATCGTGTAAATCTGGTCACACTGCCGGCCGTCGCGCTTCGACTGGAAGATGAGCGATTGGCCGTCGCCCGAGAAGTACGCCTCGGCGTTCTCGCCGCCGAAGGTCAACTGGCGGACGTTGCGCAGCCGCTTCTCGGCGGGCGCCTCTGCGGGCGGAGCGTCCTGCGCGGGGCGTTGCGCGGCGGAAAGGGCGGCGGCCGAGGCGGCGCAGGCGAGGACGAGGGGGAGAAGGATTTTCGCTCTCATTTGTCTCTCAGGGGAAAGGTTCCGGCGCCGCCGCCGCGGCGGGAGACGCCGGCGGCTCGCGGCGCTTACTTTAAACCCCGCCCGCCCCGACGCCAAGCACGCCCGCCGCCGCCCTCCGCCCGCCGGAGCCGGGCCCCGGCGGGCGCCTCCTGACGCCCGCCGGGGCCCGGCCGATTTGTGCGCGCGGGGCCGGGGGCGTCAGCCGTTGGCGCGCTCGAAGTCGCGCATGAAGGAGGCGAGGGCTTCGACGCCTTCGAGGGGGAAGGCGTTGTAGATGGAGGCGCGGACGCCGCCGACGGAGCGGTGGCCTTTGAGGCCGTCGAGCCCCCGGGCGGTCGCCTCGGAGGTGAACTTCTTCTCCAGCTCTTCGGACGGCAGGCGGAAGGTGACGTTCATGATGGAGCGCGCGTCCGGGGCGGCGTGGCCGCGGTAGAAGTCGGTCGAATCAATCACGTCGTAAATCCTGCGCGCCTTCTCCTCGTTCCTCCGGTAGATCGCCTCAAGGCCGCCCTGCTCGCGCGCCCACTCGCAGACGAGGTTGAGGATGTAGATGCCCCACGTGTTCGGCGTGTTGTAGAGCGAGTTGTTCTCGGCGTGCGTGCGGTAGTCGAGCATGGTCGCCAGCCCCTCGCGCGCGCGCCCGAGCATCTCCTCGCGCATGATGACGACCGTCACGCCCGACGGTCCCAGGTTCTTCTGCGCGCCCGCGTAGATGACGGCGTACTTCGAGACGTCAACGGGGCGCGAGCAGATGTCGCTCGAGGCGTCGCAGATGAGCGGGACGCCGCCCGCCTCCGGCTCGCCCTTCCACTCGACGCCCTCGATAGTCTCGTTCGAGGTGAAGTGGACGTAGGCGGCGTTGGGGTCGAGCTTCAGCTCGTCCTGCGCGGGGACGCGGTTGTAGCCGGAGTCGGCCATGTCGGCGGCGACGCTCGCGGAGCCGACCTTCTTCGCCTCCTTCAGCGCCTTCTTGCCCCAGCTCCCGGTCAGCACGTAGTCGGCGCTCCCGCCGTCGTGCAGGAAGCTCATCGGGAGCATCGAGAACTGGAGGCTCGCGCCGCCTTGCAGGAAGAGGACGCGGTAGCCCTCGGGGATGCCCAGCAGCCCGCGCAGGCCCTCGACCGCGCCGTCGAGGATGGCCTGGAACGGCTTCGAGCGGTGGCTGATCTCCATCACGCTCATCCCGACGCCGGGCAGCGACAGCATCTCCTCGCGCGCGCGCTCGAGGACGGGGACGGGCAGCACGGCCGGGCCGGCGCTGAAGTTAAAGATTCTCTCGGTCATCTGCTCACTCCGTTCTCCGCGGGGCGCGGGTCGCGCGGGGCGCGGCGGGTAAGAAGGGGGGCGGCCCCCGCCTCGTCGCGGCGCGCGGCCGGCGGCCGGCGGCGCTGTCTCGTCACGGTTTATGGTTCACGGTTTACGGCTGCCTGATCTCCAGCAGGCTCAGCTCGATGATGTCGGCGTTGTCGGCCCTGAGGCGCGAGAGCGCGTCGGGCGCGAGCGCGCCTTCGAGGTTGATGCGGGCGACGGCGGCCTCGGAGCCCTCGAAGATGACGTTCTCCATCTCCTGCACGTTGATGGACTCGGCGCGGACGCGGTCGAGGACGGAGGCCAGCACGCCGGGGCGGTCGCGGTGGCGGACGACGAGCGTGTGGGTCGCGGGGCTGCGGCGCGCGAGGTTGACGACGTTGGGGACGCGCCCCGTCTCCTTGAAGGTGCGGATGACGCGGACTGTCTCGGCGGCGATGGCCTCCTGCGCCTGGTCGGTCGAGGCGCCGATGTGGTGCGTGCCGTAGAGGTTCGGCTCGCGCGCGATGTCGTCCGAGAACTCGCCCGACGCGCCGGCCGGCTCGGCGGCGTAGACGTCGAGCCCGGCTCGCACGCCCTTCTCGCGCATCGCGCGCCTGAGCGCGTCCTGGTCGACGACCTCGCCGCGCGCGGTGTTGATGAAGTAGGCGCCCTCCTTCATCGCCGCGAAGAAGTCCGCGCCGATGAGGCCGCGCGTCTCGGGCTTGAGCGCGACGTGGACGCTGACGACGTCCGCCTCGCGCGCCACGTCGAGAAGGCTCTCGCGCCGCTCGACGCCGAGTTCGGCCGCCGACTCGTCGGTCAGGCTCCGGCTCCAGGCGACGACCGGCATGCCGAAGGCGCGGGCGCGCGCCGCCACCTCGCGCCCTATCTGCCCCGCGCCGACGAGGCCGAGCGTGCGCCCGAGCAGGCCGCGCGCTTTCGAGAACTCCTTCTTGTTCCAGCGCCCCTCGCGGAGCTGGATGACGTTGTCGGCGATGCGGCGGTCGAGGGCTAGGACGAGGCCGAAGGCCAGCTCGGCCACCGCCACCGAGTTCTTGCCGGGGCAGTTCGAGACGTAGACGCCGCGGCGCGAGGCGGCCGCCACGTCAATCGTGTTGTAGCCGGCGCCCGCGCGCACGATGAGCTTGAGCGAGCCGGCGTCGAGCATCGGCTCTGTGACCTTCGTCGAGCGGACGACGAGCACCTCCGGGCGGTAGGCGCGGACGGCCTCGACCAGCGCCTCGTCCTTCACGTCGGGCTGGTAGGAGAACTCGCACCCGGCGGCGTCCAAGCCGTCGCGCCCCGACTGTTCGAACTTGTCCGCGATGAGCACACGCATGTCTATTCCCTCCGCCGCCGGCTACCGGCTGCCCTGCCGGCAAGGGTCGCCGGCCACACGGCCGCCGCCGTCGGCGGGCGCGCCGCCGACGAGACGCCCCCTGAGCGCCGCGTTGACGAAGGCGACGCGGCTGTTCTTCGCCCTGGCCCCGGGCGCGTCCCCGGCCGCGACCGGCTTGGTCGCGCCGAAGCCGACGGCGACGAGCCGCTTGCAGTCCACGCCCTTCTCGACGAGCCGGCGCGCGACGGCCAGCGCGCGGCGCTCGCTGAGCGCCTGAGCCGCCGCGCCGCCCTCGCCCGCGTGCGCCTCGACGCGGAGCGTCGTGACCGCCGTCTTGTCGTCGAGGTACGCCTTGAGGGCGTCGAGCGCCTTCTCGCTTTCGGGCAGGAGCCTGTCGCCGCCCTCGGTGAACGCGACCGCGCCCTCGACCTTCACCTCGCCGCCTTCGAGCCTGTAAGGCTTACGCGCGCCGGCCCCGTCCTGCGTCCCCGCTGCGCGCGCCGCCGCCGCCGCCGGGGCGGCCGGCGCGAGCGGCGCGAGCGGCAGCAGCGGCAGCAGCAGCAGTAGCGGCCACAGTCTCGCCGTCCGTCTCTTCATCATCCCTCGGCCCATCATCCCTCCGCGTCGCGCCCGCGCGCGCCCTCAGATGGTGTGAATCAGGAGCGCGTCGCGCAGCTTGGGCTCGAACCAGGTGGACTTGGGCGGCATGACGCCGCCGGCGTCCGAGACGCGCAGAAGGTCTTCCATCGAGGTCGCGTGGAGCGCGAAGGCCACGGCCGCGCGGCCCGAGTCCACCAGCCGCTCAAGCTCGCGCGCGCCGCGGATGCCGCCGACGAAGTCTATCCGCTTGTCGGTGCGCGGGTCGGCGACGCCGAGCACGGGGTCGAGCAGGTTGTTCTGCAGGAGGCTCACGTCGAGCGCCGTCGTCGGGTCGTCCGAGAGCGTGCGCGCCGCGTCGTCGCGCAACGTCAGGCCGCGCCACGCGCCGCCGAGGTACATGTGCCAGTGGCCGGGCTTGCCCGGCCCCTCGCGCTTCGCGCCCTCCGTGACGTTGAAGCGCGCGCGCACCGCTTCGAGGAACTCCTCGGGGCTGCGGCCGTTCAGGTCTTTGACGACGCGGTGGTAGGGGAGAATCTGCACCTGGTCGTCGGGGAAGACGACGGCGAGAAAGCGGTTGTACTCCTCCTCGCCCGTGTGCGACGGGTTCTGGTCGCGCAGGGTCGCGCGGGCGCGCGAGGCGGAGGCCGCGCGGTGGTGGCCGTCGGCGATGTAGAGCGCGGGGACTTCGGCGAAGCAGCGCGCGAGCTGTTCGCCCGCCTCGGCGCGCCAGATAGTGTGGCGCACGCCGTCGGGCGCCTCGAAGTCGTAGAGCGGCGCGCGCTTTGTCTCGGCCTCGACGAGCGCGTCAACGCGGCGGTCGGCGCGGTAGGTGAGGAAGACGGGGCCGGTCTGCGCGCGCAGCGTGAGGACGTGGCGCGTGCGGTCGTTCTCCTTGTCGGGGCGCGTGCGCTCGTGCTTGCGGATGAGGCCGCCGTCGTACTCGTCCACCGAGAAGGCGGCGGCGACGCCCGTCTGCGTGTGGCCGCCCATCACGAGGCGGTAGACGTAGAGCGAGGGCTCCTCCTCGACGACGAGCGTCCCGTCGGCGCGCATCCGCTCGAAGTTCTCGCGCGCCTTCTCGTAGACCTCGTCGGCGTAGATGTCCGTCCCCTCGGGCAGGTCTATCTCGGGGCGCGAGACGTGCAGGAAGCTGAGCGGGGAGCCGGCGGCGAGCGCGCGCGCCTCCTCGGTGTTGACCACGTCGTAGGGGACGGCCGCGACCTCGGCCGCCTTGTCGGCGGGCGGTCGCAGGGCGCGGAAAGGATAGATGGCGGCCACTTGGGTTCGGCGCCTCCTTCACCAGAAGATGATTGCTTGCGTGGAACTTTAGAATGTAAGCTTACCGACTCGACGCGCCTTTTGCCAAGCCGCGCGAGCGCCCCCGAGGAGCCCGAGAAGATGAAGAGACTCACGCCCCGCACGCGCCGCCGCCCCGCGCGCGCCGCCGCCCCGCCGTCGTCGCCGCCGTCGCCGCTGCTGCCGCTGCTGCCGCTGCTGCTCGGGGCGCTGGCCGCGCTGGCCGCGCCGCCCGCCGCGCGAGCCGAAGTCTACTGGCTCGACGGCTACGAGGTCGAAGTCAGCCTGCGCCCCGCGCGCCCCTCCTTCGTCGTCGGCGAGCCGGTCGACGTCAGCCTCGACTTCGAGAACCGCTCGGACACAGACCTCGAGCTGCTGCTGAGCGGCGAGCGCGGGCCGGGCTGGCCCGACGACTTCGAGGTGCGCGTCACCGGCCCCGACGGCGAGACGCTGCCGCGCCCCGCGCCCGAGGAGGGCGGCCGCGAGGCGGCCTACATGAACTCGTACATCGGCGCCGCGCGCAACCACTCCGTCGCCCGCCTGCGGACGAGCATCATCGTGCCGCTGGCGGGCTGGGCGAAGGTCGGGAAGCCGGGGCGCTACACGGTCACGCTGCGGCGCGGCGTCAGGGCGGGGCCGCGCGCCCCGCGCTACAAACTCTTCCCCGGCACGACGAAGCCCGCCGTCGAGCTGAGCCTCAGGACCGAGTTCGAGGTCGTGGGCGGCGACGGCGACCCGCTGGGCAAGCTCATCGAGGAGCTGGGCGCCGCGGCGCGGGCCTGCGACGTCGCGGCCAGCGCCGCGGTCACGCGGCTGGCCGCCATCAGGGACGCGCGCGTCGTCAGGCACATGGCCGGCGTGGTCGCCAAGTGCCGCAACGCGGGCATCAGGTACGAGGCGCTCGGCGCGCTGGCGTGGCACGGGACGGACGAGGCGCTGGCGGCGCTGCGGCTCGCGGCGTCGGACGCCGACGAAGACCTCCGCACGGACGCCGCGCAGGCGCTGACGGTCGTCAGACGCCCGGAGGCGCGCCCGCTGCTCACGTCGCTGCGGAAAGACCCTTACTACGGCGTGCGGATGGTGGTGCTCGTCTGGCTCGAAGGGCTCGACACGGCGGAGGCGCGGCGCCACATCTGGGAGATGACCAACGACGCGCACCCGATGGTCAGGGCCGAGGCGCTGCGCTTCACGCAGGAGCGCTCCGGCCACCCGCCGCGCCCCTGAACTCTCACGCCTTGACGACCGCGCCGCCGCAGGAGGAGCCCGCGCCGGCCGTGCAGCCGAAGCAGTGCGGGCCGGTCCGGACGGCGCGGCGCGCGAAGCGCCCGGGGTCGAACTCCGCGATGGTCTGCGGGAGCGAGCCCTCAACGCCGAGCCCGAGCATCTGGTTGAAGTCGCAGTCGTAGAGGCGCCCCGTCCAGTCCACGCTCAACGTCGTCCGGCACATCAGCCCCGCGACCGACGCCGGGTTGAAGGCGTCAACCAGCCGCCGCATGTAGCGCTCCTCGTTCCCCGTGCGGCGCAGGTATTCGAGGAAGCGGCTGACCGGCATGTTCGTGATGGCGTAGAGCCGGTCGAAGGTGACGCCGTGGCGCGCGAGCAGTTCGCGCTTGAAGTCGGCCTCGGCCGTGCCCTGCGGCGGCGGCAGGAACGCGCCGACCGGGTTGTAGACGAGGTCGAGCGTGAGGCCGGAGCCGCGGCCGTAGCCGGCGGCGTTCAGGCGCTTCAGGGCCTCGATTGACCTGTCGAAGACGCCGGGGCCGCGCTGCGCGTCGGTCTGCGGGCCGAGGAAGTAGGGGAGCGACGAGACGACCTCGACCGAGTGCGCGCGGAAGAACTCGGGCAAATCCTGCTGCCCCGGCTCGAACATCACGGTCAGGTTGTGCCGCGCCATGACGCGCGCGCCGAGGCGCCGCGACTCCGCGACCAACCGGCGGAAGCTCGGGTTCAGCTCGGGCGCGCCGCCCGTGATGTCCACGACGGGGAAGCGGAAGCGGCGCACGGCTTCGAGCACCTGCCCGGCCACCTCCGGGGTCATGACCTCGGTGCGGCGCGGCGAGGCGTCCACGTGGCAGTGCTTACACGCCTGGTTGCAGAGCTTGCCGACGTTGACCTGCAAGACCTCGACCGGCGCGGCGCGAAGCTCTAGGCCGTGCTCGGCGAGCTTGCGCCCGAAGGCCGCGGGCGCGCGCGGCGGGTCGCCCACGACTGGGAGCGGGCGGCTCACATCGAAACCTTGTTAACGGAGTTGTGCGCCTGCACGCCGTGGACGAGCGCCGCGCCGCCGCGCAGCGCCGAGGCCATGTGGATGGCCTCGGTCATCTGCTCCATGTTCGAGCCGGCTTCGAGGCACGATTGCGAGAAGGCGTCTATGCAGTAGGGGCACTGGAGGGCGTGCGCGACCGCGAGGCCGATGAGCGCCTTCTCGCGGCGGCTGAGCGCGCCGTCCTCCTGGCACGCCTGATACCAGGCCATGAACTTCTCGAACAGGTCGGGGCGGTGCTTCGCCACCTCGCCGAAGCGCCCGAGGTCTTCTTCTTCGTAGTAGCTCATCTGCGCGCGACACTCCAAAAGAAAAGGATGAGGCCCGAAGGATGAAGGATGAAGGCGCGGCTGTAAAGCCCCGCGCGCGACGCGGGTCTTAACCCTTCGTCTTTCCTCCTTCCGCCTTCGCCCTTCCGCTTTCGCCCTTCATCCTTCATCCTTCCGCCGTGGCTCGTCCGGCAGTCATCGTGATGGCGAAGGCCCCGCGGGCGGGGGAGGCGAAGACGCGGCTGACGCCGCCGCTCGCGCCGCGTGAGGCCGCGCGGCTGGCGTCGTGCTTCTTCGCCGACACGGTGTCGCTGGCGCTCGGCGTCGGCGCGGAGGTCGTCGTCGCCTACGCGCCGGCCGGCGGGCGCGCGGCGCTCGAAGCGGCGCTGCGCAGGGACGCGCCCCGGGCGGCTCCGCGCGGGGACGCGCCCGGGGCGGCTCTGCGCGGGGGCGGCGCGCCCGAAGACGCGCCGGGCGTTTTGCGCTGGGTCGAACAGCCCGGCGGCGGGCTCGGCGAGCGGCTGGCCGGCGTGGCGGAGGGCGCGTTCGCGGAGGGGCTGGGGCCGCTGCTGCTCGTCGGCGCGGACAGCCCGACGCTGCCGCCCGGGTTTCTCGCCGCGGCGCTCGACGCGCTGGCGTCCGGGCGCGCCGACGCGGCGCTCGGGCCGGCCGACGACGGCGGCTATTACGCCGTCGGCCTGCGCGCGCCCGCGCCCGGCCTCTTCGACGCGGTCGAGTGGAGCACGCCGCGCGCGTACGAGCAGACGGCGCGCAACGCCGCGCGACTCGGCCTACGCCTCTTCGAGGCGCCGCGCTGGTACGACGTGGACACCGCTTCCGACCTCCTGCGGCTCCGCGCCGAACTCGACGCCGACGAGGAAGCGCGCCGCCGCGCCCCCGCGACCCGGCGCTGGATGACGGCGCGCTTCGGCTGAAGCCGCGGACGCCGACGCTCAGTCAACCTTGCCTCCGCGCGCGCGGGCCGGGCCGCCGGACGTGCGCGTAGAGGCGCGCGAGCGCGTGCGGGCTGACGCCGAGCCAGTAGAGCGCCTGCAAGAAAGACCAGCGCGCGAAGGTGTGCGCGAAGCTGCGCCCCTCGAACCGGCGCGAAGAGGTGACGACGCAGGCGTCGGCCTGCACGAACCGCCCCTGCTTCCACAGCGCGCGCAGCAAGTCCAGGTCTTCGAAGATTGGGAAGGGTTTGAAGCCGCCCGCGCGCTCGTAGGCCGCGCGCCGCACGAAGAAGGCCGAGTCGCCGTAGGCCAGCCCCAGCAGCCGCAGCCGCGGGTAGAGCCACGTCAGGAACCCGGCCGCGGCGCTTCGGCCGTCGAACCGGACGCGGAAGTTGCCGCCGACGGCGCGCGGGTCGCGGAGAGCTTCGGCGATGCGCGCGGCCGCGTCCGGCGGCGCGAGCGTGTCCGCGTGCAGGAACCACAGGATGTCGCCGGACGCGGCCAGCGCCCCCGCGCGCATCTGCGCGCCCCGCCCGCGCGCGGCGTTGACGACGCGCGCCCCGCGCACGCGCGCCACCTCGGCCGTCGCGTCCGCGCTCCCGCCGTCCGCGACTATCAACTCGCACGCGCCCGCGCGCGCCGCCGCGTCGAGCGTCGCGCCGATGTCCCGCGCCTCGTCGAGCGCCGGGATGATGACGGAGAGTTTTACGGCTTCACCGCTCAAGCCCGCGCGGCCCGCCCGGGCCCGCCGGGGACGCGCGGGGCGCGGGCCGGCTCCGCGCCCTCGGCGCGCGGGCTCCACGTCGGGCGCTGCGGGGCGAAGGGCATCGGCAGGAGGTCGGCGAACGACAGCTCGCGCGGGTCGCGGTAGGCGGGGACGCCCACGTCCACCTCGTCCCGCGCCGCGTCGAGCCGCAGCGTCCCGTGCAGCCTGTCCCAGAGCGTCAGCCCGCTCGACCAGTTCGAGTCCGTCTCGCCGCGCACGACCGAGTGGTGTATGCCGTGCATCCGCGGCGTCACGAGCAGCAGGCTGAGCCCGCGCTCTAGTCCTACCGGCAGCCGCACGTTCGAGTGGTGGAACATGACGGAGAGCATCAAAAGCGTCTGCCACGCCGAGAGCGCCCGCGGCGAGACGCCTATCAGAAGAATCTGCGCCGCGCGCCACGGCGCCGACAGCGCCAGCTCGCCGAAGTGAAAGCGGAGGGCGGTCGTCGCGTCGAGGTCGAGGTCGGCGTGGTGCACGACGTGAAAGCGCCAGAGCAGCGGCGCGCGGTGCGTCAGCACATGCCACAGGTAGAGCGTGTAGTCGAGCAGCACGCACGCCGCCGCGACCTCCAGCCAGCCGGGGAGCCCGGCGAGCTTCAACAGCCCCCAGCGCCTCCGCTCGACCAGCGCCGTCATCGCGTCGGCCAGCGGCTTCTCCGTCAGCCTCAGCGCCAGCGCGCCCGCCCCCGCCACGGCGAGGTTGCGCCCCGCGCGCGCCGCCTTCGGCTCGCGCCCGCGCCTGAGCGGGCGCCGCCGCTCAAGCCACACCAGCGCGCCGAACGCCCCGAGCGTCAACGCCCCGCCCAGCCAACCCGCCGACCTCCGAGAACTCACCCGAGCCCCCTTTACGCGAACCGCCCCGTCCGTTGTAGACTCTACGCCACCCGGAACATAAACCACGACGCTTCGACACGACAAGCGGCGCCGGCGCGCGAGCCCGGCCGGCGGTTTCGCAGGGCGGGCGCGGGGGACGCGTATGAAGTCCGAGAGAGAGAAGATGCTGGCCGGCGAGCCTTACGTCGCCGCGGACCCCGAGCTGGGCGGGATGAACGTGAGGGCGCAGGAGCTGCTCCACGCCTTCAACACGTCGGCGCCGTCGGCGGCCGCGGAGCGGCGCGAGGTCATCCGCAGGCTCTTCGGGGCGGTCGGCGGGGGCTTCGACGTCAGGCCGCCCTTCTTCTGCGACTACGGCTCGAACATCTACGCCGGCGACGGGCTGTTCATCAACTACGACTGCGTCATCCTCGACTGCAACGTCGTCCGCATCGGCGACAACGTGCTCATCGGGCCGAAGGCGCAAATCTACACCGCGCATCACCCGTTCGAGCCGGCGGCGCGGCGGGCGCTGGTCGAGATGGCCTCGCCCGTCCACATCGGCGACGACGTGTGGATAGGCGGCGGCGCCATCATCTGCCCCGGCGTGCGCGTCGGCGCGGGCAGCGTCGTCGGCGCGGGCAGCGTCGTCACCCGCGACATCCCCGAGCGCGTCGTGGCGGCCGGAAACCCCTGCCGCGTCATCAGAGAACTGTGAAGGAGGTCTTGAGCATGGAGTGTCTTTTAGACAAGCACTGCGTCCCCTGCCACGGCGGCGTCCCCCGCCTGCGGGGCGCGGAGATAGAGCCGCTGCTCGCGCAGCTCGAAGGCTGGCGCGTCGTGGAGGAGCACCACCTGCGCAAGGAGTACGCGTTCTCGAACTTCGCCGACGCGCTCGCCTTCGTCAACCGCGTCGGCGAGGTCGCCGAGTCCGAGGGGCACCACCCGGACGTCGAGTTCGGCTGGGGCTACGCGCGCCTCACGATCTACACGCACGCCATAGACGGCCTCAGCGAGAGCGACTTCGTCCTCGCCGCCCGCGTTGACGGCGACGGCGGAGGAAGCGGCGGGCAGTAGCAGGCGGACGCCAGCCGGCGTGCGGCCGGCGTTCGAGAGCCGACGTTCGAGAGCCGACGTTTAAGTGCCGACCGGCGGCAATTCAGCCCTGACCCTTCGACGCCGCATCTCCACGCCGCATTGCGAAGTGGCCTGGGCCGGCCGCGCGGCGCGCGCCCCGCGCGGCGACGGTTCGCGCCCTTTCCGCCTTACGCCTGCCGCCCCCTTCACCTTTCGCTTCCCTTCACCTTTCGTTTCCCTTCCGGCCGTTTCCTCAAACGCGCCGCGCCCGTGTATGCTATGCGCCGCCGGGCGCGCGCGCCGCGCGAGGCGGCCCCGACGACGAGCCTGCCGACCTTCTCAAAGCGAACCGAGAGCGAACACCGATGCAGACCGAAAACAGTCTTCACACCGACGGCCTTGAGGCGCGCGGCGCGCTGTGCGTCGAGTGCCTTGGCGACCTTGTGGGCGGGGGCGTGCTCGACCGCACGGGCGCGGCGCTGTGCCGCGCGTGCGCCGCGGAGTTCTACGCGCCGTGCGCGATGTGCGGCGGGCTCGTGCCGAAGGACGAGGCCGTCCGGCGCCCCGACGGCGGCGCGCTCAACTGCTTCGAATGCCTCGGCCGCGCGGCCTCGCCCGACGGCTCGGAGGCGCTGACGGACGAGGAGGTCGCCGCGCTCGTCGCCGAGTACGTCGCGCTGCACGAGGAGCTGAAGCGCCTGGACGCGCGCGCCTCCGAGGTCAAGGAGCGTTTGAAGCGCGCGGCGACGGCGCGGGCGCGCGTCTCGAACGCGGTGGTGCTGCGCGCCGCGGAGGGCGCGAGCGTGCGTTGCAGCTACGCGTCGAAGGCGACCTACGACGCGGCGAAGCTGGCGGCGGCCGAGGCGCTGCTCGGCGCCGAGGGCTTCGCCGCGCTCTTCGAGCGCAAGGTCAGCTTCTCGGCCGTCAAGGGCCGGCTCGAAGAGTTCCTCTCCTCCGAAGACGAGGCGACGGCCGCCGCGCGCGAGGCCGTCCGCGCCGCCGAGAGCCGCGCCGAGGTCGTCACGCTCACCGTCGTCGCGCCGCGCGGTAAGAAGTAGCCCGCGCGCGCCGCCTCCCGCCGGAAACCTCTGGCGAAAAACCCCTGGCGCAAGTGTCCGAGCCGCGCGGACGCGGCCGAAAGCTTTTAGCCCGTCAGCTTTCGGCCGCGTCCCGGCGTCTCCGCCGTCAATCAGATGACGAAAGAGTCCCCCGAAATCCCGGCGGCGCCCGGCACGGAGCGGCCGCTGACGGCGCAGCGGCTCGCGCAGTACGTGGCGCGCGGCCGCTGCGAGCGCCACATGCGCTTCACGCTCTTCCCCTCGGAGGCGAAGGCGCGGCTCGCCCGCTACGGGCTGGAGTTCGAGCCGCTGTCGCCGCTGCTCTCGGGCGAGGGGATGCGGTTCGAGCGCGACATGGTCGAGGAGCTGGCGGCGCGCGCGGAGGTGCGCGACATGAGCAACACGGACGCGGCGGCCTTCGCCTCGGCCGTCTCGCGCCAGCCGGAGGGCCGCGTCTGCTACTACCAGCCGACGCTCGCGGGCCGCGTCGGCGGGTGGGAGTGCGGCGGGCGCGCGGACCTGATTGAGGTCGTCCGCGAGGGCGGCGGCGCGCGCGCGACGGTCGTTGACTTCAAGGCGAGCGCGAGAGAGACGGTGGGCTTCCGCCTACAGGTCGCCTTCTACGCGCGGCTGCTCGCGGGGACGCTGGGCGCGGCCGGCCTGGGCGGCGCGGAGGTGCGCGGCGCGGTCGTCGCGCGCGACGCGCGTCTGCCCGAGGACGGCGCGTGGGAGACGTTCGACCTCGCGCTCTACGCCGACGAGATAGAGCGTCTGGTGGCCGCGCCCGACTCGGACGTGGCGCGCGCCGCCCGCGCCGGGACCGATGGCGCGCGCTACCACCTGCGCGCGGCCTGCGACGGCTGCCCCTACAACGCGCTCTGCTTCGCCGACACGGCCGAGCGCCAGGACCTCTCGCTCGTCCCCCTGCTCTCGGCCTCCGAGAAGCGCGCGCTGCTCGCCGAGGGCGTCGCGACGGCGTCGGCGCTCGCGTCGCTGATGGAGTACGCGGGGAAGGAGATGCGGCCGGCGGCGGGGCGCGAGGAGGCGGTGCGGCGCGCGTCGGCGCGCTGGCCGCTCGGCGGGCGCCTGCCCCTGCTCGCGCAGCGCGCGCGCGCCGCCGTCCGCCGGCTCGACCGCACGACCGAGGCCCGGCGTTATCTACTGGGCGCCGACTACGGCTCGCTGCCCGACCCGGCCGAGCACCCCGGCCTCGTGCGCGTCTTCGTGGACGCGCAGCGCGACTACATCGAGGACAAGCTCTACCTGCTGGCCGCGCGCGTCGCGGGGCCGCGCCGGACCTCCGAGGTGGTCGAGATGACGGACGCGCCGCCCGACGCCGACGCCGAGCGCGCGCTCCTCGTGCGCTTCGTGCAGGGGCTCCTGCCGGCGATAGCGGGCGCGGCCGAAGAGGCGCGCGCCCCGCTCCACTTCTACACCTACGCGCCGCGCGGCGAGCGCGCGCTGCTCGACGCGCTCGCGCGCCACTTCGACGCGCTCTGCGCCGTCCCCGCCTTCTACGACCTCCTGACTTCGAGCCCGGCGCTCACGCAGCCGATGGTCTCGCTGCTCGCCGAGGAGACGCGCGCGCGCCTCAACCTCGCGCCCGTCTGCCAGAACCTCTACGAGGTCGCCTCGGCGCTCGGCTTCGAGTGGAAGGACGGCCGGACGGACTTCCGCAAGACCTTCCGCGCGCGCGTCTTCGACAACCGCCGCACGTTCCTGCGCGACGCCGCGACGGGCGAGTTGAAGGGGCGGGAGCAGGGCGGAAGGCCGTGGGACGAAGGGCGGGCGGGAGGGGCTTCGGCCGTCCCTTCATCCTTCACTTCACCCTTCGCGCCTCACCCTTCACACGGCGCCGGCGACGACGACGACGCGGACGACGACGCGCCGCCGCCTTTCGTGCGCGTCGAGTCGGCGGCGCGCTTCGGCGCGGAAGTCCCGCTCGAATACGCCTACGCGGCCTGGGGGCGTCTGCGCGAGGCGGGCGCGCGCTCGCAGGCGCGCGGGTTCGAGGGCGTGACGCCCGCGCAGATTCAGGACTTCGCCCGCGCGCGCGCACGCGCCATGCAGCACATCGAGGAGAGCTTCGCCTACAAGAACCGCCGCGTCCTGAAGGAGCCGCTCGACCTCTCGCGGCTCTCCGAGGTCGAGGCCGACCCGGCGGAAGTCCCCCTCAGCCGCTCGCTCGAAGACTTCCTCCTGCTCGAACACCACGCGTCTTTCCAGGAGAAGCTGCTCCACCTCGCGCTGCCCCCGCGCGAGCGCGCCGAGACGGGGCGGACGGCCGTCCTGCGCTGCGAGCGTTACGAGAGGGACGACGGGCGCGTCGAGCGCGCGTGGTTCCGCTTCGCCGACGCCGCGACGGGCGAGGACGCGCCGGCGCGCGAGCCGGGGCTGCTGCGCCTGAGAGTCGGCGACTGGGCGGTCGTCAACCCCTTGGCCGACGCCGAGGGGCGCGCGCTCCCGGCGTGGAAGCTGATACAGGGGCGGCTCGCGCTGGTCGAAGAGATGTCGGAGCGCGGCGCGACCCTGCGGCTGCTGCCGATGAGCTTCAAAAACTCGCCGTTCAGGTACAGGCACGCGCTCTTCGCGCCCGAGCCGGGCGCGCTCTACACGGCCGACGAGATGGCCGACGACCTCAACGCCGACAAGTTCCTCGACGCCTGCCGCAACGCGCGCCACAACCACCTCTACCGCTGGCTGAGCGACCCCGGGGAAGGGCTGCGGCCCCGGGCCGTCCGCCCCAAACGCCTGCGCGACGCGCGGGAGGTCGCGCGCCTCGCCGCGCGCGCGCAGGCGCCGCACGGGCTGACCGAGGCGCAGGCGGGCGTCGTCGGCGAACGCCTGACCGAGCGCGTGCTGGTCGTGCAGGGGCCGCCCGGCACGGGCAAGAGCCACACGCTCGGCTTCGCCGTCCTCGCGCGCATGCTGGCGCAGGCGACGCCGGCCCGCCCCTTCCGCGTCGCCGTCCTCGCCAAGACGCACGCCGCCGTCTCGGTCGCGCTCGAATCGGTCGCCCGGCGCGCGCGGCAGTTGCTCGACCTCGGGGGGGCTGACCTGCTCGCGCCGCTGGCGTGGCTGAAGGTCGTCAAGGTGTGCAACGACGCGGGCGACCCCGTGCCCGAGGGCTGCGCGCGCGTGCTGCCCGACGGCGACGAGGAGCGGAGCGCGCTGGCGCAGTGGGAGCTGCTGCTGACGGAGCCGCTGGTCGTGGTCGGCGGCACGCCGGGCGGGCTCTACCGCCTTGTGAAGCAGGGCGCGTCGAGGGGGCGCGCGGTTGACTGGGCGGGCGAGCACTTCGACCTGGTCGTCGTGGACGAGGCTTCGCAGATGGGGCTGGCCGAGGCGCTGACGGCCGCCGCCTTCCTCCGCGAAGACGGGCAGTTCGTCGCCGTCGGCGACCACCGGCAGATGCCCCCGATACTCGCGCACGCGTGGGACGCCGAGAGCCGGCGCGACCTCAAGCGCGCGCGCGTCTTCCTCTCGGTCTTCGAGTACCTGCAGGCGCTCGGCTTCCCTTCGGCCGCGCTCGACCGCTCCTTCCGCATCCCCGAGGAGGTCGCCGACTTCCTCCGCCGACACGTCTACGCCGCCGACGGGATAGACTTCCGCTCGACCAACCGCGCGCGGCTTGAGGCTTGCGAGGGTCTGGAGGAGGGCTGGCTCCGCGCGGCGCTCGCGCCCGGGCACGCCCTGGTCGTCGTCGAGCACGACGAGGAGGGCTCGCAGCAGTCGAACGAGTTCGAGGCGGCGCTCGTCGCGGCGCTGGCGCGCGCGGCGGCCGACCGGCTCGGGCTCGACGCGCGCGAGGGGTTCGGGGTCGTCGTCCCGCACCGCGCGCAGAAGGCGCTGCTCGCCTCGCTGCTGCCGGGGCTCGCCGACTCCATAGACACGGTCGAGCGCTTCCAGGGCGGCGAGCGCGAGCTGATAGTCGTCTCGGCCACCGTCTCCGACCGCGAGTTCGCCGAGAGCGAGAGCGACTTCCTTCTGGAGCCGCGCCGCCTGACGGTCGCCGTCTCGCGCCCCAGGCGCAAGCTGGTCGTCGTCGCCTCGCGCGCCGTCTTCGACCTCATCCCGCAGGACCTCGACGCCTACGAGCGCGGCTCGCTCTGGAAGCGCCTGCGCCGCGAGACGTCGGCGCTCACACTCTTCGACGGCGAAGTCCTCGGCCGCCGCGTCACCGTCCGCGCCGCCCCGCCCGCCACCTGAGACGGCCCCCGCCGCAGACGCGTTAACCGCCGCGGGCGCGAAGACACGGCTTGAAGGCGTTGAGTCATCAAGCCGTGCCTTCGCGCCCGCGGTTAATGCTTGCCGGCGGTTACTGCTTCGGGCCGGCTGCGGGGCCGTCGCCGCCGGCCCGGAGTCCCGCGGCGGGGCTCCGGAGTTGGCGACGTTGACGCCCAGGGCCGCCACCGCGAAATTGCCTCGCCGCAAGTGGCGGGAAGGCCGGAAACGTTTCCGGGCCCCCCGCCATATATTTCTGGATGCCCCGGCCTGGATTTGCACATTGATTTGCACAGTTAAGGAGATGAGAAAATGAGAACCCCAAATTCGCGCCCCCTACGCGCCCTCCGCCGCGCCGTCGTTCTGTTCCTGTGCGCGTGCTTCGTGAGCGGCGGGACGGCCACGGCGCAAAAGACCCCCTCGATCTTCAAGACCGACGACAAGGACAGCGCCGTCAGCACCTCGGCGTCGAACATGCAGTACATCATCGAGCTGGAGCGCCGCTACAAGGCGGCCGAAGGCGACGAGGCCACGGCGGGCAGCAGGGAGACGGCGAAGCGCCTGAGGAACAAGCTGATTTACATCAGCGTCGAGCAGATTGACGAAGTCTTCCAGGGCTACCGCAGGAAGTCGCGGAAGCGGACCGAGTGGGTGCAATTCCTCCTCGACTTCCTGGAGGTCGGCGCCTCGACCGCCATCGCCATCACCAACGGCGAGCGGGCCAAGGAGGTCATCGCCGAGGCGCTCACCGGCTTCAAGGGCGGGCGCTCCTCCCTCAACAAGAACTTCAAGCTGCTCGAGACGCAGATTCTCTTCAACAAGATGGTCGCCAACCGCTCCGCGCGGCTGAAGGAGATTTACGGGAAGCTGGACGAGGACGCGATCTCCTACCCGTGGGAGCGCGCGCGCAGCGAGCTGAGGACCTACCTCTACGCCGGCACCATCGACGACGCGCTCAACAGCCTGAGCATCGAGACGGGCAACGAGGCCAGCGACCAGCAGCGCCAGCTCGAAGACGTCAAGCGGGCGGCCGGCGTCCTCGGCGCGCCCACCGCCGCCGAAATCGCGGACTCCACCGCGAACGCCCGCGCGCTCGACCCCATTCTCGAGGCGTACGACGACGCGGACACGAAGGCCGAGGCGGCCGACAAGGCCATCGCCGACGCCGACAAGGCCATCGCCGACGCCGACAAGAAGATAAGCGACGAGAACGCCGGGACTAACCCCGACCAGGCGGTCATCACCGCGGCGACCGACGCCAAGACGAAGGCGACGGCGGCCAGGACGAAGGCCACCGCCGACAGGGCGACGGCCGTGACCGACAAGGCGGCCGCCGAGAAGACGATGGAGACGAACCTCGCCAAGCTGAAAGGAATCTACCAGGGCGTCACGGATGACCCGGCTCTCGCGCCGCTGATAGACAAGGTCCCGGCGGAATACGGGGGCGACTCGCCCGACTTAAAGGCCAAGCTTGAGGAGGCCATCGCGCGACTGAAGGAGAAGAGGGGGACGTTCGAAGACTACGCGCTCATCGTCCCGAAGATTGCCGGCGTGGCGGTCAGGAACATCACCAGAGAGCCGACGCTGAACGAGCGATTCAAAACCGTCCTGCAAGCCAACCCCTAAGGAGGAGACATGGACTTACTAAGAAAGATAGACGCCAACCTCACGCTGAAGCAGACCGAGCAGCGGTGCGAGGTGGAGCAGAACGCCGGTTTCGAGCTGGAGAGCATCAAGTTCGGCACCATCATCGAAGGCGGCACGGTCTTGCAGGTGAACAAGGCCGAATTCGTCAGCAAGCCCGTCGGCAGGCTGAAGAACCTCGACTTCGTCGAGGTGGGCGCGCAGAACCCCGAGACGCTGAAGAAGAGTAAGACGGACGCGGGCTGGAAGTTCATCTGCGACACGCAGATGTACGTCCAGAACAACGTGAAGCGGGTGATGGTCTTCGGCAAGAAACAGGCCGAGGCGTAGACGCCCGCCCCCGCAGCGACGCCCCCGACGCCCCGCCCCGACGCCCCGCGCGCCGGGGCGGGGCGTTCGCCTCACCCGCACATCCTTCCCGCAGGCCGCGCCGCGCCGTGACCGCAGTTTGTCACCGGGGGCGGTCAGTGTTATATCTACGCATCGCCCGGCAATCAACAGTCTTCATCCACACTCTGAAAGGCACGCGGAAGAAAAGTATGTCCACGAAAACTCCTATCACGGTCGCGCGCGGCGACGGCATCGGGCCGGAGATTATGGACGCGACGCTGCGGATACTCGAAGGCGCGGGGGCGCGGCTCGACGTCGAGGAGATAGAGATCGGCGAGCGCGTCTACCTGGCCGGCAACCCGGCGGGCGTCGCGCCCGAGGCGTTCGACTCGCTGCGCCGCACGAAGGTCTTCCTGAAGGCGCCCATCACGACGCCGCAGGGCGGCGGCTACAAGAGCCTCAACGTGTCCGTCAGGAAGATGTTCGGCCTCTACGCCAACGTGCGGCCGTGCGTCTCCTACCACCCGTTCGTCGAGACCAAGCACCCCGCGATGGACGTCGTCATCGTCCGCGAGAACGAGGAGGACGTCTACGGCGGCATCGAGTACCGCCAGACCGCGCAGGTCACGCAGTGCCTCAAGCTCATCTCGCGCCCCGGCACCGAGAAGATCGTCCGCTACGCCTTCGAGTACGCGCGGCGCAACAACCGGAAGAAGGTCACGTGCTTCACCAAAGACAACATCATGAAGATCACGGACGGCCTCTTCCACAAAATCTTCGACGAGATCGCGCCCGAGTACCCCGACATCGAGAACGAGCACTGGATAGTTGACATCGGCTCGGCCAAGCTGGCCGACTCGCCCGAGAACTTCGACGTGCTCGTGCTGCCGAACCTCTACGGCGACGTGCTCTCGGACGTGGCGGCGCAAATCGCCGGCTCGGTCGGCCTCGCCGGCTCGGCCAACATCGGCGAGCACATCGCCATGTTCGAGGCCATCCACGGCTCGGCCCCGCGCCGCGCCGGCCAGAACTTAGCCAACCCGTCGGGTCTTTTCCTGGGCGCGGTGATGATGCTCGTCCACATCGGCCAGACCGACGTCGCCGAGCGCGCGCACAACGCGTGGCTCAGGGCGATGGAGGACGGCGTCCACACCTACGACATCTACAAGGAGGGCGTGAGCAAGGAGAAGGTCGGGACGCGCGAGTTCGCCGAGGCGGTCATCGCGCGCCTCGGCCAGAAGCCCGAGACGCTCAAGGCCGTCAGCTACAAGGCGGGCGAGGGCGGCGGGGGCTCCTTCCCGGGCCGCATGGCGCGCGAGACGGCCGCCGCCAACAAGGAGACGGTCGGCGTTGACGTCTACGTCGAGTGGTCGGCCGGGTCGGCCGACGACCTCGGCGCGGCGGTCGAGAAGATGGCGGGCGACGGCCTCAAGCTCTCGTCCATCGCCAACCGCGGCGTGAAGGTCTACCCCGGCGGCGCGACCGAGACGTTCTGCTCCGACCACTGGCGCTGCCGCTTCGTCTCGGACGCCGGCGCGGCCGTCTCGCACGCGCAGATAGCCGGCCTGCTCTCGCGGCTCGCCGGCGCCGGCCTCGACTTCATCAAGACCGAGAACCTCTGCAACTTCGACGGCAAGCCCGGCTACTCGCACGCGCAGGAATAGTAGGCGGACGGCAGTAGGCAGCAGGCGGTCGCTCCGCGCCGCGGACGTTGAAAGGTTAAGTTGGGATTCCCGACAGCGGGTCTTTTAACTGCCTACCGCCAACTG
>DASVUF010000255.1:0-21902 GCA_036387195.1 Pyrinomonadaceae bacterium | reverse complement strand
CCATCCCGGCGGCGAAGACGTGGCCGCCCTGGTCGTAGACGCTCCCGCGGTACTGCGCCGCGCCCACGGCGATGTCGGGCGAGTAGGCGCCCGCCGAGTCGCGCTGGCGGTCGGCGCGGCCGATGAAGACCGTGTAGTCGGAGTAGTTGACCATGCGCGCGTAGCCGCGGCGTCGCGCGACGGCGAACAACTCCGAGAGCCCGCCGTCAATGGCGCCAAGCGTCGAAGGGTTCGGCCGGCCGACCGAGTAGACGCGCACGCCGCGCGGCGTCAGCGACTCGAACTGGAAGCGGTCGCCCGCGACGCGCTCGGCCTGCGCGACCAGCCGCGGGTCAACCCGCGCCGGCTGCGCGTGGGGCTGCGAGCGCTGCTGCGTGACGCGCCCGCGCCGACGCCACTGCGCCTGCGCCTCGCCCGCCAGCGGCGCCAGGAGCGCCCCGCAGAGCGATAGCGTAAAGAGCCCGGTTCTGATGATTCTTCCCTTCACCTCTTTAAGTCCCCCTTGCTAAAAAAATTCGGGCGCGCCGTTCGGGGGGTTTTAAAACGCCTCCGCCGGCGCGCCTGTCTGTCTTTCGGCCCCCGCGCTGCGGCGCGTCGGGCGCGTTCGATGCGTCCGGCGGCCCGCCGTCCCCACTCGCGCGGGGCGCGGGGGCGCGAGCCGCGAAACGCTTCAGGGCTTGCCCCCCCTTTTGCCGTCGTTGTTGCCCCTTTTGCCGCTGTCGTTACGCGGGGGCGGCTCCTTCGGGGGCTTCGGGACGTCCTGCTTCTCCTTCGGCGGCGGGGGCGGCTTCTGCTCGCCCTTCTGCGGCTCGCCCGCCGTCGCGCCGGCGGTGAGCACGCACGAGGCGACGAGCGTGATTGTGAGTTGCTTCAGAAACTTCATGGTTGATGCCTTGTGCCTCCTCATGTCCGTTTCGCGCACGGGAGGGAGAAGGAGAGACGCGCGAGTCTCGCCGCTCAGGTTTGCAAGCCCGGCGCCACGCCCGCACGCCCGCTCTTCCGAGCCTTTCGGGGGCGGGGCCGGCGGCGCTCGCACCGTATCGTCGGGGCTCGCACCGTATCGTGTACGGGTGGGGTCGCGGCGCGCGGCCGCCCGTTTTTCAACGTCTTACGACGACGCGCGCGCTGCTCAGGTTGCCGCTGCCGTCAATCGCGCGCAGCGAGACCGTGTGCTCGCCCGCCCCCGTGAGCGGCAGTTCGAGCGCGTAAGTCTCGCGCGGGCCGTCGGCGATGCCGTCTTCGGGGAAGACCGCGCGCCACTCGCCGCTGTCCACGGAGACGTCGGCGCGGCGCACGCGCCCGCGGGCGTCCTCGACGGCGAAGCGGACGCGCGCGCGGCCGTCCGCCCCGACCTGCGGCTCGCCCTCGGCGCGCACGACGGGCGGCGTGCTGTCCACGTCCACCGGCTCGCTCACGCGCTCGCCCGAGAGCGCCTGCCCCAGAGAGTTCTCGGGCGCGTCCGACGCGACGACCTTGAAGACGTAGCGGCCGTCGCCGAGCGCCGCGCCGTCCACCGAGAAGAAGTTGTCGCGCAGATTCTCGCGCAGCAGGTGGAAGCTGTTCTCGCCGGCCGAGCGGTAGTAGACCGAGTAGAGCATCTGGTCGCCGTTGCGGTCTTCGGCCTGCCACTGCAAGGAGACGGCGCCGCGCTGGAAGATGCGGCGCGGCGGTATCTGCACCTGCGGCCCGATGAGCGCCGGGTCTATCCCCGAGGCCTCGATGTTCGGGTCAACGGGCATCTGCACGGCCGTCTGGAGCGCGATGCCGACGGGCAGCAGTTGAATCTGCAAGACCTCGGGCGCGACGTTGCGCGGCAGGTAGGAGAGGCTCACGTACTCGACGCGCGCGTCGCCGCCGCCCTGCGCCGGCCGGAGCACGGCGCGCCACTGGATGAAGCGCGCGCGCGGGCTCGTCACGCCCGCGCCCGCCGGGTCGCGGTAGGGCGCGCTCCACTCGCTCCAGGTCATGTCGGGGCGCTCGGTGTTGCCGGTGCGCGTCTGCAACTCGACCTGCCCGCGCCCGCGCCACCAGACGCGCCCCCACGAGGCGACGAACTTCGCGTCGCGCACGGGCGACTCGTACGTGCCCTCGGCGGCCGCCTCGCCGCCCAGCCGGAAGAGCTTGCCCTGGTTCGACGAGGCCGCGAAGACCTCCGAGCCGCGGACGACGAACGAAGAGATTTGGTCCTCGCTCGACTGAAGCAGCAGCGTGTCGCGCCCGTCGTCGGTGACCGAGTAGATGCGCCCCTTGTCGCTCGTCCCGACGAGCACGCCGGCGCCGCCCGGCGCGGCCGCCAGCGCGAAGCCCGTCACGGTCTGCGAACTCCACAGGACGTCCGAGCCGCCGTCGGCGCCGATGCGGAAGACGGCGCTGCGCGCGCCGGCCAGTTCGTTGCGGCTGCGCGCCTGCTGCGGCTGCTGCACGCCGAGCGTGACGGCCTGCGCCGCGGCCGCGCCGTCGTCGGTCGTCACCGTGCCCGTCACCGTCCCGCCGGCGGTCGAGGAGCTGACGGTCTGCGTCGAGACGCCGGAGGCGGTCGCCGCAGGCCGCGGCCCCGTCGCCGCGTCGCTCAGCGCGAGCGCGTAGATAGAGCCGTCGGCCGCCAGCGAGAGCGCGTGAATCTCGCGCAGCGGCGAGTCGAAGAGCGCGAACGCCTTGCCCTCGGGCGAGACGCGCAGCACCAGCCCGCCGGGGTCCGTGCCCGCGATGAGGTTGCCCGCGCGGTCGGCCGCGAGCGAGATGACGTGCGTCTCGTTCGTATCCACGAGCAGCGACGCGGCGGCCTGCGCGCCCGCCGCGCGCACGCGGTAGAGGCGGCCCGTGTCGCCCGTCCCGACGGCGAGCGCGCCGTCGCCCATCAGCGCCAGCGACCAGATGTACTTGTCCGGCGGGTCGAAGTAGACCTCGGCCTTGCCGTCCGCGGTCACGCGGTAGACCTTGCCGTCGGGCGACGTGCCCGCGTAGAGCGCGCCGTCGCGGCCGACGACCAGCGCCGTCACGTCCAGCTCCGCCGCGTCGTAGAGGAGCGCGCCGCGGCCGTCCGCCCCGACGCGGAAGATGCGCCCGTCGTGCCCCGTGCCGAGGTAGACGGCGCCGGCGGCGTCGGCCGCGCTCGACCAGACGTAAGCCTGCTCGGTGTCGAAGACCTGCGTGAAGCGCGGCGCGAGCATCAGCGCGCCCGTGTCGGTGACGGAGACGCCGCGCGACTCGCCGCCCAGCATCTCGGCGCGCGAGTCCGTCTCCCACACGACGGGGCCGCCCGCCCGCGCGCCGCCCGTGAAGAGGAGCGCCGCCGCCGCCGAAACGATAGAGAGTGAAAGGAGGGGGCGGAGAAGAGTGCGAAGGGGCATGCGTCTGTTATTCATCAAGTGCAAAGGTTCGCTTTCAAGTGTGCGGCCGGGCGTAAGTCCCTGGGCGACGCTCGTTCGCGCCCGCCTTCACGAATATAACCCGCCGGGGCGCCGCGCACGAAACCGCGTCGGCTTCGGGCGGCGCGCCGGCGCCTTGCGCCGGCCCCCGCGCCGCGGCTCACGTCCCGACGTAGCGCGCGTAGACGGTGCGCGCCACCGCCGCGTCGTCCGTCCCGCGCACGATGGCGCGCGCGTCGCGGAAGACCGTCAGCTCGTAGCCGCCCGCGCGCAGGCGCACGAGGTGCTCGTTCGACTTCACCTCGCCGGCCGCGCTCAGGCGCTTCGCCAGCGCGTCGAGGTCGAGCGGCCGCGCCCCGCGCGGCGACACCTGCACGGCGTCGCGCCCGCACAGGACGGTCGCCAGCTCGACCGCCTCGGCCTCCAGCGTCTCGAACCGCCCGAGCGCGCACGTCGGGCAGTCGGGCGCGGGCGCGCCCGCCGAGATGCGCCGCCACTCGTTGCGCCACACGTCGAACTGCATCAGCCCGCCGTGCAGGCTCTCGGCGCGCCCGGCGAGCAGCTTCAGCGCCTCGGCCGACTGCACCGCCGCGACGATTGAGATGATGGGCATCAGGACGCCCGCCGTGTCGCACGTCGGGGCCGAGCCGGCGGCCGGCGCGTCGGGGAAGACGCAGCGCAGGCAGGGGCTCAGGCGCGGCCTGACCGTCATCGTCACGCCGTAGCTCCCCACGGCCGCGCCGTAGACCCACGGCACGCCCGCCTTGACGCACGCGTCGTTGACGAGAAAGCGCGTGGCGAAGTTGTCCGTCCCGTCGAGCACCACGTCGCAGCCGGCGACCAGCCGCTCGACGTTCGACGCGGTGACGTCGGCCACCACGCCCTCGCACTCGACGTCGGAATTTATCTCGGCGACGCGGCGCGCGGCGGCCGCCGCCTTCGGCGTGCGCTCGCGCGCGTCGCGCTCGGTGAACATCGTCTGCCGTTGCAGGTTCGACTCCTCCACGAAGTCGCGGTCAACGACGCGCAGGCTCCCGAGGCCCGCGCGCGCCAGCGTCTCGACCTGCGCCGACCCGAGCGCCCCGCAGCCCACGACCAGCGCGCGCGACGCGCGCAGCCGCCGCTGCCCTTCGGCGCCGACGCCCTCGAAGAGAATCTGCCTGCTGTAACGTTCCATCTTTAAAAGTTAGAGGTCGGAAGTCGGAGGTTAGTTGCTGCCGGCCGCGCGCGCCGGTTCGGGACGACGGACGGCCGAAGCCTTCAGGCGCCTCTAACTCCCGACCTCGGACAATTGCCCTTCCGCCGCGGCGAGCATCACGGCGCGCGGCGGCTCGCGCCCCGTCCAGAGTCGGAACTGCTCCCCGGCCTGCGCGACCAGCATCCCGAGGCCGCCGACCGTGCGGCAGCCGGCGGCGCGCGCCTCTTCGAGAAAGCGCGTCCGCGCGGGGTTGTAGACGAGGTCGTAGGCGACGCCGGCCCCGCGCAGTTGTCCGGCGCCGGCGGGCGTCTCCGCCTCGCGCGCGCCGCGCGTGCCGAGCGGCGTGGCGTTGACGACGACGTCGAAGCCGCCGAAGCTCGCGCCTTCGAGCGCGGCCGACCCGGCGCCGAACTCGCCGGCGAGCTTGCGTCCGCGCTCGGCGTCGCGCGCGAAGACGGCCGCACGCGCCCCACGCTCGCCGAGCGCCCACAGCAGAGCGCGCGCCGCCCCGCCAGCGCCCAGCACCGCCACCCGCGCCCCTTTCAACCCGACCAGCCCTTCGAGCGGCGCCACAGACGCCTCGGCGTCCGTGTTGAAGCCTTCCAGCCCGCGCGCCTCCGAGACGACGACCGTGTTGACCGCCCCGACGCGCGCGGCGACCGGCGACACGCGGTCGAGGAGCGGCATGACCGACTGCTTGTGCGGCGCGGTGACGCTCAACCCCCGCAGGTCCCAGCCGAGTTCGCGCGTGCGCGGGTCGGCCATGCGCCGCACGAACGCGCGCACGTCCGCGACCTCGAAGGGGATGTAGACGGCGTCGAGCCCGAGCGCGGCGTAGGCCGCGTTGTGGATGTGCGGCGAGAGCGAGTGGCCGACGGGCGAGCCGACGAGGCCGGTGACGCGCGTCCCCGCGCTCAACCCGTCAACCCGGTAAAGGTCGCGCAGCTCGCGCGCGCCGACCTGGCCGGGCGCGGTCGCCCGCGCGGCGTCGAGCGAGCCGAAGGTCAGAAAGGCGCCGAAGGCCGGCGCGAGCACGCGCGTCAAAAGCCCGGCCTCGCCCATGGCGACGGCGATGACCTCGCGCCCCGCGCGCCGCCCGCGCTCGCACAGCCCCATGACCTCCACGCAGTCTGTGACGGAGTTGGCGCGCGTCGCTATCTTCAGGATGTCGGCGGGCGTGCGCGCCATCCGCTCGAAGATGTCGCCGAGGCCGGCGGGCGTCTCTCGAAAGTCGTGGTGGGAGCAGATGACGCGGAAGCGCGTGAAGAGTTCGCGGAGCGACCCGGCCCGCGGCGATTCGAGCAGGTCGAGTTCGAGGTCAACGAAGACCCGCTCCCGCCCCCCGGCCCCGCGCAGCGACGCGGGCAGCGTGCGCCAGAAGGCCAGCCGCTCGTCGGCGCCCGCGTCGCGCCCGCCGCCCTGTTCGCGCGGCCTGTTGGTGATGATGAAGGCGCGGCCCGTCTCTGTGAGCAGCGCGGGGAGTTGTGCGAGCGCGGCCGCGAGCTGTTCTTCGCCGAGACAGTCGAGCCGCAGCTCGACCACGTCGGCCAGCCCGGCCGCCCGCGCCGCCGCCGGCCGCAGCTCGTCCGCGCGCCCGACGCAGACGGGGACGCAGACCCGCGTCACCCTCGTCTCTCCTCGCTCCGACACCTTGCGTCAGACTATACACGCGCGGCGCGCGCGGGGCACGGGCGGGGCTCGCGGCGGGCGCGTTCAGAGGTCGCGGCGCTCGCGCTCGACGGGGATGCCCAGGTGGCGCGTCGTGCCTTCGGTGACGCTCGGCGGCGGAATCATCTCGCCCGTGTCGCGCGGCGGGAGCGCGGAGGCCGCGCGCGGCGGCTGGACGGCCGCCTGCGCGGACGCGTAAGGCTGCGCGGGCGGCGCGCCCTTCCCTTCCGACGCGAGGCGCAGGTAGGTCGAGACGCCTTCGGCGAGCATCGCGGCCGCGGGCAGGAACATCCAGAACCACCAGACCGAGCCGCCCGGCCCCCACGTCCTGACGGCGAAGGCGATGAAGATGAAGGCGACGCCGATGAAGAGGCTCTTGACCGCGCGCTCGATGCTCGGCGGCTCCCTGTCGCCGCGCCCGCGCCGACGACGCCGCCCGTGGCGCGGCTCGTCGGCCGCGGCCAGCCGCTCGGCGAGCGCGCCCGTCAACACCTGCGGCACGAGGCTGATGTCGGTCCCGCACGACCGGCAGAATTTCGCGTCCTCCGCGTTTTGCGTCGCGCACCTCGGACAGAACATCTCGGGGCAACCTCCTTTGGAGAAGACGAGTGATGAGAAGGCTTTTAGCCGTTAACTGCCGGCGGTCGGTTAAAGCTAACAGCCGACAGCCGAGGGCTTCTCACCGCTCGTCACCCGTCACTCGTCAACGTCACTTCGTCGCCGGCTCCGACGTCGGCGGCGCGTCGGCGGGCGGCGCGCTGGCGGACGGCCTCGTAGAGGACGACGCCTGCGGCGACCGAGACGTTGAGCGACTCGATGCGGCCGCGCAGGGGCACGCTGACCAGCACGTCGCAGCGCTCGCGCACGAGGCGGCGCAGGCCCTCGCCCTCGCCGCCGAGCAGCAGCGCGCACGGCTGCGTCCAGTCCCAGTCGGCGTAGGACGTCTCGGCCTCGGCCGCCGTGCCGATCGTCCAGACGCCCCGCCCCTTCAACTCCTCGATGAGCCGCGCGACGTTGGCGGCGCGCGCGACCGGCACGTATTCGAGCGCGCCCGCGGCGGCCTTCGCCACCGTCTCTGTGAGCCCCGAGGCGCGGCGCTCGGGGATGAAGACGCCGTGCGCGCCGGCGCACTCGACCGTGCGGATGACCGCGCCGAGGTTGCGCGGGTCTTCGACGCCGTCGAGCACGACCGCCAGCGGCGGGTCGTCCGTGCCGACGCGCGCCGAGAGCGCGTCGAGCAGGTCGCCGGCGTGCGTGTAGTGCGCGGCGGCGATGGTGGCGAAGACGCCCTGGTGGTTCGCGCCCGCGGCCATGCGTTGCAGCTCGGCGCGCGGCACGCGCCGGACGGGGATGTCGGCGTAGCGGGCTATCTCAAGAATCTCGCGCAGCCGCGACTCGTGCGCGCCCTCGGCCACGGTCAGACGCTCGACGGGGCGCGCGCCCGCGCGCAAGGCTTCGAGGACGGGCTGGACGCCGAAGACGTGCGCGCCGTCGTCCGGCTCCGTCCGCGCGCGCGCGGCTTCCGGACGCTCGCGCGGCTCCGGGCGCGGCTCCGGATGCGTGCGCTCGCGCGGCTCCGGATGCGTGCGCTCGCGCGGCTCCGCGGACACAGGGCGCGGGGCGGGACGGCCGCGCTCGCCGCCGTGGCCGAAGGCGCGCGCCACGCGCTCTCCCGGCGACTCGGCGCGCGCGTCGTCCTGACGGCCGTGACGCCGCGGCGCCTCGCTCCTGTCGCGCCCCCTGTCGGAACTTCGCTCGCGGCTTCTGTTGTCGAAACTCCGTTCGCGGCTTCTGTTGTCAGAGCTTCGTTCATGACCTCTGTTGTCAGAACTTCGTTCGTGACTTCTATTGTCAGAACTTCGTTCGTGACTTCTGTTGTCGGAACTTCGTTCGTGACTTCTAACGTCGCCTCGCTCGTGACTTCTGCCGGCGCTTCGCTCGCGGCTCTGTTCCCGAGTCCGTTCCTGAGTCCGCTCCGGGCCTCGTTCCTGACCGTGCTCGCGCCCGCGGTCGTTGAAAGCGAGCCCGCGCGGACGCTCGTCGGAGGCGCGGCCGCGTTCACGCTGGCCGCCCCCGCGTTCACGCTGGCCGCCGCCGCCACCGCCGCGCTCACGTTCGCGCTCGCCGCCGCCCTCACGCCGCCCCGGGCCGCGTCTGTTCCCGCCGTGTGGTTTCATAAGCTCTCCGCCCGCGCGCGCAGCGTCAGCAGGTGGCGGAGGCGCGCGTAGCGCGTGAACTGCCCCTCGTTGCTGACCGTCGTCACGGCTTCGGTGTTCATGCGCCCGGCGCGCCCGCGCCTGAGGCCGAGCGACTCGGTGCGCTCCGCCGAAGGCCACACGTCCGACAGCAACGGACGCAGTCGTGCATACTCCTCGTCGAAGGCCGCGGAGGTCGCGCGCGCACGCAGCGCCGCCGCCAGCGCCTTGAAGTTCTCCGCCGCCAGCAGCCCCTTCTCGCCGCTGAGGCAAGAGTAGTCGAAGCCGCCGGCCATGACGCGGAAGCCGGCGTCCTCCGCCCCGGCAGCGTCGTGCCCCTCGCCGAAGGCCGTGTAGAGGTCGAGCACCGCGTCGTCCGCCGCGAGTTCGCGCGTCTCGACCGTCTCGCTCCGGCTGCCGAAGCCCGCCTTGCGCTCGGCCACCTCGACGCGCCTCGACACGACGCGCCCCGTGACGACGAGCGCCACCTCCGACCAGCGCACGCGCCGCGGCGGGACGGCCGGCCCCGCGCGACAGACCAGGGCGTCGTCTTCAAACTCGAAGGCGCGGACGCGCGCGGGCCGCCGCGCCAGCGCCTCGTCGGGAAAGACTTCGGTGTTGAGGCCGAGCGCGCGCAGCTTCTCGACGACCAGCCACGCCTCGTCGGCCGACGCCGCGCGCGCCAGCGGCATGGAGCGGCCCGCCAAAGTCATCTCCTTGAGCGCCCCCACGTCCAGACGCAGCAGCGCGGCGGCGTCCTCGGCGGCCTCCGACGTCAGCGCGCCGGGCGCGCGGCCGAGCGTGACGACGTTGAAGCCGTGCTCCCACTCTTCAAGCTGCTTCAGCGCGGGGCGGCGCAGCGCGGCGCTCTGCGCGCTCGCCGGGAGCGTCGCGCCGCAATAGAGACAGGCCAGGCGCGTCGGCGGGTTGGCGCGCAGGCACTCGTCGCACGCGACCATCTGCCCCGGCTCGAACGGGCGCGCCGCGTCGTCGCGCCTCGCGCCTTCGAGCCGGCCCAACCTCTCGAACTCCTCTTCCCGAGCCACGCGCCCCCGCGCCTCCCCTCGAATTTCCGCCGCCGGAAACGATTGCCCACGCCGCGCGGTCGAGTATAATCCCTCCCGACCGTTTCCCCATCAACATTATATTCGACGCTCCAGGCACGCACATGAACCACGCCCGACGAATCGCGCCCGCGCTCCTGCTCTCCGCCTCAACGCTCCTGCTCGGCGCGTGCGCCTCGGCCGCGCGGACGGCGAGCCCCGAGCGCCCGGGCGCGACCGCCCCGCCGACCTTCGCCGTGCTCGCGGCCAGCGACGAGCGGCGCACGGCCGCGCTCGCCAACTGGCAGACAATCGTCGGCGGGCAGGCCGCCGCCGCGGGCCCCGCGCCCGAGTTGCGCCCCGTCACGGCGACGCTCGCGTCGCTCCCCGCTGGTCTGAGCGACCTGCCGCGGCTGCCGCTCGTCGTCGAGGAGGACGACCAGAGCCAGTCCGAGTCGGAGACGCGCGAGTCGCTGCGCCGCTTCCTGACGACGGCGGCGCCGCTGCTCGGCGTCAACCTTAAACACCTCTCGCTCGTCGAGGTCGCGGACGCGCCGGCCGCGGGCGGCGGCGCGCGGCGCGCGCTCTACCGGCAGAAGCCCTTCGCCTACCCTTTGCGCAACGGCTACGGCGAGGTCGCCGTGACCTTCACGCCCGACCTGCGTGTCGTCGGCCTGTCGAGCACCGCCGTCCCCGGCGCCGACGCGCTGGCGCGCACGCTGGCCGCCGTCCCCAAGACCCTGACTGCCGAGCAGGCGGCGGCCGCGCTCGTCAACCGCCCCGTCACCTACACCGACCGCGCCGGCGCGCAGCAGACGCTCGCCGTCACGCAGGCCGAGGCCCCGGCCGCGCGCCAGCTCGTCGTCTTCCCCGTCCGCCGCGACTCGGCCGACGCCCCGCGCCTCGAACTCCACGTCGCCTGGGAGGTCGCCGCCGGCGACGCCCGGACGCCGCTCCTCGTCTACGTGGACGCCGCCACCGGCGACCTCCTCGGGGCGACGCAGAGTCAGGAAGCGGCCGGCGGCCGGTAGGGGCACCTTCTCCGACCCGGCGGTCGTCCTCCGGCGTCAACGGCCGCCGGGCGCGGCCTGCCGTTCACCGCCCGCCCGCTGCTGCGCGCCCCCTCCTGTTGTCGCGCCGCTGAGGTTCGTGTTTAAATAACTTGCCGCAGCCCGTCGTCGTGTGTTGAGTTACGGTATAGGGGCGCGGCGTTCCGTCCTAGACGATGTTTGAAATCTCGTGAATCAGAAACTCGAATGGGGTGTCTTTCGCATGCATTATGATCCGACTAACAACATCTCCTGGCAGTTAGGCTACAGAGGCAGGGTGGCGGTTTTCATTGACGGCAACAACCTTTTTCACGCGGCGCGGTTCCACAACATTGACATAGACTACAACAAGCTCCTGCGCGTCCTCCTGGGCGACGGGAGGCTTCTGCGCGCCTTCTTCTACACGGGCGTGGACGTCGGCGCCGAGCGCCAGCAGGGCTTCCTGCTCTGGATGCGCCGCAACGGCTTCCGCGTCATCCACAAGGAGCTGAAGACCTTCTACGACGGGACGCGCAAGGCCAACCTCGACGTGGAGATCGCCGTGGACATGCTCAGCCTCGCCGGGCGCTACGACACGGCCGTGCTCGTCTCGGGCGACGAGGACTTCGTCTACGCCGTCAACGCCGTGGCCTACAAGGGCTGCCGCGTCGAGGTCGCCGGCTTCCGCTCGAACACCGCGCCGAAGCTGATTGACGTGGCCGACTACTTCATAGACCTCGGCGACATCGCCGACAAGGTGCGCAAGGAGCCCGCGCACTCGCACCGCTACTACGAGAACAACCACGCGCACCAGCAGGAGCAGCAGCCGGCCGCCAACGCCTACGCCGCCCACGCGCCGGCCGCGCCGGGCCCCTCCGCCGACGAGATGATAGCCCACGTCCGCGACGTGATGAACGGCGCCGACGACGAGGCCGGCGTCGCCCGCCGCGCCGAAGAGTTCGACGAGGCCGTCCCGCAGCTCGAAGCCGTCCCGGGCCGCGCGCGCGAAGACGACCGCGGCCGCAACAACCCGAACTTCATCCGCGTCACGGATGACCAGTGAGGGGGGGCCGACGGCCTTTAGCCGTCAGCTTTCAGCCTCCGGCCGCCGGCTGAAAACATAAAGGCCGCCCCGGCGGACGGGCGGCCGGCGGCCGAAGGCCAGATGCGACGGCCTCTTATCCTATGAAACTTTTCACCGTCGAAGACGCGAACTCGCTTTTGCCGACCGTGCGGGGCATCGTCCGCAGGATTCAGCGGGCGTACCGGCGCGTGTCGGCGGCGCAGGCCGCGGCGCGGGCGGCCGCCGAGGGCGCGGCGCGCGGCGGCGGCGGCATGCAGGGCGGCCCCGACTACGTGCTGGCGCTGACGGATTTGGCCGAGGCGTCGGGCGAGCTTGAGGCGCTCGGCGTGCAGATGAAGGACTACGAGCGCGGGCTCATAGACTTCCCGACGATGCGCGAAGGGCGCGTCGTCCTGCTCTGCTGGCAGATGGGCGAGGGCGACACGCTGGAGTGGTGGCACGACCTCGAAGCCGGCTTCGCGGGGCGCCGGCCGCTCTAGCGCGCGGGCGGCCGCGCAGAAAGGCGCGCACAGTTGGCGACGACAGTGGAAGAGGAGAGCGAGAAGGAGCCGTCGGCGGACGAGCGCGGGCCCGAAGAAGGACGCCCGGCGGGGCCGACGCGGGGGCTGCTGCGCGAGTACGCCGAGTCGGCCGCGGTCGTGCTCGTCATGGCCGTCTTCTTCATGACCTTCGTCGCGCAGGCGGCCGAAGTCCCCTCGGCCTCGATGGAGAACACGGTCTACGTCGGCGACCGCTTCCTCATCAACAAGTTCATCTTCGGCCCCGGCCCCTCGCTCCCCTTCCTGCCGCAGCGCGAGATACGCCGCGGCGACATCGTCGTCTTCAAGTACCCGGCCGAGTCCGTCCCCTCCGAAAGCATCGTCCAGTACAAGACGCTCTTCATCAAGCGCGTCATCGCCCTGCCCGGCGAGACTATCGAGGTGCGCGGCGCCGACATCCTCGTGGACGGCAAGCTCCTGCCCGAGCACCGCGTGCGGGCCCTGGACCGCAACCTCGGCAACGACAAGGCGGAGCTGAAGCGGCTCGAATCCGCGCCGCGCAAGGGCGACGAGCCCTACACCGTCTACTACTCGCCCGCGCCCAACGAGAGCGGCTTCGTCAACGCCATCCGCCGCCCGTTCCGCGTCCCCGAGGGCCACTACTTCATGATGGGCGACAACCGCGACAACAGCAAAGACAGCCGCTTCTGGGGCACCGTCCCGCGAGAGCTGGTCGTCGGCCGCGCGATGTTCGTCATCTGGTCTTACGACGAGAGCGCGCGCCGCGCGCCGGGCGGCCTCGGCTTCGTCAGCGACTTCTTCAACAACACGCGCTGGGGGCGCATCGGCACGCTCCTGCGCTAGCCGGAGCCGCCCCCCGCCGCCGGCCCCGAGCCCCGCCCCTCCCCCAAATATTGTGCCCTCACCGCCTCCCAAATACAGTGGCTTGTACATTTTCTGGTTGACGACTTAAAGTAACTTCTGATAGCATCCGCCGCGACTCCGCAGTGGGCATGGATTTACAGGCTTGCGCCCGTCGCCCCTCGAACAAGAACCGCAGACGACCCGGAGGCAACGCCCCTAGCGATGCAGTGCGCCGCTTGCAGCGAGGAATACCCCGAGACGCTCGACGGATGCCCGCGTTGCAGGGCGGCGGCGCCGGCGTCGAAAGACGTCTCCCCCGAGGCAGAAGTTTTGGAAGTTTCAGAGGCGCCCCAGGCCGACGCTCCCGCTATGACCGACAACTCGAACGCGACGACCCGCGCCGCGCAGGGCGCGAACGGCTCGACCCTCATCGAATTCCCCGGCGTCAACCGCAACCGCCCCGCGTGGCGGAAGGAGTTGAGCGAGCGCTTCCGCGAAATCCAGCAGCGGCGCGCGCGCGAAGCCGACTTCGACGGCGAAGAGTCCCCGCGCCGCCCCGCGCCGGGGCAGGCCGTCCCCGCCACGGAGGAGAAGACTTCCGCGGCCCGGCAGGCTGAGTCGGCCGCCAAACAGCTCGGCCTTGTGCCGACGCCCGACGGGCCGGAGCCGAACCCCATCGTGGCCGCCGCGCTCCGCCGCATCGAGCGAGCGCGCGCCAACGCGCAGGCGCAGCACGTCGCGCGTCACGGCTCGGGGCGCGCGCAGACGGCCGCCGCGCGCGTCGTCGAGGAGCAGCCCGAGCAGGTCGCCGAGGCGGTCGCGCCGCCGCAGCCGCCGCCGCTCGTCGTCGTCCAGCCCAAACAGTCCCCGAAGGCCGAGCCGGCGCCGCAGCCGCAGGGTTCCGAGGCCGCGCCGGCGGCGGCCGTCGCCGCGCCCGAGGCAGAAGCGCCCGCCGCGCGCAAGGCTGCGACGCGCCCCCCCGCGCCCCCCCGCGCGGCCGGAGCGACCGAAGCGACCGAAGCGAACGACGCGACCGGGGAGCCCGCGACAACCGCCGCAGAGACGTTTAAAGTCGAGACGGTTAAAAAGGCCGAAGCCACGCGCCCGAGGGTCGAGGTTTCACAGCCTGCGGCGCAGGCCGCGTCCCGGCCCGCGCCGCAGACGGCCGTCGCCTCCGCGTCCGCGGAGACGGAGGCTGGGTCGCGGCAGCCGCGCCACATCTCGGGCGTGCTCGACGAGTTCTGGCTCGAACGTCAGGGCATCGAGCTGCTGCCGAAGGTCGAGGAGAAGGAGCTGACCTATGACGACCGCGCGCCGCGCGTGAAGCGCGTCGCCGCCGCCGCCATAGACCTGCTGGCCGTCGCCGGCCTCTGCGCGCCGTTCGCGGCCGCCATCGAGCTGAGCATCGGCAACTGGCGCGACCAGCGCGTGTGGGGCTCGATGGCGCTCATCGCGGGGCTGGTGATGTTCCTCTACCACACCTGCTCGGTGGCGCTGGCGGGGCGCACCCTCGGGATGAAGCTTCTGGGGCTGCTGGCCGTGGACGCGCGTAAGGCGAGCGTCCCGACGACCGGCCAGTGCATGCGCCGCGCGTTCGCCTACATGCTCTCGCTGGCGACCTGCGGCCTCGGCATCCTCTACTCGCTCTTCGACGCCGAGGGGCGCACGGCGCACGACCTCCTCTCCGGCACGGTGGTCGTCAGGAAGTAGACTTTTCGGAACGGCACACGAGGGGGGCGCGTCTGCTTTGCGGGCGCGCCCTTTTTGTACGCGGGGCGGACTCTGTTAGCCTTTGCGCGAGACCCTTTCAGGCGCGTGGACGGATGAACGAACAGTTAATCGGCGAAGTCCTCGAGGAGTTGCGGCCGGCGCTCCTCGGGCGGCCGTGGGGCAAGATCTTCCAGCTCTCGGGCGCGACGCTGGCGGTGGACTTCCGCACGGGCGACGGCCGCTACCTGCTGCTGTCGGCCGAGCCGGGGCGGCCGCGGCTGCACCTGATAGCGCGCAGCGTCCGCGAGCTGGAGCGGGCGGCGCAGACGCCTTCGCCCTTCGCGCTCATCCTGCGCAAGGCGCTCGGCGGCGGCGTGCTGCTGACGCTCACGAAGGACGAGGGCGAGCGCGTCGTGCGCTTCGGGTTCGCAGTCCCGGACGCCGCCGGCGCCGAGCGCGACGCGTCGCTCGTCGCGCAACTGACGGGGCGCACGTCGAACCTCTTCCTGCTCGGCGCGGGCGGCCGCGTCGTCGCCTCGCTCCGCCCCGCGCGCGGCGAGGGTCAGGCCGAGGGCGACGTTTACGAGCCCCCACAGAGACGTCCCGCGGCGGAGGGCGAAGCGACGACGGGGGGCGCGACGACGCAGGGCGAGGAGAAGACGGAGGGCGGAGCGACGACGCAGGGCGAGGCGAGGACGGGGGGCGCGGCGAAGACGAAGGGCAGGCCGCCCGACATCCCGCGCGAAGGGTTCGTTTCACTCTCCGAGGCGCTCGACCGGCACTTCGTCCGTCAGGACGCGGAGCGCGCCTTCGACGCGCGGGCGGCGTCGGCGCGCGCGCGCCTGCGGCAGCAGATAGCCTCGCTGCGGAAGCTGCGCGACAACCTCGCGCGCGACCTCGCCGCGCACGGCGACGCAGACGAGCACAAGCGCGCCGGCGACCTCCTGCTCGCCAACGTCGGGACGGCCGTGCGCGACGGCGGCCGCGTCCGCCTCACGGACTTCTACGCCGAGGACGCGCCGACGATCGAGCTGGAGGTGGACGAGAACCGCAGCCTTCAGGATGAGGCCGCGCGCCGCTTCGCGCGCTACACGAAGGCCAAGCGCGCGGCGCGCGAGATTTCCGAGCGGCTCGAAAAGGTCGGGCCCGAGCTGGCCGCGCTCGAAGCAAGGCTTGAGGAGCTTGAGGGCGCCGTCGCCGCGCGCGACGAATCGGCGCTCGCGGCGCTCGCGGGCGAGCAGCCGCGAACCGGCGCGAGGCCCGACGCGGCGCGCGCGAAGACGGCGGCGCGCGCGAAGGGCTCGAAGAAGAACGCCGTGGACAAGGGGCGCACGCTGCGGCGCTACCGCTCGTCGGACGGCTACGAGATAGTCGTCGGCCGCGGCGCGCGCGAGAACGACGAGCTGACCTTCCGCGTCGCGCGCTCCTACGACACCTGGATGCACGCGGCCGACTACCCCGGCTCGCACGTCGTCGTGCGCGCGCGCTCGCGCGACGAGGCCGTCCCGCACCGCACGCTGGTCGAGGCCGCGCGCCTCGCCGCGAACTTCAGCCAGGCGCGCAAGGACGGCAAGGTCGCCGTCAACTACACGCAGCGCAAGTTCGTCTCCAAGCCCAAAGGCGCCGCGCCCGGCCTCGTCTACCTCTCCTCTTTCCGCACGCTCCTCGTCGAGCCCGCCGAAGAGCTTGAGCGCATCTGAAGCCCGCGCCGGCCCGCGCGCGCCCGCGCGTCTCCACCCAGGCTTTAAGAATGGCGCACACTTTCGCGACGCCGCGCGTCTAGCATGCGGGAAACATTTTCGGGGGGTTTAAGAAGACGGTTATGAGCGCCAATCTCATCGAGACAGTCGAGCAGGCGGCGGCGAGCGTTCTGGACGGGCTGGCGGACGCCGTCGTCGGGCCGGCCTCCAGCCTGCGCGACGGGACGGAGCACGCGGGCGTCGAGCTGCCGCGCGACCTCTACGCGCACGCCGTCGCGCAGACCGAGTGGTGGTACTACACGGGGCACCTGCGGACCGACTCGGGACGCCGCTTCGGCTTCGAGCTAGTCTTCTTCAAGCGGCGTACGGACCTCGACCGCTTCGGCGTCATCCCGCTCCGCCTCATCGGCAACCCGCTCTACCTCGCGCACTTCGCCCTGACGGACGAGTCGCGCGGGCGCTTCGTCTACGAGCACCGCAAGAGCGCCAACGGCCTGTTCGACCCGCCGGCGCGCGCCGACTCGCGCCGCCTCTACCTGCGGCTCGGCGACTGGTCGGTGCGCGAGGCGCACGGGCTGCACCTGCTGCGCGCGACGCTCGCCGGCGGCGGCGCCTTCGAGGCGGCGCTGCGCCCCTCGAAGCCCGCCGCGCTCAACGGGCACGAGGGCGCGGGCGTCAGCTTCAAAGACCACGGCGAGGCGTCGCGCTACTTCTCCTACACGCGGATGGAGGCCGAGGGCGACCTGACGCTCGGCGGCGTGACCGAGCGCTTCCGCGGCTCGGCGTGGATGGACAGGGAGTTCGGGACGTGGAAGACGACCGACGGCCAGCGCGGGTGGGACTGGTTCAGCCTCCAGCTCGACGACGACACCGAGCTGATGGTCTACCACATACGCGACCGCCACGACCGCCCCTCGGACTTCTCCAGCGGCGCCTTCGTCGCCGCCGACGGCCGCCGCACGCACCTCGCGCGCGAGGACTTCGAGCTGGAGCCGACCGGGAGCTGGCGCAGCCCGCGCACGGGCGCCACCTACCCGAGCGGCTGGCGGCTGCGCGTCGCGCGCCTCGGCGTCAACGTCACGGTCGAGCCCGTCCTGCGCGACCAGGAGCTGGACACGCGCGGCACGACGATGATCGTCTACTGGGAGGGCGCCTGCGCGGTCGAGGGGACGCGCGGCGACCGCGCGGTCAAGGGGCGCGCCTACGTCGAGCTGGTCGGCTACGACCGCTCGCACGAGTCGCCCTCCATCTTCACCTTCCTCTTCGGCCCCGCCCTCGACCGCGGCTGGCGGAGCATCTTCGGGTGAGCCGGGCCGGGGCCGCCTTTGCTTTTTCCCCGACCGCGCATTTAGCATGGGCGCATGGGCGCAACGCATGGGGACGGGCGGCGTAGTTCGGAGGAGCTTTTCGCGCGGGCGGTCGAGGTGATGCCGGGCGGGGTCAACTCGCCCGTGCGCGCGTTCCGCGGCGTCGGCGGCACGCCCCGCTTCATCGCGGAGGCCCGCGGCGCGACGATGACCGACGTCGAGGGGAAGACCTACGTTGACTACGTCGGCTCGTGGGGCCCGATGATTCTGGGCCACGCCGCGCCCGAGGTCATAGACGCGCTGCGCGACGCGCTCGGGCGCGGGACGAGCTACGGCGCGCCGACCGAGCTTGAGGTCGAGATGGCCGAGGAGATTATTGACGCCGTCCCCTCAATCGAGATGGCGCGCATGGTCAACTCCGGCACGGAGGCGACGATGTCGGCGCTCCGCCTCGCGCGCGGCGCGACGGGGCGCGACAAGATAGTCAAGTTCGAGGGCTGTTACCACGGCCACGGCGACAGCCTGCTGGTGAAGGCCGGGTCGGGCGTGGCGACGCTCGGGCTCCCCGACAGCCCCGGCGTCACCGCCTCGGTCGCCTCCAACACCATCACCGCGCCCTTCAACGACGCCGGGGCGCTGGAACGCGTCTTCGACGAGCACGGCCGCGAAGTCGCCGCCGTCATCGTCGAGCCGGTCGTGGGCAACATGGGCTGCGTCGCGCCGCGCGCGGGCTACCTGCAAGCCCTGCGCGACGTGACGCGAAGGCACGGCGCGCTGCTCATCTTCGACGAGGTGATGACCGGCTTCCGCCTCGCGCGCGGCGGCGCGCAGGAGCTTTACGGCGTCACGCCCGACCTCACGACGCTCGGCAAGATTATCGGCGGCGGCCTGCCCGTCGGGGCCTACGGCGGCCGGCGCGACCTGATGGAGCAGGTCGCGCCGGCGGGGCCCGTCTACCAGGCGGGCACGCTCTCCGGCAACCCTCTGGCGATGACGGCGGGGCTGGTCGTCCTGCGCCGCCTGCGCGACCGCTCCGTCTACGAACGGCTCGAAGAGGCCGGCCGCCGCCTGACCGAGGGGCTGGCCGAGGCCGCGCGCGAGGCCGGCGTCGAGACGGTGACGAACCGCGTCGGCTCGATGTTCACCAC
The DNA here is from genome assembly GCA_036387195.1 of Pyrinomonadaceae bacterium. Lineage (GTDB taxonomy): Bacteria > Acidobacteriota > Blastocatellia > Pyrinomonadales > Pyrinomonadaceae > QHXN01. Next base: position 3,110 of record DASVUF010000255.1, on the reverse strand, counting down.
CTTCTTCACCGACTCCGAAGTCTACGACTGGCCGACGGCCGCGAAGTCCGACCGCACGCGCTACGGCAAGTTCTTCCACGCGATGCTCGAAGAGGGCGTCTACCTCGCGCCCTCGCAGTTCGAGGCCGCCTTCATCGGCGCGGCGCACACGGACGACCTCCTCGGCCGCACCGTCGAGGCCGCGCGCAAAGCCTTCCGCGCCCTCTGAGCCGCGGCCGTGACGCGGTGACCACGCCGACGCCCATCCCCGAAGAGTTCGCGCGCCTGACGGCGGCGCTCCACGGCGAGGCGGGGCGCGCGTGGCTGCGCGCGCTGCCGTCGCTGGTCGCCGGGTGCGCGGCGCGCTGGTCGCTGAAGGTCGGCCCTCCCTTCTTGCCCCTCTCGTACAACTACGCCGCGCCCGCCGAAGGCCCGCGGGGCGAAAGGCTCGTCCTGAAGTTGGGCGTGCCCGGGGCGGAACTGCTCAACGAGGCGGAGGCGCTCAGGCTGTTCGACGGGCGGGGCGCGGCTCGCCTCGTCGGGTCGGACGCGGGGTCGGGCGCGCTGCTGCTGGAGCGGCTTGAGCCGGGCGCGTCGCTCGTCGCGCTCTGCGAGGAGGACGACGGGGCGGCGACGGCCGCGGCCGCCGGCGTCATGCGAAAGCTCCGGCGCGACGCCCCGCCGGGTCACGCCTTCCCGACCGCCGCCGACTGGCTCAGCGGCTTCGGAAAGCTGCGCGCGCGCTTCGGCGGCGGCTGCGGCCCCTTCCCGCCGAGGCTTCTGGAGGAGGCCGAGACGCTCTCCGCGGAGCTGCTCGCCTCGGCCGCACGGCCCGCGCTCATTCACGGCGACCTTCATCATGGCAACGTCCTGGCCGCCGGCCGCGCGCCGTGGCTCGCCATTGACCCCAAGGGGCTCGTCGCCGAGCCCGCCTACGAAGTCGGCGCGCTGCTGCGCAACCCGCTGCCGCAACTCCTCGGCTTCCCGCGCCCCGTCGAGGTGACGGAGCGGCGCGTCGCGATTCTGTCCGACGAGTTGGGGCTGGAACGCGCGCGCGTGCGCGGCTGGGGGCTGGCGCAGGCCGTGCTCTCCGCCTGGTGGGCCGTGGAGGATGTCGGCGAGTTGCGGGAGTCGGACCTGGCGGTCGCCGAGGTCATCGCGGCGTCGAAGGCTTGAGCGAAGAAGGCTTGAGCGAAGAAGGTCTGGGCGAAGGCTCGGGCGGCTCTGCGAAGGCTTGGGGGGGCGGCTCAGACGACTTCGGGCGAGAGCGGGAGGTCAATGCTGAAGCGCGTGCCCTCGCCCGGCGCGCTCTCGACGCGGATTGAGCCGCCGTGCTGCTCGACTATCTGCCTGGCGATGGCGAGGCCGAGCCCCGTCCCCTTCTTCTTCGTGGTGAAGAACGGCTCGAAGATGCGCGCGCGCGTGCGCTCGTCCATCCCCTGCCCGCGGTCCGCGACCGAGACGCGCGCGCCCGCCACCTGCCGGCCGCCCTCGCCGTTGCCGCGCGCGCCCGCCGGGAGCGTGACGCGCTCGACCGAGACGGTGACGGGGCTCTCGGCCGCGCCCGCGTCCACGGCGTTGGCGAGGAGGTTGACGAAGACCTGCCGGAGCTGGTCCTCGTCCCAGTCGCCGCGCAGCGGCTCCTCCGGGAACCGCCGCTCGACCGGCGTGCGCTTCTCGCGCAGCTTCTCGACGACGAGGTCGAGGCTCTCGTTCAGAAGCTCGGCGAGGTCCACGTCGGCGGCGAGCGTCAGTTGGCGCCGGCGCGAGAACTGCGTCACGTCGAGCGTGAGCTTCGACAGGTGCTCGATGCCGCGCTCAACGAGGTCAATGGTGGTGATGGCCTCGCGGTCGCGCGTCATGTCGCGCAGCATGGCGACGCCGAGCCGGATGCTCCCCAGCGGGTTCTTGATCTCGTGCGCGACCTGCGCCGCCGCCTGCCCCACGGCCGCCAGCGCCTCCTGCCTGCGCAGGCCGCGCTCGGCCTCGGCCGCCTCGGTCACGTCAACCAGCGTGAGCAACTGCCCCAGCTCGCCGTCTATTTCGAGCGGCGACGAGTAGACGTCGAAGACCTGCTCGCCCGCGCCGCCGCCGTCGGCCGACATCTGGAAGCGGCCGCGGTAGGCCGTCTGCCGGGCGCGCGTCGAGGTGGCGGCGGCCAGAAGCTTCAGCCCCTCGGGCGTCGTGAACTTGTCGTGGATGGAGGCGCCGACCGCGGCGCCGGGGAAGACCGCGAAGAAGGCCGCGTTGGCCGAGCGGATGCGGTCTGCGCGGTCAACGGCCGCCACCGCCGAGGGCATGCCTTCGAGCATCTGCGCGCTGAACTGCCGCTCGCGCCGCAGCTCGGCGTAGCCGCGCCGCATCTGCCGGAAGCGCCGCCAGACTTCGAGGAAGGTGGCCGTGGCGACGACGAGGCCCGTCAGCGCCGCGAGCCACATCAGGTTCTTGATGTCGGCCTCGGCGTCCCTGAGCGTGTCGAGCCTCTGCTCGTCGAGCCGCGAGCGCTCCTCGGCCACGCCCTTCATCAGGTCGCGCAGTCGCTCGTCCAGCCTGCGCGCGACCTCGAACCCTTCGAGCGAGTAGGCGCGCGCGTCCTTCGTAATTTCGACGTAGCGCGCGGCCAGCTCGCGCGCGCCGCGCTTCCCCGCCGGGTCGCCGAGCGGGAGGCGGTCGAACTCGGCGAGCAGCCGCTCGAACTCGCCGCGCTCGTTGCGCAGGCGGAGGTCGGTCGGCGGGAGCATGACGCCGCCCGTGCCCGCCTCGATGCGCCCGCGGATGCGCGCCTCCGTGTCGAGCCGGCTGAGCCCGAGCCGCAGGTTGAGCAGCGCGTTCGACATCGCGGCGATGCGCGCGTCGTCATCGCGCGCGTCGTAGATGAGGCCGCGGACGCGGCCGACGCTCAGCGTGCCGAGCCCGAGCACCAGCCCGACGAGCAGCGCGAACCCCGCGAGCAGCGGCGCCAGCGTCCGCCACAGCGGCGCGTAGGCGCCCGTCGCGCGCGCCCCGCCCGCCGGCGCTGCCGACGCCGCCGCGCGCGCGTCGTCCCCGCCGCCCTCCGGCCGGCTGTAGACCACGCGCCCCCTGTCCTTCCTCTCGCCCATAAGCGCCGTCAGCCGCGGGCCGTCGGCCCC
>DASVUF010000254.1:0-8877 GCA_036387195.1 Pyrinomonadaceae bacterium | reverse complement strand
TGGGACGAACGCCTACAACGTGCCGCTGGCGGTGCGGCTGAGCGGGGATTTGGACGCGGGGGCGCTGGCGAGGGCGCTGGGCGAGGTGGTGCGGCGGCACGAGGCGCTGCGGACGAGGTTCGAGGCGGCGGGCGGGGAGCCGGAGCAGGTGATAGACGAGGGGGCGGAGTTGGCGCTGGAGGAGAGGGACCTGCGCGACCTGCCTCACGACCTGCGCGAGGCGGAAGCGCAACGTTTGATGGAGGCCGAGGCGCGCGAGCCCTTCGACCTCGCGGCGGGGCCGCTGCTGCGCGCAAGACTCCTGCGGCTCGACGAGACGGAGCACATCCTGCTGTTCACGATGCACCACATCGTGTCGGATAACTGGTCAATGGGCGTGCTGATGACGGAAGTCTCCACGCTCTACACGGCCTTCGTATTGGGCCGCCCTTCGCCCCTGCCTGAGCTGCCGATACAGTACGCGGACTTCGCCGTCTGGCAGCGCGAGTACCTGAAGGGCGAAGTGATGGAGCGGCAGCTCGCCTACTGGCGCGAGCGGCTGGCTGGCGCGCCGCCCGTGCTGGAGCTGCCGACCGACAGGCCGCGCCCGGCCGTCAGGACCTTGCGCGGCGCGGTGCAGGGCGTGCAGTTGCCGGGGGGCCTGACCGCGGAACTGAGAACACTCAGCCGGCGCGAGGGCGTGACGATGTACATGCTCATGCTCGCGGCGTTCCAGACCTTGCTGATGCGCTACACGGGGCAGGAGGACGTGGTCGTCGGCTCGCCGATAGCCAACCGCAACCGGGCGGAAGTCGAGCCGCTCATCGGCTTCTTCGTCAACACTCTGGCGATGAGGACGGACCTCTCCGGCGACCCGACCTTCGCGGAACTGCTCGGGCGCGTGAAAGACGTGGCGCTCGGCGCTTACGCGCACCAGGACGTGCCGTTCGAGAAGCTGGTCGAGGAGCTACAGCCCGAGCGCGACATGAGCCACGCGCCTATCTTCCAGGTGGTCTTCGCGTTGCAGAACGCGCCGGGCGGCGAGCTGGAGCTGCCGGGGCTTGAGCTGGAGTACCTGCCGACCGACATCGGCGCCATCAGGTTCGACCTCACGCTCCTGATGCACGAGGGGGACGAGGGGCTGGGCGGGGTCTTGAGGTACAACGCCGACCTCTTCGACGAACAGACCATCGGGCGCATGGTCGGGCACCTGGGCGAGTTGCTGAAGGGGGTCGCGGCCGACCCGCATCGTCGCCTCTCCGAGTTGCCGCTGCTGGCGGCGGCCGAGCGCGAGCAACTGCTGGTCGAGTGGAACGACACGGGGGCCGAGCGCGAGCGCGGCAGGTGCGTTCACCAACTGTTCGAGGCGCAGGCCGCGCGGACGCCCGACGCGACGGCGCTCGTCTTCGAGGACACGCGCCTGACTTACGCCGAGCTGAACCGCAGGGCGAACCAGTTGGCGCATTACCTGCGGCGCGCGGGCGTCCGCCCAGAGACTATCGTCGGCATCTGCATGGAGAACTCGGCCGAGCAGATAGTGGCGCTCCTGGGCGTGCTCAAGGCCGGGGGCGCATACGTCGGCCCCGACCCGTCGCTGCCGCGCGAGCGCCTCGCCTACATGATAGAAGACGCGCGCGTGCGCCTGATTCTGACGCAGGCGCGGCTGGCCGAAAAACTGCCGCGGCACGAGGCCGAGGTCATACTCCTCGACGAAGAGTGGGAGAAGATATCCCGCGAGAGCGGGCTGAACCCGGAGCCCGCCGCCGCGCCCGACAACCTGGCCTACCTCATCTACACGTCCGGCTCGACGGGGCGTCCGAAGGGCGTGGCGGGCGAGCACCGTCAACTCCTGCACTACCTGACGGGCATTCTGGAAAGGCTCGAAATGAAGCCGGGCGCGAGCTTCGCCCTGCACCAGTCGCTCGCCGTTGACGCGCCCATCACGTTCCTGTACGCGTCGCTCTGCACGGGCGGCGTGCTCCACGTCCTGAGGCAGGAGCGCGTGGCCGACCCGGACGCGCTCGGCGAGTACTTCCGCCGGCACGAGATTGATTACTTCAAGGTCGCGCCGTCGCACCTCGGCGCCTTGCAGGCGTCGCCCCGCCCCGAACAGGTGCTCCCGCGCCACCTCCTGATGGTCGGCGGCGAGGCGTCGCACTGGGACTGGGCGCAGCGCATGCGCGAGATGGAGGCCGGCTGCGTCATCCTCAACCACTACGGCCCGACCGAGACGACCTGCGGCGTGCTCACATACCGCGTGGGCGAGCGGCCCGTGAATTACCACTCGCCCGTGCTGCCGCTCGGGCGGCCCATCAACGACACGAGGATTTACATCCTCGACAGGCGGCTGCGCCCCGTCCCCGTCGGCGTGCCCGGCGAGTTGTGCGTGGGCGGCGGCGGCGTCGCGCGCGGCTACCTGCGCCGCCCCGGCGTGACCGCCGAGAAGTTCATCCCCGACCCGTTCGGCGGGCGCGCCGGCGCGCGGCTCTACCGCACGGGCGACCTCGCGCGCTACCTGCCCGACGGGAACATAGAGTTCCTCGGCCGCCTCGACCACCAGGTGAAGATACGCGCCTTCCGCGTCGAACTCGGCGAGATAGAGTCGGCGCTCGGCGAGCACCCGTCGGTGCAGACGGCGGTCGTCGTGGCGCGCGAAGTCTCGCCCGGCGACACGCGCCTGGCCGCCTACGTCGTGTTCAAGCCGGGCGAGGCGGGCGACGTGGACGAGTTGCGCGAGTTCGTGCGGCGCTCGCTGCCCGACTACATGACGCCCTCGGCCTTCGTCAGGCTCGAAGAGCTGCCGCGCACGCCGCAGGGCAAGGTTGACCGCCAGAGGTTGCCCGCGCCCGAGCTTTCGCGGGCCGAGGCGAGGGCGGCCTACGTCGCGCCGTCCACCCCGGCCGAGAGGGAGGTGGCGGGCATCTTCGCCGAACTGCTCAGGGTCGAGGAGGTCGGCGTCAACGACGACTTCTTCGCGCTCGGCGGCCACTCGCTGCTGGCGACGCAGGTCGTCTCGCGCCTGCGCGAGACGTTCCGCATAGAGTTCCCGCTGCGGCGCGTCTTCGAGACGCCGACCGTCGGCGGGCTCGCGGCGGCCGTCGCCGAATACGAGTCGCGCCCGCACGACGGCGCCGAGCAGATTACGGCGCTGCCGCGCGGCGACAAGAGCTTCGAGCAACTGCTGGCCGAGATGGGCGACCTCTCCGAGGAGGAGGTCAACGCCCTTCTGGCCGGCGAGATGCAGACCGACGACGAGGTGGGCTGAGCGCGGCCCCAAAGCGCGCGCGTCCGCGGCGGGCGCGCCCGCCTCGTCGTCCGCCGCGCGCCCCCGCGGGGCGGCGGCACATGAGTTTCCCCCACAACCCGGAAGTCCGCGGCGGGCAGAGAGAGTTTCCGCTTGGGGCGGGGGCGCGGCCACGCGGCGCCCCCCGCGCGCAAGCCTTTCCGGCGGACGGCCGACGACCCGCCCCCAACAGCGCAGGCAGCGCCTAAACGGAGAGTCCGGCTGCCTATCTCACCGCAAGGATTTCTCTGAACAGGGAGTAGCCAGTAATGAGACAGATGATTAGTGAAGGGGAGCTTCAGACGCGGCAGGGAGAACGTCCCGATGGGGGCGGCGCCATTCAACTCGACCAGGTGGACTACGTCGAATTCTACGTCGGCAACGCGCAGCAGGCGGCGCTCTTCTACTACCTGACCTTCGGCATGCCCGCCGTCGCCTACGCCGGGCTGGAGACCGGCACGCGCGACCGCATCTCTTACGTCGTGCAGCAGCGCGACATCAGGCTCGTGATGACCTCCGCCCTCCAGCCGGAGAGCCCCATCGCCGAGCACGTCAAGACGCACGGCGACAGCGTCAAGGACATCGCCATCCGCGTCAAAGACGCCGCCGCCACCTTCCACGAGGCGGTCGCGCGCGGGGCGCGCCCCGTCCTGGAGCCGACCGTGCTCGAAGACGAGCGCGGGCGCGTCGTCAAGGCGAGCATCCAGACCTTCGGCGACACCGTGCACTCGTTCATCGAGCGCGGCGACTACGACCCGCAGGCGTTCCTCCCGCTCTACCGGCCGAACCCGCAGCGGCAGGAGCCGGCCGACAACGCCCTGGTCGCCATTGACCACGTCGCCGTCGGCGTCGAGGCGGGCCAACTCGACCGCTGGGTCGAGTTCTACCAGGACGTGCTCGGCTTCCACCAGTCGCACAAGGAGGACGTGGCGACCGAGCAGAGCGCGATGAACTCCAAGGTGGTGCAGAACGACACCGGCAGCATCAAGTTCCCCATCGTCGAGCCCGCCAGCGGCATCCGCAAGTCGCAGATTGACGAGTACCTGGCCTTCCACCGCGGGGCCGGGGCGCAGCACATCGCCCTGCTCACGGAGGACATCGTGACGACCGTCAAGGCGCTGCGCGACAAGGGCATCCAGTTCCTGCACACGCCCGACACCTACTACGAAACGCTCGCCGAGCGCGTCGGCGAGTTGAGCCTCGACGCCTCGCTCGTGCGCGACCTCAACATCCTGGTTGACCGCGACGCCTGGGGCCAGCTCCTGCAAATCTTCACCAAGCCCCTGCACGGGCGCCCGACCGTCTTCATGGAAATTATCGAGCGCAAGGGCGCGCGCGGCTTCGGCGGCGGCAACATCAAGGCGCTCTTCGACGCCATCGAGCGCGAGCAGGCGCGCCGCGCCAACCTCTGAGCCGCGGCCGCCGCGGCCGACGAGAGCAAAAGGAGAATCTGACCGATGAGTTCACACCCCGGCGGCGCCAAGGGCAGGCCGCTGCACAAGCGGGCGGTCGGCGCGGCGCTGGGCGCCGTGCTCGGCGCGCTCAACCTCTTGCGCCGCGTCTACATGAGGGTCTTCATGTCCCTCGATTTCTACAAGAAGGCGCACTGCGATTTCGTCCCGCGACCCACGGACATCTTCATCTCAAGCTACCCGCGGTCGGGGACGACCTGGATGCAGATGATCATGTACCAGCTGACGTCCGACGGCGACATGGAGAAGCTGGCGCACATCTCGCAGCACATCCCGTTCTTCGAGAACGCGCTGGCGTTCGCCGGGCCGGGCGTGCTGGAGCGGATGCCGGCGCCGCGCCTCTTCAAGACGCACATCCGCTACAAGTGGACGCCGCTCGGCCCGGCCAAGTGCATCTACATCGCGCGCAACGGCAAGGACGTGCTCGTCTCCTACTACCACCACGAGATGACGGGGCGCGGCTACAAGGGCTCGTTCGACGACTTCGCCAGGATGTTCTTCGCCGGCAAGGTGATGCACGGCTCGTGGTTCAAGCACGTCGCCGAATGGTACGCGCACAGGTCCGACCCGAACATCCTCTTTTTGACCTACGAGGAGCTGGCCGGCGACCTCGAAGGGACCATCCGGCGCGTCATCGAGTTTTGCGGCTTCGACATCGCGCCGGAGCGCCTGCCGCAGATCGTCGAGCGGTGCGGCTTCGCCTACATGAAGAAGTACGAGCCGAAGTTCTCGCCGATGGCCGAACAGGAGTTGCTGCTCGGCATCAAGCGCGACGAGTTCATCCGCAAAGGCAAGGTCGGCGGCTGGCGCGAATACATGACGCCGGAGCAGTTGGCCGAGTTCGACCGCGCCTACGAAGAGACCCTCGGCGGAATCGAGGTGGACTTGAAGGAGCCCAAACCCGCCGGCGCGCCCGCCCGCGCTCTGGCGCACGCGCAGGAGTCGCCCAAATAGTCACAGGGGGTTCGAGCCCCGCCTCGACCGCCGGCCTCCGCCGCCGGCCGTGGTTCGGGGGCGCGCTTCCCGCAGACGATTCGCGCAATGAGTAAACAAGACCACTCACAGGATTTGGCGCGCCGGCTCTCCTCCCTCTCGCCGGAGAAGCGCGCGCTGCTCGCGCTGCGCCTGAAGCAGAAGGGGGGCGAGTTCAACTCGTTCCCGCTCTCCTTCGCGCAGGAGCGGCTCTGGTTCCTGGACCAGTTGGAGCCGGGCAACAGCGCCTACAACGTGCCCGCCGCGCTGAGGCTGACGGGGCGGCTCGACGTACGGGCGCTGGGGCGCACGCTCGACGAGGTGGTGCGCCGGCACGAAGTCCTCCGCACCACCTTCGCCGTCATTGACGGCAAGCCCGTGCAGACGGTCAAGCCGCACGCCGCCGCGGCCCTCGCCGTCACAGACCTCGGCGCGCTGCCCGAGGGCGAGCGCGAGGGCGAGGCGCGCCGGCTGGCGGAGGCCGAGGCGCGCAAGCCCTTCGACCTCGCGGCGGGGCCGCTGCTGCGCGCCAAACTCCTGCGCCTCGCCGACGACGAGCACGTCCTGCTCTTCACGATGCACCACATCGTCTCGGACGGCTGGTCAATGAGCGTGCTCGTGGGCGAGGTGGCCGCGCTCTACGCCGCCTTCGTCAAGGGCGAAGAGTCGCCTCTGCCGGAACTCTCGATACAGTACGCGGACTTCGCCGTCTGGCAGCGCAGGCGCCTGACGGGCGAGGAGTTGGAGCGGCAACTCTCCTACTGGCGCGAGCGTCTGAAGGGCGCGCCGCCCGTGCTCGAACTCCCGACAGACAGGCCGCGGCCGGCCGTGCAGACCTTCAACGGCGCGAAGTATCGCTTCGACGTGCCGGCGGAGTTGGCGGAGGAGTTGAAGGCCCTGAGCCGGCGCGAGGGCGTGACGCTCTACATGACGCTGCTGGCGGCGTTCCAGGCGCTGCTGATGCGCTACACGGGGCAGGAGGACGTGGTCGTCGGCTCGCCGATAGCCAACCGCAACCGCGCGGAGACGGAGCCGCTCATCGGCTTCTTCGTCAACACGCTCGTCATGCGAACCGACCTGTCGGGCAATCCGACCTTCGCGGAACTGCTCGGGCGTGTGAAAGACGTGGCGCTCGGCGCTTACGCGCACCAGGACGTGCCGTTCGAGAAGCTGGTCGAGGAGCTACAGCCCGAGCGCAACGCGGCCCACACGCCGATATTTCAGGTGATGTTCGCCCTCCAGAACGCCCCGCAGGCGTCAATCACGCTCCCGGAGTTGACGCTGAGCGCGCTGGGGACGGAGAACCACACAACGCACTTCGATCTGGGCGTGTCGCTGGGGGAGGGCGCCGAGGGCCTCTACGGCCTCGTCGAGTACAACACGGACCTCTTCGACCGGGACACCGTCACTCAACTGATGCGCCACTTGCGCCGCCTCCTCGCCTCCGTCGCGCAAGACCCGAGCCTCCCGGTCGCGGACCTCCCGCTGCTCGACGACGACGAGCGCCGCCTCCTGCTCGACGAATGGGGACACCGCGCCGACGGCTTCGACACCGACACCACCGCGCACCGGCTGTTCGAGGCGCAGGCCGCGCGCACGCCCGACGCCGTGGCGCTCCTGCTCGACGGCGACCGCCTCACGTACGGCGAACTCAACGCCCGCGCCAACCGCCTGGCGCGCTATCTGCTCCGGCTCGGCGTCCGCTCCGGCACGCGCGTCGGCATCTGCGTCGAGCGCTCCTTCGAGATGGTCGTCGGGCTGCTCGGCATTCTCAAGGCGGGCGGGGTCTTCGTGCCCTTAGACCCGGACTACCCGCGCGAGCGCCTCGCCTTCATGCTCGAAGACTCGCAGACCGCCGTCATGCTCACCCACAGCCGTCTGGAGGCGAGCCTGCCCGAGGGGGGCGGGACGCGCGTGCGGCTCGACGCCGACGCCGACCTGATAGCCGCCGAGGGCGCCGACGACCCCGGGCCGCTGGCCGCGCCCTCGGACCTCGCCTACTTCATCTACACGTCGGGGACGACGGGCCGGCCGAAGGCCGTGATGGTCGAGCACCGGCAGTTGGTCAACACGCTGCTGTCTGCGCGGGGGGCGTTCGGGTTCGGGGCCGGGGACGTGATGCCGGTCGAGGCGTCTTACTCGTTCGACATCTGGCTGTTCGAGGCGCTGACGCCGCTGGTGGCGGGCGGGAGGTGCCTGCTGCTGCGGCGCGAGGAGGTGCTCGACGTCGAGCGGCTGGTGGGGCGGCTGGCGGCGGAAGGGGCGACGCTGCTGCACGCGGTGCCGAGCCTGATGCGGCAGGTCGTCGAGCACCTGCGCGCGGCCCGCGCGGCGGAGCACGGCGTCAACATCAATGGGAGCGGGCCCGCGCCGCCTAAGCTGCGGATGGTGTTCGTCGGCGGCGACGCGGTGAGCCCCGACCTGCTGGCGGCCATGCGCGAAGCCTTCCCCGGGACAGCTTTGCGCGTCCTCTACGGCCCGACCGAGGCCGCCATCATCTGCACCTCGCACGCCGCCGACGGCGCGGGCGCGGGCGGCGCGGGCGGCGCGGGGCGGCAGATGATAGGGAGGCCGCTGTCGAACGTGCGGCTGCGGGTGGCGGACGCGCGCGGCGAGCCGACGCCCGCCGGGGTGGCCGGCGAGATTTACATCGGGGGCGCGGGCGTGAGCCGCGGGTACCACGGGCGTGAGGAGCTGACGCGGGAGAAGTTCGTGACGCTGGGCGGCGAGCGCTACTACCGGTCTGGGGACGTGGGGCGCTGGCGGCGCGGGGGCGAGCTGGAGTTCGTGGGGCGCGCCGACGGGCAGGTGAAGGTGCGGGGGTTCCGCGTGGAGTTGGGGGAGGTGGAGGCGGTGCTGGCCGAGCACGCCGGGGTGCGGGAGGTGGCGGTGGCGGCGGCACGCGGGGCCGGGGGCGAGAAGCGGCTGGTGGCTTACGTGGCGCTCCGCCGCGGTCAGGGCGGCGGTGAAGGCGTGCAGGGTGGTGAAGGCGCGCAGGGCGCCGGGTTCGGGGAAGGCTGGGACTGGGCCGGGGAGTTGCGTGCCTACGCGTTGGGGAGGCTGCCGGAGTACATGACGCCTTCGCAGTGGGTGGAGGTGGAGGGGCTGCCGCTGACGGCGCAGGGGAAGGTGGACAGGGGGCGGCTGCCGGAGGCGGGGGCGGGTGCGGCG
>DASVUF010000253.1:0-2376 GCA_036387195.1 Pyrinomonadaceae bacterium | reverse complement strand
ACTTCGCGGCCGTCGCTCGCGGGCGGCGGCGGTTCGCGCGCCGAGGCGCGCGCGGCGCTCGCGCAGGGGTTGAAGGAGTGGCGGCTGCTCGGGCTCCAGCAGCGGTTCGACGCGCTGCCCGACGCGTGCCTGACGACGCGCGTGTGGAAGGCCGAGGCCGAGGTGCGCAAGAGCTTCGGGCGCGCGGCCGCGGCCGTCGAGGCCGAGGCGGCCGGCAAGGCGACGACGGAGGAGGCGCTGGCGCGCGTCGCCGAAGCGTTCCGCAACTCGCCCGAGACGTTCGCGCGCCGCGTCCTCGTGCTCGAAGACCTCTGCGGCTTCGTCGAGACGGTCGCCGCGCGCGAGCGCGTGCGCGCCTACCTCGTCGCGGCCGAGCCGACCGGCGTTGACGAGCTTGAGATAGCGCGCCGCGAGCTGCTGGGCCTCGCACACGACTCGAACAACTTCCTCGACCGCGAGCGGCGCGAGCGCTTCGAGCGCCTGTGGCGCGAGTGGCGCGCGCGCTACGGCGAGCATTACGCCGCGCTCCATGATAAAACTGTCGGCGCCGCGGGCGCCCGCGAGGCGCTGCGCGAGCTGAGGCGCGGCGAGCGCTGGCGCGAGTTCGAGTCGCTGGCGCGGCTGCCCGTCGTCAGCTCTCAGGTGTGGCGCCAGGCGGAGGGGCTTTTGCGGGTCGCCGACGCGGCGCTGTGCCAGTCGGACGTGCGCCGCCTGCTCGCGGGGCAGCCGGCGTGCGCGTGCCGCTTCCGCCTGTCGCGCGCGGCCGAGCTGGCCGAGCTGCCGCAGGAGCTTGAGGCTTTGATGGAGCGCGGGCTGGCGGTCTACCGCCGCACGCTCTCGATGCTGGGGACGACGCTCGCCATCTCGCTCGACGGGCTGGCGCGGCGCGAGCCCGAGGGCGAAGGCGCGCGGCGCGCGCGCGTCCTCTCGGCGGCCTTCGCGCAGGGGCGTCTGCCCGAGCGCTTCACGCGGCCGGACGTGCGGCTCATCGAGCGCGCGCTCAGGAGAATGCCCGCGCCGCCGCCGGTCAAGGTCGTCGCGCCGAACGGCGACTCGGGGCTGCTGACGCGCGACGAGCTGCGCGCGCGCTTCGAGCAGTGGCTCGACGAGCTGCCCGAGCAGCCCGTGCTCATCGAGGTGGTCACCAAGGCGGAGATGAATGCGCCGTAAAGCGAAAGGCGAAAGTCGGAAGGCGAAGGTCAAAAGCACGGCCGCCCGCGTCGGCGCCGGCGGAAACGAAAGGGGAGGGGAGCGCGAAAGCCGTTCCGCCTCCCCTTCGTCGCGTGCGGCGCCGGCGCCGCCTTCGGCGCGCGCGAAGGCGGCCTCTCCGTCTCCGCGACGCGCCGGGGCGGCGCCTTCATCTTCGTCTCGCGCGGGCTCCGCGTCTTCGCGCGTGGGTTCAACGTCTTCGCGCGTGGGCTCCGCGCCGTCGCGCGGGGGCTCCGCGCCGTCGCGCGGCGGCGGGTCGCGCGCGAAGGGCGGCGTGGTCGTCGTCGGCGCGGGGCGTCTGGGGACGGCGCTGGCGCGGGCGCTGGCGGCGCGCGGCTACGAGGTGCGCGCGCTCGTCTCGCGCACGGCGGCGCACGCGCGGCGGGCGGCGGGGCGCGCAGGGCTTGATGCGCTGGCGCTCGGGGCGAACCAGTTGGGGCGGTTGCCGCCCTCCGAACTCATCTTCATCACGACGCCGGACGGCCTCGTCGCGGAGACGGCCGGGCGGCTGGCGGCGCTGCCGTCGCTCGGCGCGCGCGTGGCGCTGCACGCGAGCGGCGCGCTTTCGTCCGAGGCGCTCGCGCCCCTGCGCGCGCGGGGCGTGCGGACGGGCTCGATGCACCCGCTGGCGTCCGTGAGCGACGCCGACGCGGGCGCGGAGCGTCTGCGCGGCGCCTTCTACTGCGTCGAGGGCGAGCCGGCGGCGCGCGCCGCGGCGCGTCGCGTCGTGCGCGACCTCGGCGGCGAGAGCTTCGCGGTCGAGTCGCGCCACAAGCCGCTTTACCACGCCGCGGCCGTGATGACGGCCGGCCACGTCGTCGCGCTCTTCGACCTGGCGCTCCACACGCTGGCGCGCTGCGGGCTGCCGGAGCGGCGCGCGCAGGCCGTGCTGCTGCCGCTGCTGCGCAGCGTCGTCGGGAACCTCTCGACGCGCACGACGCGCGGCGCGCTCACCGGCAGCTTCGCGCGCGGCGACGTCGAGACTGTCCGCAAGCACCTCGCGGCGCTCGGCCGGCTCGGCGAGACGGACGCGCTCGAAGTCTACAGGCTGCTCGGCGAACGCTCGCTCAGAATCGCCGGGCGCGCCGGCGCCGACGGCGCGGCGGCCGCCGAAATCCGGCGCGCGCTGAAGTCCTGAGAAGGACTCCGATACGCGGGCGCGGGGGC
>DASVUF010000252.1:0-80609 GCA_036387195.1 Pyrinomonadaceae bacterium | reverse complement strand
GCCCACCTCGCCCGCCCACGGGTCCGGCAGCGCCTCGTAGTTCACCTTCCCGTTGAGCGTCAGCGGCACCCGCCCGATCCGCACGTACCTCGACGGCAGCGTCTCCTCGACCACCCGCTCCCGCAGGTGCTCCCTCAGCGCACGCGCGTCCAGCTCCCGCCGCGCCACGTAGTAGCAGACCAGCTCCTCGACCTCCGCCCCGCCCGCCACCGCCCGCCGAGCCACCCGCGCCACGCTGTCGCGCACCTCCGGGTGCGAGTTCAGCGCCGCGCGCAGCTCGCCCAGCTCCACCCGGTGGCCGTGGTACTTGACCTGCTCGTCGCGCCGCCCGAGGTAGTCGAGCGCCCCGCCGGCCAGCCGCCGCGCCACGTCCCCCGTCCGGTAGAGCCGCGCCCCCGCCCGGTACGGGTCGTCGCCGAACCGCTCGGCCGTCAGCTCCGCCCGGTTGTGGTAGCCGCCAGCCACGCCCTCGCCCGACACGACCAGCTCGCCGGCCACGCCCTCGCCCACCTCGCGCCCCCGCTCATCCACGACGTAGACGTGCGCGTTGGCGGCGGGACGGCCGATGGGCACGCGCGCGCCGCGGTCGCGCGCCGGGTCGTAGCGGTGGATCATGCACCCGACGGTCGCCTCGGTCGGCCCGTACTCGTTGACGACCTCGACCCTCCCGCCGAACGACTCCCAGGCGCGCCGAGCCAGGTCGGCCGTGAGCGCCTCGCCGCCGACGACGAGGCGGCGGATGCGCGAGCGCCGGTTGTCGAGCGAGGCCACGAGCGCGAGGTGCGAGGGCGTCAGCTTGACGACCTCGCAGGCGCCTTCCTCGAAGACGCGCAGCACGGGCGACTCGCGCCCCTCCCTGGCGTAGACGACCGCGCGCCGCCCGCACAGCAGCGGGGCGAAGAGGGAGGTGACGGTGAGGTCGAAGGCGAGCGAGGAGTAGAGGGCGAAGGAGTCGGCTCCGTCGCCGAGGTATTCGGCCGCCGCCCAGCACGAGTAGTTGACGAGCGAGCGGTGCGAGACTTTGACGCCCTTGGGACGGCCAGTCGAGCCCGACGTGTAAATCACGTACGCCTCCGCCTCGCTCCCCCACCCGACCTCGGGCGCTACAGCCTCAAAGCCTTTCAGCTCGTCCGATTGCGCGTCGAGCAGGAAGGCCGGCACGCCCCCGGCCTCGACGCCGTCCAGCAACGACTGCTGCGTGAGCAGCAGCGCCGGCCCGGAGTCTTCCAACTGGAAGGCGAGGCGCAGCGGCGGGTGGCCCGGCTCCAGCGGCACGTAGGAGGCCCCGGCCTTGAGCACGCCGAGCACGCCCACCACCATCAGCGGCGAGTGCTCCAGCAGCAGCGCCACCCGCGACCCCGGGCCGGCGCCGCGCGCGACCAGATAATGCGCGAGGCGGTTGGCGCGCTCGTCGAGTTCCGCGTAGGTGAGTTTTTGAGAACCGTGCGCCACGGCGACCGCTTCGGGCGTGCGCGCGGCCTGCTCGGCGATGAGGTCGTGGACGCAGCGTTCGAGCGGGTAGGCCGCCGCCGTCTCGTTCCATTCGCCGACGTAGTATTGCAGTTGCGACGGCTTCACGAAGGGCAGGTCGGAGACGGCCTGCCCGGGATTTTTAATAATCCCTTCCAGCAGAATCTGAAAGCGTTCGACCATCCCGCGAACCGTCTCGGGCTCGAAGATGTCGCGGTTGTATTCAAAACTGGCGGCCAGAACCGAGCCTTCTTCGTAGACGTTGAGCCCCAGGTCGAACTTGGCGGTGTCCGTGTGCACCTTCATCCGGCTGACGTCGAGGTCGGCCAGTTCCAGCGGCTTCAGCGGCGCGTTCTGTAGCGTGAGGACGACCTGGAAGAGCGGCGAGCGGCTGAGGTCGCGCTCGGGCTGCAACTCTTCGACCAGCGCCTCGAACGGCACGTCCTGGTGCGCGTAAGCGCCGAGACAGGCGGCGCGCGCGCGCCGGAGCAGGTCGCGGAAGGACGGGTCATCCTCGACGCGCGTGCGCAGCACCAGCGTGTTCGAGAAGAAGCCGACGAGCCCTTCGAACTCCTCGCGCCCGCGGTTGGCTATCGGCGCGCCTATCAGAAGGTCCTGCCGGCCGCTGTACCTCGACAGGAAGACCCCGAAGGCGGCCAGCAGCGTCATGAAGAGCGTCGCGCCCTCCTCGCGCCCGACCGCCTGCAAGCCGTCGAGCACGTCGCCTCCGACCTCGAACCGCTCGACGCCGCCCAGCCCCGTCTGCATCTTCGGGCGCGGGCGGTCGGCCGGCAGCTCCAGCACCGTCGGCGCCCCCGCCAACTGTTCGCGCCAGTATGAGAGCTGCCGCTCCAGCTCCTCGCCCTGAAGCCAACCGCGCTGCCACGCCGCGTAGTCCGCATACTGCACCGGCAACTCCGGTAGACGCGCCTCCGCGCCGCGCGCCTCGGCCTCGTAGAAGGCGGAGAGTTCGCGCGCCAGCACGCCGACCGACCAGCCGTCGGCCACGATGTGGTGCATGGTGATGACCAGCACGTGCTCTTCTTCGGCGAGCCGCAGCAGGCGCGCGCGGACGACCGGCCCGGTGGCGAGGTCGAAGGTGCGGCGGCTTTCGCTCTCTATCTCACGCCGCACGGCTTCGGCGCGCGCCTCCTCCGTCGGCCCGGCGAGGTCCGCGTGTTCGAGCGTGAGGGGCGACTCGGGCCGGACTATCTGCGACGGCTCCGACCCGACGACGGCGATGGTGGTGCGCAGCACCTCGTGCCGCTCGACGATGCGGTTGAGGCTGCGCTCAAGCGCCGCCACGTCGAGCCGCCCCCCGATGCGGTAGGCCACGGGCACGTTGTAGGAGGCCGCCTCGGGCATCAGGCGGTCCAGGAACCAGAGCCGCTGCTGCGCGAATGACAGAGGCATCGGGCCCGTGCGCGGGGCCGCGGCGACGGGCGGGGCCGTCAGACTGCCGCCGGCCCTCAAGGCGTCCTCGACGGCGGCGGCCAGTTCGGCCACCGTCGGCCGCTCGAAGAGCACGACCAGCGGCATCTGGACGCCGAACGTCTCACGCACTCTGGACATCAACTGCGTGGCCCGCAGCGAGTGCCCGCCCACGTCGAAGAAGCTCTCACGCCTCCCGACCCCTTCCACCCCGAGCACCTGCTCCCAAAGCCTCGCAATCACCTCCTCCATCTCGCCTACCGGCCTCTCGCCCGCGCCCGCCGGCCGCTCCGCCGTCACCTCCGGCAGCGCCGCACGGTCCACCTTCCCGTTCGCCGTCAGCGGCAGACGCTCCAGCACCGCCATGACCGCCGGCGCCATGTAGCCGGGCACGCGCTCGGCCAAGTGCCGGCGCAACTCCTCGCCGCTCACCTCGTGACCGGCCCGGCGCGCCACGTACCCCACCAGCCGCCCCTCGCCCGTCTCATCCGTCCGCACCACCACCGCGCACTCGCTCACGGCCGCGTGCTCTCGCAGCGCGGCCTCGACCTCGCCGAGTTCGACGCGGAAGCCCCGCACCTTGACCTGCCCGTCCGCACGCCCCACGAACTCCAACGTCCCGCCCGCAAGGTGGCGCGCCAGGTCGCCAGTCCTGTAGAGCCGCGCGCCCGCCTCGCCCGAGAACGGGTCGGGGACGAACCGCTCGGCCGTCAGCGCCGGGCGGCCCAGGTAGCCGCGCGCCACCCCGTCGCCGCCCACGTAAAGCTCGCCGCGCATCCCGGCCGGCACGGGGCGCATCCGCCCGTCCAGGACGTAGACGCGCGTGTTGGCGATGGGCCGCCCGATAGGGACGGTGGCGCCGACGTCGGCGGCGCGCACCTCGTGGCAGCAGGTGAAGGTCGTCCCCTCGGTCGGCCCGTAGCCGTTGACGAGGCGGGTGTCCGGGCAGCGGGCGAGGAAGTCGCGGACGCGGCGCGGCGAGAGCACGTCGCCGCCGGCGAGCAGTTGGCGCAGCTCGCGCAGGTCGTCCGGGCGGCGCTCGGCCATCAGGTGGAAGAGCCCGGCCGTCAGCCACAGCGTCGTCACCCCGTGCCGCTCGACGGCCGCGCCGATGTCGTCGAGCGAGGGCGCGCCCGGCGCCATGACGACGAGGCGGCCGCCGTTCAGCAGCGCCCCCCATACCTCGAAGGTCGAGGCGTCGAAGGCCAGCGGCGCCAGTTGCAGGAAGACCTCGGAGGCGCCGAACTCGGCGTAACCCGCCCCGCGCACGAGGCGCACGACGGCGCGGTGCTCGACGCCGACGCCCTTCGGCCTGCCCGTCGAGCCGGAGGTGAAGAGCACGTAGGCGAGGTTCGTCGCCACGGCCTCGGGGGGGTTGGCCGCAGCCGGCTCGGCGCCGCCCGCGGGGGAAACGTCCGGGGCGTCTTCGTCGAGCAGCAGCGTCGGCGTCTCAGTCTCCGGCAGTCGCGCCGCCAGCCGGGACTCGCTCAGCAGGAGGATGGCCCCCGAGTCGGCCAGCAGCCAGCCCAGGCGCGCCGGCGGGTCGGCCGGGTCGAGCGGCAGGTAAGCGCCGCCGGCCTTGAGGACGGCGAGCAGGGCGACGACCATCTCGGCCGAGCGCTCAAGGCAGAGGGCGACGACGCGCTCGGGGCCGACGCCGCGGGCGCGCAGGCGCGCGGCGAGGAGTTCGGCGCGGGCGTCGAGTTCGCGGTAGGAGAGGGAGTCGGAGCCGAAGACGACGGCCGCGGCGTCGGGGGTGAGGGCGGCCTGCCGCGCAAAGAGTTGGTGGATGGTGAGGTCGCGCGGGTAGTCGCTCGCCGTCTGGTTGAACCCGTAGAGCAACTGCTCCCGCTCGCCCTCTGCGAACAGGCTGAGGGCGCCGATCTCATCGTCCGGGTGGTCGAGCATGGCGTTGAGCGCCAGCCCGAAGCGCCGGGCGAAGAGTTCGACGGCGCCCCGCTCGAACAGCTCGGGCCGGTATTCGACGGCGGCGGCGAGCCGGCTTTCGCCCGCCGAGAACGTGAGCGTCAGGTCGTTTTTGAGGTCTGCGACGTGCGACGGGTCGTTGATGTTCTCCAGCAGGATGACGACGTCGAAGAGCGGCTCTCGTTCGTCCGCGGGCGTCACGCCGAGCAGTTCGCACAGCCGCGCGAAGGGCAGCTTCTGGTGCGCGTAGGCCCCGGCGAGCGTCTGCTTCACGTCGGCCAGCAGTCGCCTGACCGTGGTCGAGCCGCTCACGCAGTCGCGCAGGGCGAGCACGCGGTTGAGCGCGGCGTCCTCGGCGTGGCGCGCGTGGATGGCCGTCCCGACGGTAATCTCTTCCTCGCCCGTGTACCTGTGGAGGCAGACCTTCAGCGCCGCGACGAGGACGGCGAAGGCGAGCGAGCTGTTGCCCCCGGCCGCCTTGTAAAGCTTCTCCGCGGTCGCCGCGCCGAAAGTCGCTTCGACCCGGCCCGCGCGCGGGCCGGCGCCCGCCGGGCGCGCGAAGTCGAGCGGCAGCCCGGCCGGGCTCGGCGGGCCCGACAGCTTGCCGAGCCAGTACTCTTTCTCCCGCTCCAGTTGTCCGCCGAGCAGCGTCATCTCCGGTGAGTTCATGGTCTTCCCTCGGGTGTGCGGCGCGCGGCCGGGCTCTCTACTTCAGGTTCCAGTTCCTGACGGCGTTGACGATGCCCTGGAGGTTCTGCTGCTGGATGAGCCTCTTCTGGGCCGCGGGGACGGCGGCGATCTCCGTGCCCAGCAGCCTGTCGGCCATAGTCATGAACTCCTTGAACCCCTCGGGCGTGACGCCGCGGCCGATGAGGTAGGGGATGATCCAGAAGTCGAAGGACCACTGCGGCAGCCACAGCGACTCGTTGACGGAGAGGAACATGCGGTCTATGTGGTCCATCGCCTCCAGGCTGTCCATCGTGTTGTGCGACCAGACGAAGCCCTCGCCCTCGATGCCGTACTTCTCGCGCTGCTGGTCAACCGGCGTCCCCGGCTCGCAGTACCAGCTCTGCGCGCGGTAGTAGGTCGGCTTGTGCTCCTTGATGAAGCTCAGCGTCTCGCCCACCGTCTCGGCGGTCTCGCCGGGGAAGCCGACGATGAAGGAGCCGAAGGTGAGGATGCCGCGCCGGTGGAGCTGGTCAATGCCGTAGCCGTAGCGCTCGATGGTGGCCGCCTTGTTCATGTTCTTGAGGATGGCGGGCGAGCCCGACTCGATGCCGAGGAAGACGCCCTTGCAGCCGCTCTCGGCCATCAGGTCGAACGCCTCCTCGTCCGAGTTGCTGCAACGGAAGTAGGAGAACCAGTTGAAGCCGTAGCCGTTGCGGATCATCATCCGGCACAGGTCCTTGAAGCGCGGCAGGGGCACGTTGAAGGTGTCGTCAATGAAGACGACGTTCTTCGCGTCGCCCAGCCCGCGGATTGAGTCCAGCTCGCGCTCGACGGCCTCGGTGCTCGCCAGCGTCAGCGCCCCGGCGCGCGTCGGGTAGTTGCAGAACGAGCACTTGAAGGCGCAGCTCCGGGCCGTGCGCGTCTGGATGGTGCGGCCGAGCCGCTGGTCGGCGAAGTCGAGCCAGTTGATGACGTCCTCGTCGAGCGAGCTGTTCTCGGGGCGCGTCGCGGTGCGGCGCAGGCGGCCCCCCTCGAAGTAGGCGAGGTTGGGGACGGCCGCGAGGTCGCCGCCCTCCTTGAGGCAGGAGACGACGCCGGCGAGCGTCAACTCGCCGGCCCCCTCGATGACGTAAACGTCGGCCCCGATGTCGGCGAGCGCCGGCTTGAGCGCGTCGCCCTGGTAGTTCCTGACGTGGTTGGCGATGAGCGGCCCGCCGACGACGATCTTGGTGCGCGGGTTGTGCCGGCGGATGAACTCGACCATCTCGTTGACCGGCAGGTTGACGACGTAGAAGGTCGTCGTGATGGCGACGCACGCGGGGTCTTCGGCGAGCAGCGCGGCGAGCCGGTCCTTCTCGTGCTGGAAGAGGTTGATGTAGTCGGCGCGGAAGCCGTGGCGGCGTAGGAAGTTCGTCAGGTAGACGGCCGCCAGGTTGGGGATGTCGCCGGACCTGAACTCGGCGGGCGTCCCGGCGCCCCCGCCCGCCGGGTACGCCTCGCGCACGGCGTAGTTGAGCAGGCCCGGGTAGTCGAGCTTCCTGCCGGCGACGTTGACGAAGCTGAACTTCAGGTCCCTGTAAGCCTCCGACTCTTCGCCGTAGTTGCGCAGGAAGCGCTCGTACTGTTCGAACGGAAGCTCGTTGTAGCCGATCACCACGCAGTCAAGGCTGTTGACGCTCATCTCTCCCCCACTCCGTCTGCGGTCCCCACTCAGCCGGCGCCGCGCGCGCCGGCCCCCAACGCCTCACAGCGAGAAGCTGCCTTCGAGTTCTTCCACCTCGCTCGTCCGAGACAGCAGCGCCCTCTCCTCTTCGAGCAACATCTCCAGCGCCGACAGGCGCGCGTCGGGCCGCGCCGCGGCGCTGCCGAGCAGCCTGACGAAATGCCTGACCATCCGCGACGCCGTCTCAAGGCTGAAGAGGTCGAGGCTGGCGGCGAGGAAGCCGCCGAGCGCGCGCTCGGAGGGCAGGGCGTACAGGCACAGGTCGAACTTGGCGATTTGGATGTCGACGTTACTCGGTTCGAGCGTGACGCCCGCCGCCGCGGGCGCCGCCGGCGGGGCGTCCTGTAAGGAGAACGCCACCTGAAAGATGGGCGAGCGACTGAGGTCGCGCTGCGGGTGCAGCTCCTCGACCAGCTTCTCGAAGGGCACGTCCTGGTGCGCGTAGGCTTCGAGGCAGACCCCGCGCACGCGCCCGACCAGCTCGCGGAAGGTCGGGTCGCCCGACAAGTCCACGCGCAACACCAGCGTGTTCGTGAAGAAGCCGATGAGGCGCTCGACCTCCGCGCGGCCGCGGCCGGCCATGGGCGCGCCGACGAGCAGGTCCGTCTCGCCGCTGTAGCGCGAGAGCAGCGTCGCGTAGGCCGCGAGCAGCGTCATGAAGGGCGAGGCGTTCTCGGCGCGGCCCACCGCCTTGAGCGCGGCGAAGACCTCCTCGCCGACCTCGAACCGCTGGAAGGCTCCCCTGTAACTGGGGGACGGCGGGCGCGGGCGGTCGGTCGGCAGCCTGCACGCCGCCGGCGCGCCTTCGAGCCGGCGCTTCCAGTAGGCGAGTTGGCGTTCCATCTCCTCGCCGCGCAGCCACCCGCGCTGCCACGCCGCGTAGTCGGCGTACTGCACCGGCAGCTCGGGCAGCCGCGCCTCGCCGCGGCCGACGCGCGCCTCGTAGAGCGCGGCCAACTCGCGCATGAAGATGTTGATGGAGGGGCCGTCGGCCGCGATGTGGTGAATGGTGACCACGAGCACGTGCTCGCGCTCGTCCCTCCGGAAGAGCTTCGCGCGGAGCAGCGGCCCGCGCGTGAGGTCGAACGGCCGCCGCCCCTCCTCCTGCACGAGGCGGCCCAACTCCTCGTCCGCCCCCGCGTCGCGGGCGCGCGGCCGCACGACTTCGAGGGGGACGGCGGCGTGCGGCCGGATGACCTGCGCCGGCTCGCCGCCGACTTCGGTGAAGGCCGTGCGCAGGACTTCGTGCCGCGCGACGATGCGGTTGAGGCTCTCTTCCAGAGCAGCCACGTCGAGCGGGCCGCGGACGCGGTAGGCGACCGGGATGTTATAGAGCGGGCTGCCCGGCACGAGTTGGTCGAAGAACCATAGGCGGCGCTGCTCGAACGAGAGCGGCAGCGGCGCTTCACGGCTCACGCGCACGATGGGCGGCGCGTCGTGCCCGGCCCCCTTCAGAGCCGACGGCGCGACACGTTCGGCCAGCTCGGCGACCGTCGGGCACTCGAACACGGTGCGGAGTGCGACACTGACCCCGAGCGTCTCGCGCACCCTCGACATTAATTGCATCGCCCGCAGCGAGTTCCCCCCCAGGTCGAAGAAGTGGGCCGTTCTACCCACGCGCGCCACACCCAGCACCTGCCCCCAGATGCCCGCCAGCGCCTTCTCCAACTCGCCTCGCGGCTCCTCATACTCCCCGGCGGCGTCTTCGCGCGGCTCCGGCAGCGCCCACCGGTCCACCTTCCCGTTCTCCTTCAGCGGCAGACGCTCAAGCACCATTATTACTGCCGGCGCCATGTAGTCCGGCACACGCCCTCGCAGCCGCTCCCGTAGCTCCCGCCCGCTCGCCGCGCAGCCCTCACGCAGCGTCACGTACCCCACCAGCCGCCGCTCCCCGCCCGCGCCCTCGCGGGCCACAACGGCCGCCGCCGCCACCTCTTCGAGCCCGCCGAGCGCCGCCTCGACCTCGCCCAGTTCGACGCGGAACCCGCGCACCTTCACCTGCCCGTCGCGCCGCCCCAAAAACTCCACCACCCCGTCGGGGCGATACCGCCCGCCGTCCCCGCTCCGGTACAGCCTCGCCCCGGGCTCCGGGCTAAACGGGTCGGGCACGAACCGCTCCGCCGTCAGCCCTGGGCGGTTCAAGTACCCGCGGGCCACCCCGTCGCCGCCGATGTAGAGCTCTCCGCGCATCCCGACCGGCGCAGGCCGCATCCGCCCGTCGAGCAGGTAGACCCTCGTGTTGGCGATGGGCCGCCCGATGGGGACCGTCGCCCCCACCTCGGCGGCCTCCCGCACCTCGTGACAGCAGGTGAAGGTCGTCCCCTCGGTCGGCCCGTAGCCGTTTATCAGGCGCGGGGCGGGCGCTCCGGCGACGAACTCGCGCACCAGCGACGGCGAAAGCACGTCGCCGCCGGCGAGCAGTTGGCGCAGCCCGCGCAGGTCTTCCGGGCGGCGCTCGGCCATCAGGTGGAAGAGCCCGGCCGTCAGCCACAGCGTCGTCACCCCGTGCCGCTCGACGGCCGCGCCGATGTCCTCGAGCGAGGGCGTGCCCGGCGCCATGACGACGAGGCGGCCGCCGTTCAGCAGCGCCCCCCATACCTCGAAGGTCGAGGCGTCGAAGGCCAGCGGCGCCAGTTGCAGGAAGACCTCGGAGGGGCCGAACTCGGCGTAGCCCGCCCCGCGCACGAGGCGGATGACGGCGCGGTGCTCGACGCCGACGCCCTTCGGCCTGCCCGTCGAGCCGGAGGTGAAGAGCACGTACGCGAGGTTCGTGGCCGACGCCTCGTCTGCCGCGGGCGCGCCTTCGTCCGCCTCGCCGTCATCGTCGTCGAGCAGCAGCAGGCGCGCAGCCGACCCGCCCAGCAGCGGCGCGTGCCGCCGCCGCGTCAGCACGACCCCCGCCCCCGCCTCCGCCACGAGCAGCCGCAGCCGCGCCGGCGGGTCGGCCGGGTCGAGCGGCAGGTAAGCGCCGCCGGCCTTGAGGATGGCGAGCAGGGCGACGACCGCCTCGGCCGAACGCTCAAGGCAGAGCGCGACGAGCGACTCCGGCCCGACGCCGCGCGCCCGCAGGCGGGAGGCGAGGCGGCCGGCCCGCTCGTCGAGCTGGCGGTAGGTGAGACGCTCGGGGCCGCAGACGAGGGCTGTGGCGTCGGGGCGCAGGGCGGCCTGCTCCGAGAAGAGATGGTGGATGGTGGCGCGGCGCGGGTACTCGCTGAACGTATCGTTGAACCCGTAGAGGAGCCTCTGCTCCTCCTCCGGAGTCAGCAACTCTATATCTGAAAGCTGCTGCTCGACGTCGGCGGCGATGCTCCCGAACAGCAGCCGTAAACGCTCCAGCATCAGCTCGATGCTCGCGCCTTCGAAACGATTCTGGTCATAGCGAACGGAGATGAACAACTCCTCCTCCCCGTAGCCCGCGAGCGTCAGCGGATAGTTCGAGCGCGCCTGAAGCGTCCGCACCTCCCTGCTCTCCCACTCCGTCCCACCCTGCGCGCGCAAGGTGGAGTTCATCTGACTGTTGTCATAAACGATGGCGCTTTCGAACAGAGGCGTGCCGTGCGGCATCCCGCTCCAGTCGAGGATTTGGGACTGCGCGATCTGTTCGTAATCCCGCAGGTCAATCCACTGTCGCCGCAGGCTCTTCAGCCAGGGCAGCAAGGCCACGTCGGGCGAGACGTGCACGCGCATCGGCAGCGTATTGACGAAAAGGCCCACGACGGAGGGGGCGCCCTTCCCGCCCGAAGCCGACCTGCGACACCTTCTGACCGCGCCGAAGACGACGTCCTCCCTTCCACTGTAGCGGCTCAACAGCAGGGCCCACGCCCCCTGCAGGATGGTGTTCAGAGTGAGGTCGTGCGTGCGCGCCAGTGATTTCAACCTGGCCGTGAGTTCCGCGCTCAGCCTGAGCGTTCGCTCCTCGCGCTCTTCGCCGGAGTCCTCGGCGCCCGCGGGCCCGTTACCCATTTCCAGAGGGGTCGGCTCCGCGAAGCCCCTGAGCGTCTCCCGCCAGTACTGTTCGGCGCGCGTGGTGTCCTGACTGCGCAGCCACTCGCAGTGCTCGCGGTACGAAGGCGCAGGCTCCAGCGACACGTCTTCGCCGCGCCGGAGCGAGTCGTAGGTGGCGAAGACTTCCTTGATGATGAGGATGTCGGAGTAGGTGTCGCTCAGGACGTGGTGGAACGTCCAGACCAGGCGGTAGTCGGCGTCCGAGAGCCGCAACAGTTTCAGGCGCATGAGCGGCGCCGAGGACAGGTCGAACCCGCGCCGCCTCTCCTCGCGCATAAAACTTTCAAGCCGCGCGTCGCGCTCGCCCGCGCCGACTTCACGCCAGTCTTGCTGTTCGAACGGGAGTTTGAGCTGTGAATGAATAACGACGAGGGGCTCGCTCACCCCCTGCCAGCGCAGGCTCGCGCGCAGAATCGAGTGACGACGGAAAGCGCGCTCCCACGCCTCCTCCAGCAAGTCGGCGGCGACCTCTTCACGCAAGCTGAAGATGACCTGCCGGATGTACATCTGCGCCTTCGGGGCGTACAGACTGTGGAAGAGCATGCCCTCCTGCAGCGGCGAGGATACGTAAGAGTCTCCGCCATCGCCGCGCTTCGGCGCACAATCTATCGTCTGCGGCATCAAGGTCTTACCCCTCTGAAGTCTTACTTACCCCTTGAGCGCGCCTCCGGTGCTGGAGACCTTCGTCCCGGCGGCCACGCGCGGGCCCGCGCGCCGCGCGGCGTCCGCCCCGCCGCACGGCGGCAGGAACCTTTCGACGAACACTACGCCCGAGCAGGGGCGCGGCGACGACGACGGCGGCACAGGCGACGGCCTCGTTTTTTTGAACAGGGATTCAGGCATGACCTTGCCTTCGCCCGGAGGTTTGGGGGCAGGTGAGACTGAGCGGGTGAATTGCCCGGAGCCGGGGCGCGGTTCTGTCGCGGGCGTGACGCGCGGCGCTACGGTCGCGGTTCGCGGGTGGAGAGGCGCCACAGCTTGAGGAGGCTGCATAGCTTATGGCCTGAGGCTGGCGTGAGACCAACCGTAAAATTGATGGTTAATGCTGAGAGGTTTCTAGGAGGCGCGATATATATATACCGGCGCCGCCCGGGTGTCAATAAAAATAGCTGTGCTCTATGAAAGGGGGTTTAGTGTTGCGGGAATCGCTTCCGCAGCTACAATCCATCCTTCGGCTCACCCACTACTCACCGGGAATCATACTCTTGAAGCAGAATAAGCCCCCGTTCAAGGGGCGGCGCTTCGAGCCCACGGTCATCCTTTTGTGCGCCCGCCGGCACTGCCGCCACCTGCTCTCCTACCGCGACCCGGAAGAGATGATGCGCGAGCGTAGCCCGTCTGTTGAGCACGTCACAATTATCCGACGGGTCCGGCGTCACACGCCGGAGACCAGCAAACTGCTGCGCACGCACCTAAGGATGAGTGGCAGGTTCAAATCGCGGCCGGCGTGATGATTCATGACCAAACAGCACAAAGCGGGTGTATTCCCGTGGACATTCATGTTTCAACCTGCCGGCTCTCAGAGAGCGGACTCACAGGAGAATTTGACCTGCATCCTGAAAGTGATGTCGGGTTGCATCCACCCGCTGCGCAACAGACGGTAATATCATTTACGACGAGGACACGGCCCCGCCTCCGGGCGCGTAACGCGGCGGCAGGCCACGGGCTGATCGAACAGACAATCCCGACGGAGGAGAACACGAAGATAGCGTTAGGGGCTGTTTCAATCTTAGCGTTTTTCTTGCTGGCCCATGCGACCGCGCCGGCGCAGGACAAAACGCTTGAAAAAAAGGTTGTCGAATCGTTCAGGGTTTCCGGCCCGACGTGGCTGGTCTTAAACGCCGACCACATCCCCTACCAAGAGCGGAGAGGCCCGCCAAACATGCGGGTCCCTCCGCTCACTCAGGAGGCGGAAATTTCACTGTTTTGACCAATCGGTGGGGAAAGCGCGCCGAGTTGGTTTGACTCGGCGCGCGCTCTATTCGGGGAACCGGAACGCCGTGCGGGATGATTGTTGCACTTCAAAGTGATGTCAGACGGATGCGCCGGGGCTATCCACCACGCTTCGATTCCGGCAGCTTCGCCCCACACCATTGGCAATAACTGATGACAATGTAAGAAGTCCCGCCGTCGTGCACGATCAGGCCGTATTCACCCGAGCGGGCGGAGTAATACACGAGCGAATCCGCGCGCCCGAATACATCTGCATGCCGTGAGCAATCAAACTTCAGCCCTTCTTCCATCCGCCCGCAACAGTGCCGCCTGACACTCATCTTTTCTTCAAGACTCATCAGCGGAAATCCACTTAACGCCCGCCCTCACCCGCCGCCTAAGCCGCTCGGCCACACGACCGTGGAGACCACACAGATTTACACGCGCATGCTAAACAGGGGCGGGCGCAGTGTTAAAGATTCCACTCGACGACGGGTAAGCTGGGAGTCGGGGCTTCCCGATCTTCACCCTGCGGCTGAGGTGGGCTCAACTCTTCCCTATATCAACTAATTTTGAGCCCCGATTTGGGTCGCATCACAAGGTTTCACAATTGTTCTCGTAGTGGAAGCGATATGAAAAATTAGAATTATATGATTCATTATATGGATAGAAAAAGACGCTTCTGGTGTTTCACGTTTGTGATCTACTTCCGGCGTCACTACCTTGAGGGGAAATGCCTGTTGAAAGCTATCGGACGCTGTATCAGGCGAATTGACTCGCAAGGTTCTCAGCAGCAGTCTAAGCCATGTTCGACTCCCCGGGCGATTCCCTGCCCGATTTAATCCCACGTTCACACAAGAGCTTATCTTAGCCGCCTGACCCCGCGTGGGGGGTTTCGGCGTGCGGCAGTTGGTGGAGATTCAGCGCGGAGGCAAGGCGGTCTACACGCGGGGACGCCTCGCGCGTGTCAACTAATAACTCCGCGACCTCTTAGTGCGTGAAACACGCATCCCGGGCAGGAATTTCGTTAGCCTGCATCTGTTGATTTTAGATTTCCCCGCGAGGTGAGCGGGGCGTTGGGGCGGGTGGAAGTCACCCGCTTCGAGGCTCGCCAACGCGCGCGTCTGAACGCCAGGGGGTCGGGCAGGGTCTACGCCCGGGCGCGTTAGCTCAGGAAAAGTTTCTGGAGGCGCATCTGCTGGCGCAAGGGTCGGCGATGAGGCCGCTCGCGAAGAAATAACATATAAGGAGCTGTCGGAAGTCATGCCGCCGTGGATTAGACCGGACTAACTCTGCAAAAGATTGCGCCAGGAAAAGGCCACGAGTAAGCCCGGAAAATAAGGGTTCGCCGGCTTAACCGACCTAATAAGCCTTTCGTCTCCTGAAAGAAGTCGGCCGCCAATGAATCTCTCCGCAATATTTCGTTGACAAATTGTAGGCGTCTCGCCTAGTCTCCCAGCTTATGAAACCGGAAGAGATGAAGCGTCGTCGTGAGGCGCTTGGGCTGACTCAGGCTCAACTCGCCCGCGAGTTGGGGCTCGACTCAATCACCGTCTCACGTTACGAACGCGGCGTGCACCCCATTCCGAAGACCGTCGAGCTGGCCTTTGAGATGGTCGAACTGCGTTCCAAGAAGGAGGCCGCCTAGTGATTACGATCGCAGTCGCCAACCAGAAAGGCGGGGTCGGCAAGTCAACCACCGCGGCCACGGTCGCCACGGAGCTGGCGATACGCGACTACGAGACCCTTCTGATAGACGCCGACCCGCAGGGGAATGCCACGCAAATCTTTTTCTCCCCCGAGCAGGTCACTTCCACCCTCTCCGACGTGCTTATCGGAGGCGGGAGCGAGCCGGCGGCTTCGCTGGTAGAAAAGGGTTTGACGACGGCCATCCCCAAGCTCGATATGGTGGCTTCGACCATCAATCTGGCCAAATTCGAGCGCGAGAGCCCGCTCGCAATCACGAAGCTGCGGAGCGCCCTGAAGGCCGTCTCGGGCCGCTACGACTTCGCAGTCATTGACACGCCGCCGAACCTCGGGCTGCTCCTCACGGCGACGTTGACGGCCGCGGATTACGTAATTATTCCCGTAAAAGCGGCTCCTTTCGCCCTTTTCGGCTACGACGACCTGATGGACGCGATTTCGGGGGCCAGGAGCCTGAATGAGAACCTGCGCATACTCGGCACGCTCTGCACGATGTTCGACAAGCGCATGAACGTCTCCGGCGCTTCCCTTCTGGAGTTGAAGGAGAAGTCGGGGGACCTGGTCTTTAACACCGTGATTCACTCGCAGGCGAAACTCGAGGAATCGCCTTTCGTCCACCAGCCGATTCAGGTCTACGCCCCTAATACGCGCGGCGCGCAGCAGTACGCTGAGCTTACGGATGAAATACTCGAGCGCATCGGCATGGCGGCCTCGGCCCCGCGCCTGAGCGTGGTACAGAAATGATGAAGGATACGAAACCCAAGCCGCGCGCGACCAAGCTTCCTTTGCGGGAACCGGCGAAGCCGCTGGGGCAGCCCGAAACGAAGCCGCCGAGCCCGGATCATCCTATCTTCAACCTCATCGGGCCGGCAAAAGCGGCGGAAACGGCGCCGCCGCCACCACCCACCACCCACCACCTACCACCCACCGACCAGCCACCACCCACCACCCAACCCGTCGCGCCGACGAGGGATTTCGTCCGCGTGCCCAACTCGGTGGTGCGTGACGCCCTGCCCGCGGGGCTTTTCAAGGGCGAAAGCAAGAAGACATACGACGCCCTGTATCAGCGCACGCGCGGGGCCGTGACGCCGCGGAGAATCACACGCGCGACCTTGGCCGACGTCATGGCCTGGGCCGGAGTCAGCCACAACACGTTGAAGGCGCACTTAAAACACCTCGTGCGGGTCGGGCTGATCAAAGTTCACTACGTGCGTGGAGACAACACGGGGGCGGAGTACGAGGTCTTCACCCCTGAGGAGGTGGCACCCACCACCCACCACCCACCTACCACCCACCCGCCAGCCTCCAGCCAAATTCTGGCCCCACCCACCAACCAGAATCTGGTGTTGGGTGGTGGGGGTCAAACCACTGATTTACAAAGACTTGACGAGTCCGACAAGACTTCTTTTAATACAAGAACTGAGAGAACTGATGATGAGGCTTTCGCCGCGCTTGTTGACAAGCTGAAAACCGCATCCCGCGAAGTGAGCGGGAAGGAGCCGTCCCGCGCAGACGCGGAGCGCTGGGCGGAGGTGGCCGAACTGCTGGTGACCGAGTTGAAGGTGGCGGCCTCCCGCACCACTATCACGTCGGCGCCGGCTTTCCTGGCCGAGCACCTGCGTCGGCGGCTGCGCAAGGCGGACGCCCGGCAGATAGAGAGGGAAGTGGGCGAAGTCAACGCCAGGCAGCCGTCAAGCGCCATGAAGCCGGAGCTGACCGCGGAGCAGATTCAGGCGCAGGTGAACCTGATGGCGGGGCTCATGCGCGGCGGCGCGGAGATAAGGGAACTCGAAGAGCAGTTCGCCGCAGACTTCCGACCGTCCCAGTGGCACATGATCCGAAGCATAGCCATGGCGCAGGCGAGCGTGCCGGCCGCAAAGCCCGGCGAGGCAGAAAAGCCAAGCGAGTCAGAGACATAAAGCCCTGAGCGGCAGCGCTTGAAACTATTCCGACGCATTTCCGGCAAGGCGGCTTTCCCGTCATAGATTGGCGCCGGAGAACATACGGCCACGCTGGAGAGGGCATTACGTGCGGCACATTTTCATCAGCCTGTTATTCGCGCTTAGCGCGGCCTCCGCGGCGTTGGCGCAGGACGTCTCCGCGGTCGAGTTGCAGATCGAGAGGCTGAGGGTTCAGCTCCGCGATGTGATTGACCGCGAGGCGCAGCTTCAGGACCGCGTCAGCCGGCTCGACGAAGACCTCCGGCCCGAGAGCGTCGAGCGCAGCGTCGCCGCCGTCGGGACCACGGACGCCGCGGCGCTGAGGGCGCGGCGTCGCGAGCAACTCGAGCGGGAGAAGGCCGACGTCGCCGTGCAACTCTCGGAAGTCTCGGCGAAGCGCGCCAGGCTGGAGTCTGAGGTAGCGGCCGCAGAGGCTGAGGCCGTCAGGCTGAAGGCGGCGGCGCTCGCGCCCCGCGCAGCAAATCCAGGCGCGGCCCCCGCCGCCGCGCCCGCCCCGGCCGCCCCGGCTCCGGTCACGAAGAGAAAAGCGCCGCCGAGGAAGAGCACGCCCCGCAGGCGGGCCAGACCGAGGCGGCGTACATAGTTCGGTCCGCCACGCCCGGCGCAGGTGTCGCAGACCGGGCGTTAGTCCGCGCCGGGGCATCTTTTATCGTCGCCGGCTCGTTCGACACACACATAAAACCGGACGGCCCGTCCTGTGTTTCCCGGGCGTCCGTGACGCAAAATCGCTTTCCACGCCCGCTAATATCTGGTAAAAGAGTGCTGTTTCGCTGCGTGGTAATAGAGACCCTTTCCGGACTCTCATCCTGAAGCGAGCCGCCCGACCGCCCGCGACTGGCGCCGCGACTTTTCATTTCGTCAAAATCCTTTCACCGAACCCGCCGCCGCCCGGGGCGTTCCCGAGGCGTCGCTACCACCTTTCGCAACCCGTACGAGGCACAGATGAAATCTACTTGCCCCTCATCGAACGCGCCGGCCCTCGTGGTCTGCGTCCTGGCGCTTACGGTCACGGCCCTTACACTGCACTACGTCAGACCTGTTCACGCCGTCGGAACCGGCCGGGAGGTTCCGGCACGCGGCGCGGGCGCGGGCTTCGGCGACCTGCCCATCAGCTTTGAGAAGAACGAGGGGCAGGCCCCGCCGGAGGTCAAATTCATCGGAAGGGGACTCGGCCACACGACCTACCTCACCGAGAGTGAAGCCGTCCTCGTATTCGCCGCGCCCGCCGAGAGGGGCGCCCGCCCCTCTCGGGGACCCGGCCGGGATGCGGGCGTGGTCGCCGGCGGCGCGACGCAGGTGGTGCGAATCAAGCCCGCGGGCGCGAGCCCCGGCTCCGGCGTCGCGGGCGTGGAGAGGCTCCCGGGCGACGCCAACTATTTCATCGGCGGCGACCCGTCCGGCTGGAAGACCGACGTCGCCACGTTCGGCAAGGTTCACTACGAAAGCGTCTACCCGGGAATCGGCCTCACGTACTATGGCAATCAGGGGCAACTCGAATTCGACTTCACGGTCGCGCCCGGGGCCGACCCCGGCCTCATCGGCCTGACCTACGCGGGGGTCGAAGCGCTCCTGCCGGCGGCCGACGGCGCGCTCAGGCTGAAGACGGCGGCGGGCGACCTGCTCCAGAGCGCGCCCATCATCTACCAGGAGGAGGCGGGCCGGAGGGTCGGGGTCGAAGGCGAATACGTCCTGCGCGAAGACCGCAGCGTCGGCTTCCGCGTGCGTGACTACGACCGCTCGAAGCCGCTCGTCATAGACCCTGTGATTCGGTACTCGACCTTCCTCGGCGGCGCGGGCGGCGAGGCGGCCTTCGCCGTGGCCGTTGATTCCGCGGGCAACTCTTACGTCACGGGCCTCACGCGCTCGACGGACTTCCCGACCGTCTCCCCGGCGCAGGGGGCCGCGGGGGGCGGCGCGCGGGATGTCTTCGTCACGAAAATCAACCCGACGGGGAGCGCCATCCTCTATTCCACGTACGTCGGCGGGAGCGGCGACGAGCAGGGGGTGGACGTGGCGATCAACTCTTCGGGCGGAGCTTACGTCACGGGGTGGACGACCTCGACCAACTACCCGCTCGCCTCCCCCTTCCAGAATTTCTACGGCGGCGGCTCGAACGACGGCTTTCTGACGAGGCTCAGCCCCGCGGGCAACTCCATCGTCTACTCGACCTACGCCGGGGGCTCCGGCACGGACGTCGGGACCGGCGTCGCGCTCGATTCTTCGGGCAACATCTACGGCATCGGCTACACGAACTCGCCCAACCTGCAACTCGTCAACGCCTTCCAGCCCTTCAAGGGCGCGGGCTTCGACGCGTACCTGGTGAAGACCGACGCGGCCGGCGCGGGCATCACCTATTCGACCTATCTGGGCGGGAACGGCGACGACTTCGGCAACAAGATAGCGGTTGACGGCTCCGGCAACGTCTACGGCGTCGGCGACACCGGCTCCACAGACCTCCTGACCGTGGGGGGCGTGCAGACCTTCTACGCCGGCGGCGGCGACGCCTACGTCGCCAAGCTCAGCGCGAACGGGAGCGCGCTGCTCTACGGCACCTACGCGGGCGGGAGCAACTTCGACAGCGGGACGGCCATCACCCTCGACTCTTCCAATAACATCTACGTGGCCGGGTTCACCGAATCCACCAACCTCACCATGGTCAACGCGCTGCAACCCTTGAAGAAGGGCGGGGATGAGGGCGGCTTCGACGGCTTCTTCGCCAAGCTGAACTCTTCGGGGTCTTCAATCCTCTACTCGTCTTACCTCGGCGGTGACGGCGACGACATACTCAACGACATCGCCGTTGACTCCGCCGGGACCCTGTTCCTCACCGGCCAGACCGAGGCCCCGAACTTCCCCCTCGTCAACCCCGTTCAGGCGTTGAACGGCGGGGGGCTGGACGTGTTCCTGAGCAGGGTGTCCGCCTCCGGCTCGTCGCTTCTGTACTCGACCTACCTCGGCGGTGGGGGCAACGACGTCGGCTGGGGCGTCGGGGCCGACGGGCAGGGTAACGCCTACGTGGTCGGGCAGGCCATCTCCAGCAACTACCCCGTGTCGGGTTCGCTCCAGCCGTTCAGGGGGACCTCCGACGCCTTCGTGACCAAGGTGTCGCCCGAGGCCGTCCCCGCGTCCGTGCAGTTCCACTCGGCGAGCATTACCGCGTCCGAGGACTTTGCGGAGGTGGACGTCTTCGTGGTCAGGACGGGCGACACGTCGGCCGCCGCGTCCGTCGTTTACGCGACCCAGGACGGGAGCGCGGTTGACACGAGGGACTACACCGCGGCGCTCGGGACGCTCGACTTCGCGCCGGGCGGGACCGTGGCCGTCATCAGGCTCCTGCTCACCGACGACCGCTTCGCCGAGGGCGCCGAGACGCTGACCGTCTCGCTCAACAACGTCTCGGGCGCGGCGCTTGGCTCGCCCGCCGTCTCGACAATCACCATCAACGACAACGACTCGGCGAACGGGCCGAGCCCCGTCCGCTGGGACGCCTCTTTCGACACGTCCTTCTTCGTCCGCCAGCACTACCACGACTTCCTCAACCGCGAGCCCGACCCGAACGGCTTCGCCTTCTGGACGAACGAGATTGACTCGTGCACAGACGCCGCCTGCCGCGAGGTCAAGCGCATCAACGTCTCGGCGGCCTTCTTCCTCTCCATCGAGTTTCAGGAGACGGGCTACCTGGTCGAGCGCGTGTACAAGACCGCCTACGGAGACGCCACGTCCCCGAACGTGCCGGGCACTGTGCCGGTCGTGAAGTTAAGGGAGTACCTGGCGGACACGCAGCGCATCGGGCAGGGCGTCGAGGTCGGGGTGGGGGACTGGCGGCGGCAGCTTGAGGACAACAAGAACGTCTACGCCCTGGAGTTCGTCCAGCGGCAGCGCTTCCTCGACGCCTTCCCGCCCTCGATGACGCCCGCGCAGTTCGTTGATAAGCTCGACGCGAACGCGGGGCTCGTGCTCACGCAGGCGGAGCGCGACCAGCTCGTCGCGCAACTCGCCGCGAACGACACGGCGCAGGGGCGCGCGGCGGCGCTGCGCGCGGTCGCCGAGCACGAGACGCTTAAGCGGAGGGAATTCAACCGGGCCTTCGTGCTGATGCAATTCTTCGGATACCTGCGCCGCGACCCGGACGCCGCGCCGGACTCGGACTTCCGCGGGTGGAGGTTCTGGCTCGACAAGCTGGAGCAGTTCAACGGCGACTTCATACAGGCTGAGATGGTCAAAGCCTTCCTGCTGTCGGACGAATACCGGCAGCGTTTCGGGCAATAGCCGTCAACGTAAAGCCGCCGCCCGCTTTCAAAGTCCCGGGCCGCCCTCCGACGCGGGGGCGGCCGAACCGCCTTTTCAGCGCGCCGGGGGCAAAGATGACTCCTTAAACGCCCCGCCCTCGAACGAGAGTTCGTGCAGGGGGCGTCTGACGGCTTCGACCCGCCCTTCCGGGTAATAAATCATCCCGCCGCCGGTCGGTATGCCGACGCCTCCGGCGGCGCCCCGCAGGAGCTGGAGC
Organism: Pyrinomonadaceae bacterium; assembly: GCA_036387195.1. GTDB lineage: Bacteria > Acidobacteriota > Blastocatellia > Pyrinomonadales > Pyrinomonadaceae > QHXN01. The sequence goes on along the minus strand of DASVUF010000252.1, from coordinate 59,281 downwards.
GCCCCCCGGAGCCTGCCCCACCGGCGCCCTTCGTCGTGTGCGTCCACGACGAAGGGGACCAGCCCGAAGGTGTCCAACAGCCCGTCCGGCGCGTCCTCGCTCCCCGTCGGCCAGCACAGCCCCAACTGCGCGGCGCCGGCCGAGACGCCCAACAGGACGGCCCCCTCGGAGCGCCTCCTGGCGATGACCTCCCGCATCCCCGTCTCGACGAACACGCCCCAGCCCTTTTCGACGTCGCCCCCCGCCAGCAGGATGATGTCGGCCTCGTCCATGAAGGCCCGGTCTTCCGCGCGGAAAGCGGCGGTTATCATCCTGCGTTCGTGCACCCCCGCGCCCGCCATCGCCGCCTCGAAGATGGAGTAGTACTCGGGGGCGTCGCCGTTTGAGGCGCCGACGTAGGCGGCCTTCGGCGAGTCGCGCGCCACGCGCCGCCGGACGGAATTGAGGAAGAGTTCTCCCGCCTCGTCACGGAAGAGCAGTTGACTGTCGGCGAAGAGGTAGATGGGCTGTAGGTTCGTGTTCGTCTGCACGGCTAAAAGGTTCGGGGGTTCGGGAGTTCGGGGCTGGACGCGGGCGGGCGCTCAAGCAGCCGCCCCGCGGCCGGCGCCAATCTTCGCGGCCTCTATCGCTCCCGTCCGTCTGGCGTGAGGGCGGCGTGAGCGCGCGGGAAAGGTGTTGAAGGGGGGCGGGGTTGTCAACGCCGAGGCGCGCCGGACGCGCGCCGCGGCCGGGACGCGCTCGGAGCGGGCGCACGGCCGCTCACCCCGCCTCGCCCTCTTCGTAAACGTGCGCCTTATACTGCGCGTCGCCGACTCTTTTGGCCATCGCCGGCAACAGCACGGTCGGCGTCTTGGGGAACGCGTGGTGCAGGTGGTGGTAGGCGAAAGACGAGATGACGGGCGTCCAGATTTGAGCCACCCTCCCGGCCGAGCGCACCGCGGGGTGCTCCGGCGCGAGCCGGTGCGGGATGTACGCCGCCCACACGGGCAGGGTGGCGCTCAGGCCGGCCGTCACCGCCCAGTAAACCAGCCCGACCCAAGACCCATTGAAGACGTAGAGGGCGACCGCCGCCGCGACCAGTCCCGCCGTGGCGGCCGTCTCGACAATCTGAAAGCGCCTGGCGTGAGACGCCCCCCTGAAGGAGTAAAAGCGCATGGCGAAGAGGTGAAACGGCCCCTCCAGCAGGACGCGGTAAAAAGGCCAGGTGGCGCAGACGCCCTCCGGGTCGTCGTGCTTCAGACAGCGCCCGTGGTGCCGCAAGTGTGTCACCTGCAACCCGTGCCCGCTTTTGAGCAGGAGCAACCCGCTGGCCGACATCGTTAAGTCGTGGAGCCGCCTGGAGAGTCCGAGCGAGTGATGGATGGCGTCGTGCATCTGGACGAACCCTGCGAGGCAGGTCGCGGCCGCGAGCGGGACCGCTAACAGCCACCACCCCGACGCCGCCGTCACGAGGTATAGCGCGAGCAGCAGGTAAGGTCTGAGCAGTTCGACGGCCAACTGAGCGTGAGTCAGTCGGAGTGGCGCTTCGGTTTTTACCCCGACCTCTTTCATCGCAGTTGTCCCCTAACTTTCAGGATATGCCCCGCAGCCCGGCGCCCCGATTAGACGCCGCGAGAGCCCGATGTGCGCGGGAAGGATATTAGCGGGGGGGCGGGGTGTCAATGTGTCGAGGCTTCGGGAAGTTGCGCAGACGCGCTTTCCGCGAGCGCGTCTGCGTCCGGAAGGCGGCGCGGGCTCGACGCGGCCCGGCCGCCGTGACGCGCGTATGTCAAGGAAGCGATTGACCGACCAACTGCGGCTCGGCCGGAAGCGGAGCGAGGTTGCGCGCCGGAACAGGGGGCGGGCTGACGCCTTCCAGCCGCATTCTAACTATCGTACACTCGCTTCGACAAAGCGCCCTCCGCGCGCATGACGCAGAAGGTCGTCAGGCGATGGGCGGGTTGCTCCGACCCCGGGGGCTCTCTCCGCATGACCCGCGGAAGGCGGCCGACACACGCGCGCCGGAAGGCGGGCTCAGTTACGGGCAGGCGCAGATGATGAGTAAGCTTCTAGACCCGAAGACGTTGACGAGGCAAGACCGTGGCGGGCGGAGCCTCAAACAGAACTCGGTTGATTTCCTGGCCTATGAGGAGGTGCGATGAGAATCGTCGCGGCGCGCTCCTACCTGGCGCGGTTACGTGAGTACGTCGGCGACCGCCGCCGCTCGCCGAGGAGGGGGGCGCGATTCACGGCGCGCGTCCCCGCCGCGGTGACCCTTCTGGACGCGGGGGTGGAGTACCCTTCCGGGGCGGCGCCGGGGCCGTCGGTCGAGGGCGAGACGCGGGACTTAGGGCTTTCGGGGCTGACGGTGCGCGTCGGCCGCGTCCGCGCCGGCGGGCAGTACCTGACCGACGCCGAACTACACCTCGGCGTCAGGCTGGAGTTGCCGGCGGGCGAGGTGTTCCTGCTGGCGAAGGCGGTCAGGTTCGAGCCCTTAACAGGGGAGGGGGGCGGCTCGGGTTACCTTCTGGGCTTGCGCGTCCTGAAGGTGACTGAAGATGACTTCGCCCTGTACTCCGGTTATTTGAGGACGCTTGAGCCGCTGGAGCGGCGCAGACGTGAGCGAGAGGCGGGGCGGCAGGGGGTGCTGGAGTTGGCGACGCCGGGCGTCGAAGTAATCCCGCGCGATGAGATATTCACGTCTCAAGGGGTGACCCGCGCCTTCGAAAAGTTTCTCAGCAAGGGTCGTTCAGGCGGGAAATCCTAAGCGGCCGGATGCGGCCCCCTGGCGTCTCACGGGCTTCTCGCAAACGCCGTCATCATCGCCCGCGGCGCCCGCAGCTCGTGGCCCTTTGAGCGCGTTGATTAAGCGCCCTCACGGGAGCCGCTACCCTGCGTGCACGAGCAGGCGTCCCTCGGACTCGAACCGCACCTCTATCTTGCCGCCGCGCGCCTGCGCCACACGCCCCAGCCCGAACTTCGGGTGCTCCACCCAGTCTCCCGCGGCGTAGACCTCCTTCGGCGAGTAGGGCCGGACTGGCCCCTCTGGGACTTCACGCGTACGCGCGGCGGTCCCCGCCTCCCTGCGCCTGGAGCCTCGCGTCGCAGAGGGGGCGTTCGAGTCCTTCTTCGCGTGGAAGCGGTGCTGGCCGCCGCAGGTGCGGCAGATGACTGTGGCGGGGGCGCCGTCCGCATTCAGGGCGACGACCTGGTGCGCGCGTTCGGCTTTGCACCGCCCGCAGTAGGTGTCCGTGTCGTCGCCGGGGCGGAGTTTCTTGATTCTGATGGGTACGCTCATGACAGGTGTGAATCCTCCCGCGCCCGCCTTTGCGAGCCGTGTGCCCGAGGGGCCGCCGCGCGACAGGGGCTTCCCGCCGCCCGACTCATTCGCCGCCGGCCGTCTCGGCGGTGATGAGGTCAACCACGTCCTCCAATTTGCCGGCGCGCGCGAAGGCGGCGCGTTGGCGCGCGGCCCCGTTGCCCCGCCTCAGGGTGGCGCGCACCAGTTCGCTGACCTCCTCCCAGGACCCGTCCTCTTCCAGCGCCCCGCGAAGCCGCGCCAGCAGCCGCTCTATCAGGTCGTGCGCGCCGACGGCCTCACCCTTTTCGACGTCGAGCAGTTCCGCGTCCAGGCCGTAGCGCGCGGCGCGCCACTTGGCCGCGCGCAGCACCTCGGGGCGCACCGGCTCCGGGCTGTCCCCGCGCACGGCCTGCGCGTAGCAGGAGCGCGCGACCGCGCGGACGAGCCCCGCGATCATCACGGCTTCGTCCACCGTCAGGCAGACGTCCGTGACGCGGAACTCCAGCGTCTCGAACCTCGCCGAAGGGCGCACGTCCCAGTAGATTTTGGTCGCGTCGCCGACGCTCCCCGTGGCGACGAGCGTCTCGACCAGCGCGTCGTACTCGGAGCGCGAGCGGAACTCCTGCGGCGTGCCCGCCATCGGCCACCGCCGCCAGATTTCCGTCCGGTAGCTGGCGTAGCCCGTGTCGAGGCCGAGCCAGAAGGGCGAGTTGGCGGCCAGCGCCAGCATGGGCGCCAGCCACGGCCGCGCGCGGTTCATCACACGGATGGCCGCCTCGCGGTCTTTGATGCCGACGTGGACGTGGCAGCCATAAATCAGGTGCTCGCGCGCGAGCTGCTCGTACTCCTCGACGATGCCGACGTAGCGGCGCCGCGGCGTGACCTCCTGGTCCTCCCAGTGCGAGAAGGGGTGCGTGCCCGCCGCCGCGATGCGGCACCCGTCCCGCCCGGCCGCGGAGTTGACCTCGCGGCGCAGGCGCGTCAACTCGGCGCGCACCTCGGCCAGGTCGCGGCAGACCGGCGTCCCGATTTCGATTTGGGAGAGGTACAACTCCGGCGTGACCTGCTCGCCCACGGCCGCCCGCGCCCCGGGAAGGATGTGGAGTGAGCGCTGGCGCAACTCCCGCGTCTCCACGTCAACTATCTGGTACTCCTCTTCGACGCCCAGTGTGAACTCTTCGGCTTGAGCCATGCGGCTAGTCTACGACAGATTCAGAGAAATCTCCGCGTGGACGGCGCACGCGCCGGCGCGAGAGAGCGTGCCGGGCGCGAAAGCGTGGGCATTATCAACGCCCCGCGCGGCGCCGCCGTCGAATAAAGTATTCCGCGGCCGGCCTTCGGGTTGAAGGCGCCGCCCGAATGGGCGGCGGGCGTCACGGCCGCGGCGACCCCGCCGCCGTCCGCCGGGGGCCGAACGGATTGCCTATTGCTTTCCAATAGGAGCCGTGGTATACACCTATGCCCATCCAATAGGAGGTGACCGGTTGGGGGACAAGACGGACATCTGGCAGGGGACGCTGGCGCTGATGGTGCTCAAGACGCTTGAGGCGATGGGGCCGCAGCACGGCTACGGCATCGCGCGCCGGATCGAGCAGATTAGCGGTGACGCCTTCTCGGTCAACTACGGGACGCTGTACCCGGCGCTGTTGAAGCTGGAGCAGGAGGGGTTCGTCTCCTCCGAGTGGGGCGTCTCCGACAACAACCGCAAGGCCAAGTTCTACAAGCTGACCCGCGCGGGCCGCCGCCAGCTCAACGTGGAGGCGCGCGAGTGGGAGCGGACCACCGCGATTCTCGCGCGGTTCTTCGCGCCGGCGGAGGAGTCCTGATGCACTTCAGGCGGGTGCGGCGGTGGCTCGCGCGCCTGGGCGGCCACGCCGGGCTGGGCGCGCGCGACCGCGAGTTGGCGGAGGAGCTTGAGGCTCACCTCCAGATGCAGATAGAGGACAACCTGCGCGCGGGGATGAGCCCCGGCGAGGCGCGGCGGCGGGCGCTCGTCAGGCTGGGCGCCCCGACGCAGGCCATCGAGGAGTGCCGCAGGCAGAGGGGGATACCGATGCTGGAAGCTTTGTGGCAGGACTTGCGCTACGGCGTGCGGACGCTCGCCAGGCGCAAAGGCTTTACGCTGGCGGCGGTGACTTCACTCGCCTTAGGGATCGGCGCCTGCACCGCGGTCTTCAGCGTCGTTGACGGCGTGCTGCTGCGCCCCCTCCCGTACCCCGAGCCCTCCCGCATCCTCGAGCTGCGCGAGGTGAGCGAGAAGGGTTCGGAGATGCCGTTCGCCGAGCCCAATTACCTCGACCTCCGCGCGAGCGGGCGCAGCCTGGAGGCGGTCGCCCAGTACAGGCCCGGCGTGACGAGCGTGACGGGCGGGAGCGAGCCGGTCCGGGCGCGCGTGACCACGGCGTCGGGCGATTTCTTTCGCGTGATGGGAGTCAGCCCCGCCGCGGGGCGCGCCTTCTCGGCCGGCGCGGGCGACGACGGCGGGCGCCACGTCGCCGTCGTCAGCCACGGATTCTGGCAGCGTCTGCTGGGCGGGCGGAAGGACTTCGACGCGGTCGCACTGAAAATCTACGACTGGAGTTTCACGGTGGTCGGGGTCATGCCGCCCGAGTTCGACTACCCGCGCGGCGCCGAAGTGTGGATACCCCGCGAAGTCTTCCCCGAACAGACTTCGAGGACGGCGCACAACTGGAGCGTCGTCGCGCGCCTGCGCCGGGACGCAGGGCTGGAGGAGGCGCGCGCAGAGTTGAGGGGCGTCGGCGCGCGCCTCAAGGCGGACCACGGCGCGGGAGTGGACGCGGCGGGCATCTCGGCCGAGCCGATACAGGAGGCCATGGTCGGAGACGTCCGCGGGCTCCTCATGCTCCTCCTCGGCGCGGTCGGCCTGCTGCTGCTCATCGCGTGCGCCAACGTCGCCAACCTCCTGCTCGCGCAGGCCACGGCCCGGCGCAAGGAGATAGCCGTCCGCGCCGCCATCGGCGCGACACGCTCGCGGCTCCTCAGGCAGTTCGTCACCGAGTCGGTGCTGCTGACGACGGTGGCCGGGGCGCTCGGCGTGTTGCTCTCGTATTGGGGCGTGGCCTTCATCGTCAGCCTCAACGGCGGCGGGCTCCCGCGCGCCGACGAGGTGGGCGTGGACGTCAGGGCGCTGGCCGTCGCGCTCGCGCTCTCGCTCGTCACCGCGCTGGCGCTGGGGCTCGTCTCCGCGCTGCGGGGCTCCGACGGCGGGCTCCAGCACGACCTCAGGGATTCGGGCCGGGGGCAGGGCTCGGGCCCGGCCGGCTCAAGGCTGCGCAGCGGCCTCGTGGTCGCGCAGGTGGCGCTGACGCTGGTGCTCACCGCAGGCGCGGGGCTCCTGGGCAAGAGTTTTCTGCAACTGCTCAACGTAGACCCGGGGTTCCGTCCCGAGAGCGTCGTGGCGATGAGCGTGTCGCTGCCCGCGGCGCAAACTGTCGAGCAGAAGCGGCGGCAGTTACTCTTCCACGAGCAGTTGCTCGAACGGCTGGGGCGGATGCCGGGCGTGGCGGCCGCCGGGGGCGTGAACACCCTCCCCATCTCGGGCGGCGGGAGCTTCGGGACTTTCCAGATAGACAACGACCCGGCCCGCACGGGCGACGCCGAGTACCGCGTCGCCAGCCGCGGCTACTTCGAGGCGATGGGCATCCCGCTGCTACAGGGGCGCCTCTTCTCCGAAGAGGACCGCCCGGACTCGACGCACGTGGCCGTCGTCAGCCGCTCGCTGGCGCGGAAGGTCTGGCCGGGCGAGAACCCCGTGGGGCAGCGCATCCAGTTCGGCAACATGGACGGCGACAAGCGGCTGCTCCACGTCGTGGGCGTGGTCGGGGACGTGCGCGAACGCGGGCTCGACGCCGACGTGCGGCCCGCCGTCTACGGCTACTCGCTCCAGCGCCCGCTGCTCACAAATTTCTCCTACGTCGTGCGGGCCGGGGCCGAGCCGTCGTCTCTGGCCGACGCCGCGCGCGCGGAGTTGCGCGCGCTCGACCCGAACGTCCCGTCCCGCGTCCGCACGCTCGACGAGATAGTCTCCTCTTCGCTCGACGGACGCCGGTTCAGCCTCGTCATCTTCGCGGTCTTCGCGGGGGCCGCCCTGGCGCTGGCGGTCACGGGCGTCTACGGCGTGATGAGTTACGCGGTGGCGCGGCGGACGCACGAGATAGGCGTGCGCGTCGCGCTGGGCGCGCGGCGTCGCGACGTGCTCGGGCTGGTGCTCGGGCGCGGGATGAGTCTGGCGCTGGCGGGGGTGGCGGCCGGGCTGCTGGCGGCGGTCGTCTCCACGCGGCTCATGTCGGGGCTGCTCTACGGCGTGAGCCCGAACGACCCGCTGACCCTGCTCGCCGTGTCGGCCTTGCTAGTGCTGGTGGCGTTTCTCGCGTGCCTCATCCCGGCCTACCGCGCGACGAGGGTTGACCCCATGACCGCGCTGAAGTACGAGTGACGCGGCCGGCGTCGTGGTCATTATCGAACCAAAGTGATTTCCGCGGCGCCGCGCCCGGGGAGTCTTCTGCCCCGCTCGCCCGCGAAGGCCAGCCGCGCGCGCGCGAATTCACTCTCCAGGCGGGTGAGGAGCGCGTCGCCCGCCTGATGCAGCTCGCCGTCGGACGACCGTTCGAGTTTGTCGCAGAGCAGCGCCACGCGGCGCGCGCCGAGGCTGGCGCTGCTGCCCTTGAGGCCGTGCGCCGCCCGCCGCAGCGCCGCCAAATCCCTTGCCGCGAAGGCTCCGCGGATGTCTGCCAGGCGGCGCGGCGTGTCCTCGTCGTAAAGGTCAATCAGCTCGACGATGAGGTCCGGCTCCCCTTCGACCTGCGCCTCTTCGAGGCTGAGGAGCACGCCCGAGTCCACGGCCTCGCCCGTCACGTCGGCCTCGACGGTCGCGTCGAGAGCGCACGCCCGCGCGGGTGCGCGCGACCCGCGGCCCTCCCCGTCGGCGATGTCAGCTCTGCCATTCATGCTAAAAACCTCCGCCCGAAGGCGCGTGAAAGACTTCAGGCCGCCTGCCGGTTTGCGCCGCTTTTGTTGAGCAGCATGCCCAGCGAGGATTGCAACTGCACGGCCGTGAAAGGCTTCGGGAGAAAGAGCGTGGCGCCCGCCGCGAAGCTGTCCTTCATGAGCTTGAGTTCCGTCTCGGAGGTCATCATGATGACGGGGATTCGCATCAGACGTTTCTCGGTTCTCATGTGGCGGATGATGTCTATCCCCTCAAGGTGGGGCATCACCATGTCGAAGACGGCCGCGCCGAACCCGGCGTCGGTTTGGAGTATGCGAATCGCCTCGCGGCCGTTCTCCACCGCGACCGGGGTGTAGCCCGCCCGCCTGACGACGGACGTGACCAGGCGCCTGACTACGGGGTCGTCGTCCGCGACCAGGATGCGCTGCGGCGCGCCGACGCTTGTTGGTGACATGTTCTTACGCTCCCTTCATATCAGACCAGCGCGTGGCCGAACCGCTCTTGCAGGAAAAGCCTGACGCGCTCGTACTCCCTGCCGACCTGGGCGCCGAAGCGCTCGGCCCCCGCCAGTTGATTCTCGCGCCCCATGCGCTCCAGCTCGCGCAGCGGCGCGACCACCGCCGACATCCCGCAGGTGGCGCTCACGCCGACGCAGTTGTGCGCGATCATCTCCACCCCGGCGGCGTCCCCCGACCCGACGGCGGCGTTCAATTTTTCGAGGCTCTGCGACATCTGCACGAGGTAGACGCCGAGGATGTCGGCCACCTCCTCCGGGTCGTCGCCCATCGCCTGACGCATCCGCTCCACGTCCACGGGCGGCGGAATCGCTTCGGGCTCCGCGGCGGCGGGCTCCGCGCCCGGGGCGTCGTCGGCCAGCAGCCTTTTCAGCGCGGCGGCCAACTCCTCCGGCCTGACCGGCTTGGAGACGTAGTCGTCCATGCCCGCCGCGAGGCACTTCGCGCGGTCGCCTTCGAGGGCGTTCGCCGTCATCGCCACGATGGGCGTGTGTCTCGCCGCCCCTTCGCGGCGGCGTATCTCGGCCGTGGCCGCGTACCCGTCCATCTCGGGCATCTGGCAGTCCATGAGCACCAGGTCGTAGGCGATTCTCCCCAGCGCCTCGACCGCCTCGCGCCCGTTGGCGACGGCGTCGGCGCGGTAGCCGAGCTTCTGCAACTGGCGGACGGCCACCTTCTGGTTCACGACGTTGTCTTCGGCCAGCAGGATGAGCTTGTTTGACGCCACCGGCGCCTCCTTCGTGGTGTGGTCTGCGCGCGCGCTCGTCGGCGCGGGCGCGGGCGGGGCCTGGCTCATGACGTTCGCCAGACAGTCGAACAGTTGGGACTGGCGCACGGGCTTGGTGAGGCACGCCACGATGCCCGCCTCGCGCGCCGTCTCGGACTGCCCGCGCTGCCCGAACGAGGTCAGCATGACGAGCCGCGTGGCGGCGACGGCCGGGTCGGCCTTGATGGCGCGCGCCAGCTCCAGGCCGTCCATGCCCGGCATCATCAAGTCGAGCACGGCCAGGTCGAAGGGCTCGCCCCGCCCCGCCGCCGCGCGCAGCGCTTCGAGGGCGGCCGCGCCCGAATCGGCCTCCGCGTGAACCATCCCCCAGGAGTCGAGCTGGTGCGAAAGTATCTTGCGGTTGGTCGCGTTGTCGTCCACGGTCAGCACGCGCAGCCTGTCGAGGCTCAGGACCTTCGCGTCGGCCTCGGCGCCGCCCGCGGGCTGCCGGCCGAACCTGGCTGTGAACCGGAAGGTCGAGCCCTTACCCGGCTCGCTGGTGAAGCTGATTCTCCCGCCCATCATCTCGACCAGTTGTTTCGAGATGGCGAGCCCCAGCCCCGTCCCGCCGTACCTGCGCGTCGTCGAGCCGTCGGCCTGCGTGAACGCCTGGAAGAGGTGGCGGCCGGCGGCCTCGTCTATGCCGATGCCCGTGTCGGCCACCGTAAAGCTGACGACCACGTCGGCGTCGCTCTCGCTCTCTTTCTCGGCGCGGACGACGACCTCGCCGCGCTCGGTGAACTTGATGGCGTTGCCAATCAGGTTCGTGAGCACCTGTCGCAGGCGCCCCGGGTCGCCGCGCAGCCTGGACGGGATGTCGCTGTGGACGAGCGAGGCCAGCTCCAGCCCCTTCTCGCGGGCGCGCTCCGCGAGCAGCTCGACCGTCTCCTCGACGGGGTGGAAGAGGTCGAAGTCCAGCGTCTCGAACTGGAGCTTGCCCGCCTCTATCTTCGAGAAGTCGAGGATGTCGTTGATGATGGTGAGCAGCGCGTCGCCGCTGGCGCGGATGGTCTCGGCGAAGTCGCGCTGCTCGGCGTCGAGGTCGGTGTCGAGCAGCAGGCCCGTCATGCCGATGATGCCGTTCATCGGCGTCCTAATCTCGTGGCTCATGTTGGCGAGGAACTCCGACTTGAGCCGCGCCGACTCCAGCGCGGCGTCGCGCGCCTGCTCCAGCTCCGCCTCCATCCGCTTCCGCTCGGTGATGTCCTGGAGCGTCGTGCGGATGCCGGTGACGTTGCCCTCGACGTCGTAAATCAGCCGGTCTTCGACCTGCACGCGAATCAGCGCGCCGCCCTTGCGGACGAACGTCCGCTCGTACGAAGTCATGGGCATGACGCCCGAAAGCTTCCGCCGGACGGCCTCCTGCGACACCTTCTCGACGACGAGTTCCCAGATGGGCCTGCCCGTCAACTCCTCGGCCCTGTACCCGAGCAGGCGCTCGCCCGCGCGGTTGATGCGGGTGACGCGCCCGTCCCTGTCCAGCTCGTGGTAGGCCATCGGCGCGTCGTCGAACAGCCCCCTGAACTTGGCCTCGCTCTCGACGAGCGCCACCTCGGCCCGCCGGCGCTCAATCGCCAGGGCTATCTGCCCCCCGACCGACGTGAGGAATTCGAGGTCGCGCTCGGAGTAGGCGTCCCTGTCGGTGTAGTGCTGCACGACGAGCACGCCGATGGCCTCGGAGGGCGTGCCGAGGGGGATGCCCAGCCAGCAGGCCGGGGGCGCGCCGGCCGGCTCGACCTCGCCCCGCTCGACGAGGCGGCCGAAGACCTCGTCGGTCATCAGGGCGGGGCGGCCCGTGCGGAAGACGTAGGCCGTGCGCCCCTTCCCGAGTTGTTGCGGGGGCGGCGGGTCGTCGTACTCGTCTACGAAGAACCGCATGGCGAACAGCCCCGTCTGTTTGTCGCGGAGCGCGACGAAGCAGTTCTCGGCGTAGAGCACCCTCCCGATGGCGCGGTGAATCAGGCTCAGCAGCTCGTCGAGATTGGAGGTCCCGTTGACGCCCTGCATTATCTCGAACAGGACTTGTCGCTCCGTCTCGTCCTGCCTGCGTGCTGGCTTCATGTTGGTCTTTACTCTTCCTTCGGTTGTGAAGGCCGCCGGGTCGGCGGCGGACGGTTTCGGGAAACGGACGGGCGGGGGCGGGAGGTGTCGGTTTTTTGACACTCGCCGCGGAAGGCGAGGGCCCGCGGCGGCGGCGGCGGCGCGCGGGCTTGCGCAGGCTTCGGCGCCCCGGCACCCGGCCGCCCGGCGCGTTCGCCGCGCAGGGGAGGGCGGGGCGTTCGTCCGGGGCTAGGCCGGGACGGAGCCCAGCCTCTCGCCGACCTCTTCGTTGGTCTGCTCGTGTATGCGGGCCACGTCGGAGCGGGTCAGCCGCAGCAGCGCGAGGCGGTCGGAGCCGCAGGCGTCGAGGCTCGCGACCTCGCTGGAGTCGTGGGCGTGCGCGACGGCGTCGGCGACGTGCAGCAGGAGCGCCACCGGGTCGTTGGTGCGGACGGCGTCGTGGTGAGTCTGGATGGAGAGCGCCAGCTCGCGCGGGGCCCCGCAGGCTTCGAGAATCCACTGGCCGACCTGCGCGTGGTCTACGCCGAAGGAGGCCACCTCCTTGTCAATCCTCGCCCCCGTGTCTTCGAGCCAGGCGATGGTCTCCATCTCCTGCGGGAAGAGCGCGTGGAGGAGCGTCTCGCCGATGTCGTGGAGCAGGCCGGCCGTGTACGCGGCCTCCGGGTCGAGCAGCCCCGTCTTCTCGGCCAGCAGCCGCGCCGCCACGGCGCAGCGCCGCGAGTGGACGCGCAGCGCCTGCGCCTCGTAACAGTCCCTCTCGCACACGTCGGCCTGCGCGACGACCTGGCGCAGCGCGTCCGCCCCGAGGCGCGCGCAGGCGGTCTTCAGGCTGGCCGTCGGGGCCTCGGCCGGACACCGGACGTTGGCCGCGCGCAGGACTCTGGCCGCGAGCGCCGGCTCGGCTTCGATTTCCAGCGCCAGCCCGGACGGCGTCAGGCGGCGCAGGTCGGCCGGCCGCGCGACCGGGAGGAACTGCGGGCCGATGTGGCGGCGAATCTGCGCCAGCGCCTCCAGCTTGCAGAACGCCCCGACGACCTCCGGGTCGAAGAACGCCCCCGCCTCTTTGACCAGCTCCTCGACGGCGGCCTCGTGGCTGAGGGCGTCGCGGAAGGGGCGCGGGCTCGTCATCGCGTCGTAGGCGTCGGCCACGCGTATGATGCGCGAGGCGACGGGTATCTGCTCGCCCGACAGCCCCTCGGGGTAGCCCGTGCCGTCGTAATTCTCGTGGTGGTGGCGCACCGCCGCCGCCACATCCTCCATTTCGAGGACGCCCGCCAGCATCCGCGCCCCGCGCTCCGCGTGCAGCCGGACGACCGACTGCTCCTCGGCGGTGAGCGCCGAGGGCTTGAGGAGCACGCTGTCGGGCGTGCCTATCTTGCCCACGTCGTGGAGCAGGGCGGCGAGCGCCAGTTGTTCGAGCGCCTGCACGCTCAGGTGCATCCGTCGGCCGATGGCCCCGGCGTAGCCGCCGACGCGCCGCGCGTGCCCGTAGACGAAAGGGTCCCTGGCCTCCAGCGCGTCGGCGATGGTCCGGACGACGCCCTGCGTCATCTCCCGCAGCCGCAGCGAGAGCCGCTTGTTGACCCCCTCCAGCTCGTGGCGCGACTTGTTCGTCTCGTAGTGCTCAAGGGCGCGCGCGACCGTCAGGCGCAGGTCGTCGTTGTCCCACGGCTTGTTGACGTAGCGGTAGACCTGACCGCAGTTGATGGCCTCGACCAGCGCGCCCATGTCCGTGTAGCCGGTGAGAATCATCCGCACCATGTGGGGGCGCGTGCCGGCGGTGTGCTTGAGCAGCTCGATGCCGGTCATGCCGGGCATCCGCTGGTCGGTGATGAGCAGCGCCACGTCGTGCTGGCCGAGCAACTGCAACGCCTCCTGCCCCGACGACGCCGTGAGCACGGCGTAGTCGCGGCGGAAAAGCCTTTCGAGCAGGCGCAGGTTGGCCGGCTCGTCATCAACAATCAGTATTTTATAAGTCATGTCTCACTGGCTCTGTTGGTGTGGTGGAAGGCCGCAAATCAACTAATCAACCGCCGCGCACGCGCCGCGGGGGGCGTCCACGGGCAGCGTGACCGTGAAGGTCGTCCCGCGGCCGGGGCGGCTCGCGACCTCGATGCTGCCGTGGTGGCGCTCGACGATGCCGTAGGTGACCGACAGCCCCAGCCCCGTGCCCTCGCCGACGGGCTTGGTGGTGAAGAAGGGGTCGAAAATCCGCCGGAGGTGCTCGGGCGCGATGCCCTCGCCGGTGTCGCCCACCGCGACGACCGCCGCGTCGCCCTCGCGCCGCGTCTCGATGCGCACCTCGCCGCCGCGCCTCACGGCGTACGCGGCGTTGACGAGCAGGTTGAGCCACACCTGGTTGAGCTGGCCCGCGTAACAGTCCACGGGCGGGAGGTCGCCGTAGTCGCGCACGAGCCGGATGTTCTCGGCCGTGTAGTAGCGCGCGAGCAGGCGCAGCGTGGACTCGATGCTTTCGTGGATGTCCACCTTCTTGAACTCGGCCTCGTCGAGGCGCGAGAAGGTGCGCAGGTTCTGCACCACGTCGCGGATGCGCTCGGCCCCGTCGCGGCAGTCCGTGATGATAGAGCCCAGGTCGGCGAGCACGTTCTCGTAGTCCATCTCGCCCTTGATCTCCCGCACCCTGGCCGCGACCCCTTCGGGGAGCGGCGCCGAGTCGTAGAGGGCGAGCAGGCGTTCGAGCCCGCGCGCGGACTCGGCGAGCAGTTCCATGTTGCCGTAGAGGTAGCCGGCCGGGTTGTTCAGCTCGTGCGCCACGCCGGCGGCCAACTGCCCGAGCGACGCCATCTTCTCGCTCTGGATTATCTGCGCCTGAAGTCGCTCCAGCTCGGCCTTGCTGCGCCTGAGTTCTTCGTTACGGCGCTCAAGGTCGAGCTTGTAGTGGCGGGCGGCGCGCAGCAGCGCGCGCCGCTCCAGCGCCCGCTCGACCGTCATCGCGAGGGCGCTCAGGTCGCAGGGCTTAATCAGGTAGTCGTAGGCGCCGAGGCGGACGGCGTCGAGGACGCGCTGCGGGCGGTCAATGCCCGAAACCATGACGACGGCCGTCTCCGGGTGGCGGATCATAATCTCCCGCAGCAGTTCGACCCCGTTGCGGCCCGGCATCATCATGTCCGAAATCACGAGCGCGTAACTCTCGCAGGCCATGCGCGCCAGCGCCTCGTCCGCCGACGAGGCCGTGTCGCAGAGGTAGTCGTCGCTGAGGTAGCAGGAGAATATCTCGCGCAAGTCCTCTTCGTCGTCAACGATGAGGAGTCGCCTGTCGCCGTCCTCCATGAACTCGGACGCGGCGCGGACGCTCGTGGCGGCGGCGGTGGCTGGGCTGGTTAGGGCGTACGACATGCGTTGAGATTTGAAACGTGCGGACTTCCGCGGCGGAGGGGGCCGACCCGTGGGCGGCGCCTTCGCGCCTCGCCCTCCCGAACGCCTTGCGCGCCCGGCGGAACGCTCCCGTAAACACTATGCATGACGCGTGCCAGCAGGCCGCGCGGGGCGCGTCGTGGCGCCGGCGGGGACGCCGTTTAAGGCGCCGGGCGGAATTCTCAGGCGATAGCGCGGTTTTCGCGAGGGCGTAAGCCGGCGACCGGCCCTGTTCGGGGAGGGCGGCGCGGGCCGCCGGGCGGCCGCGGCGCCGTCACGGTGTCAATTCCTTGACGCTCGACGCGGGCGCCTGCGAAGGCCGGGTTGACACGTTCGGGGGGGCGCACCACAATAGGCCGCAAACGGCGCCCGCTCGCGCGGCGCGACGCGCGGGGTAATCCCGCCGCGGCGCAAGAGGCGAACCGGAGGCACCCGCCCCAACACCTTACCGCCGTGAGACGAATACAAGCGGGACGGCGCGCGCGCCGCGCCGCTCTCGACCGCGTTCGGGCGGGGAATTTTAATCAGTCACAAAGCTCGTCGCCCATCTCCCGGGGCCGCCGCCCGTTTGGGCCGCGGCCGTTTAAGATAAGCCATGGCACGGGAAAACCAACCGACCGCCGCGCCGCCGGTCTTCATCCTGTCCTGCGAACGTTCGGGTTCAACGCTGCTGCGCTACATCGTAGACACGCACCCGCAGGTCTGCTGCCCGGCGCACCTGCACCTGGGGCAGCTCTGCCGCAGCCTGTACACGACCGCTTATTACTCGATAGCGCAGGCGGCCGGGGCGGCCGACGACGCGGCGCGCGAGCGGCTGGCGGCCGCCGAGACACGGCGCGTCGTGGACGAGCTGATGGGCCGGTACGCGAGGGCCAAGGGCAAACAGGTCTGGTGCGAGAAGACCACGGAGAACCTCCAACACCTGAGATTTTTAGGCGAGGTGTTCCCGGACGCGCGCTTCGTCTGCCTCTACCGCAACTGCATGGACGTGGCGCACTCCGGCATCGAGTCCGGCCGGCTGGGCTTCATCCCCGAGCTGGCCCCGTACGTGCAGAAGAGCCCGGGCAACCTCGTCGCGGCGATGGTCGAGAGCTGGGTCGAGAAGACGGCCGCGTTGCTCGATTTCGAGCTGGCGCACGCCCCACAGTGTTTCCGCCTCAAGTACGAGTCGCTCGTGCTGCGCCCTTCGGAGACGCTGCGGGCGATGTTCGCCGCGCTCGGGCTCGGCTGGGACGAGGGCCTGCTCGGCGCGGTCTTCTCGACGAAACACGATGAGGGCTCGGGGGACAGGAAAATCCTCTTCACGAAGAGAATCAACACCGACTCGATAGGGCGCGGCTCGACGCTCGCGCGCGAGGACATCCCCGCCGCGCTGCTCGAAAGGATGAACGAGCTGCTGGCGCGGCTCGACTACCCGCCGGTCGGTCCCGACTGGGGCTCGTCGCCGTCGCCGTACCTGCCGGCCGGGGCGCAGGCCGAGGCGGCGGAGGCCGTCTCCAGCGTCGAGGAGGTGTTCGGCAGCTACATCCCGCGACTCCTGAAGAGCGGGCGCGCCGGGCTACAGGGGGTGGAGGGCAGGTGCAGGTTCGACGTGGGCGACGGCGGCGGGGCGTGGCTGCTGACGCTGCCGGAGACGGACGCGGCGGCGCAGGCCCCGGACGCCGACGCCGACTGCACGGTGCGGATTTCGGCGGGCGACCTGCTCGACCTCGTCAACGGCAGGCAGAACGTGATGGCGGCTTTCGACCAGGGGAAAATCCACGTCACGGGCGATTACGAGCTGGCCAACAAAGTCGGCCGGCTCATCTTCGGCGCGTGAGCGGCGCAGATGATGAGCGGACTCGGGGGTTCGAGACGACGCCCGGCGAAAGCGTCGGGGGTGACAGGAGCGGTCAGCGAATTTCAAGGCGTTGTCGGAGAAACGCAACACTCGGCGCGCGCCTTCCCTGTATACTCCCCGTTCAATTCGAGAGCCGGGCTTCGCAGCCACCGGCCGCAACCTAAAAACCCCTTGCCCCTCACTGCCAGTGCCCGAGAGTAAGAACAAATATTCCACGCTGATAGACCTCCTGCGCCTGCGGTGCCTCGAAGAGCCCGGACGCGCGGCCTACCGTTTTCTCGCGGACGGGGAGACGGAGGCGTCGCGCGTCACCTGCGGCGAACTCGACCTCAGGGCGCGGGCCGTCGGCGCCCTCCTGCAAAGCATGAGCCTGGAGGGCGAGCGCGTCTTGCTGCTCTACCCGCCCGGCCTCGACTTCGTCGCGGCCTTCTTCGGCTGCCTCTACGCCGGGGCGGTCGCCGTCCCCGCGCCGCCGCCGCGGCCGAACCGTGACGAGGGGCGCGTGCGCGCCGTCGCCGAAGACGCGCAGGCCGCCTGCGTCTTAACCACCACGCAGCTTTTGTCCAGAGTCGGGTCGGCGGCGGGCGAGGCGGCGGGGTGGGCGCAGCCCGGCCGCCGTCTGGCGACCGACCGGCTGGACGACGAGTGGGCGGCCGCGTGGCGCGAGCCGCGGACGGGCCCCGACGCGGTGGCCTACCTCCAATACACTTCGGGTTCGACCTCGACGCCGAAGGGCGTGATGGTGACGCACGCCAACGTGCTCGCCAACTCCGCGTACATCGGGCACGGGTTCGGGCACGGCCCCGGCAGCGTGTCGCTCTCGTGGCTGCCGCACTTTCACGACATGGGGCTGCTCGACGGCGTCATCCAGCCGCTCTACGGCGGGTTCCCGGCCCTCCTGATGCCGCCCGCCGCGTTCCTGCAAAGCCCCGCGCGCTGGCTCCGGGCAATCTCGCGCCACGGCGTGACGCACAGCGGCGGTCCCAACTTCGCCTACGACCTGTGCGTGCGCCGCGTCGGCGCGGAGCAGCGCGCCGCGCTCGACCTGAGCAGTTGGGCCGTGGCCTACAACGGGGCCGAGCCCGTGCGGCGCGAGACGCTGGAACGCTTCGCCGAAGCGTTCGAGCCGTGCGGCTTTCGCAGGCGGGCGTTCTACCCGGCCTACGGGCTGGCCGAAGCGACCCTGAAGGTGACCGGCGGGATAAGGGACGACGAGCCCGTCTACCTGACGGTTCGGGCCGGCGCGTTGGAAGGCCGCCGCGTCTTGAAGGCGGAAGCCGGCGAGGCCGGGGCGCGGGCGCTGGTCGGGTCGGGACGCGCGGCGCTCGGCACGGAGGTCGTCGTCGTCAATCCCGAATCGTCGCGCCGCTCGGCGCCGGACGAGGTCGGCGAAATCTGGGTCGCGGGGCCGGGCGTGGCGAAGGGCTACTGGAACCGCCCGGAAGAGACGGGGCGGACGTTCCGCGCACGCCTCTCGGGGGGCGGCGAGGAGACTTTCCTGCGGACGGGTGATTTGGGGTTCGTCCGCGACGGGGAGCTGTTCGTCACGGGCCGTCTGAAAGATTTAATCATCATCCGCGGCCGCAACCTCTACCCGCAGGACGTGGAGCACACGGTCGAGCGGTGTCACGCGGCGCTCAGGCCCGGCGGCGGGGCGGCCTTCTCCGTCGAGGTCGAAGGCGAGGAGCGGCTCGTCGTCGCGCATGAGGTGGAGGCGCGCCGCGGCGTGGAGGCGTCGCCGGTCGTCGAAGCGATTCGCGGAGCGCTCGCGGAGGAGTTCGAGGTGCAGCCCGCCGCCGTCCTGCTGCTCAGGCCCGGCGGCCTTCCGAAAACGTCGAGCGGCAAGGTGCGCCGCGGCGCCTGCCGCGAACGGTTTCTCGAAAACGGCCTGCGCGTGTTGGCCGAGTGGCGGGCGGGCGCAGGCGCCGCCGGACAAGTCCCCGCCCCGCCCGCGCCCGACGAGTTGGGCGCGGAGTCGGTCGGGCGTTGGCTCCGCGCGCTGCTGGCCGCGAAGCTGAACGTCGAGGCGGCGTTGATTGACGTCAACCAACCCCTCGCGCGTTACGGCGTGGACTCTCTGCTCGCCCTCGAACTGACGCACGCCGTCGAGACGGGGCTCGGCGTGCGGCTGCCGCCGGCGGACTTTCTGCGCAGCCCGACCATCGCGGGCCTCGCCGGCGATGCGCTGGCCCGGCTGGCTGAGGCCGCGCGCGCGCCGGAGGCCGGGCACGTTTCGGCGGCCGACAAAGTCACGGCCGACGAAGTCACGGCTGACAACGCCGCGGAAGATGAAGTCACGGCCGACGAAGTCACAGCAGATGAAGTCACGGCCGACGAAGTCACAGCCGACGAGGTCGGCGAGCACCCGCTGTCTCACGGGCAGCAGGCGCTCTGGTTTCTTCAAAAAGTCTCGCCGGAGAGCACGGCCTATCACCTCTCGCTGGCCGCGCGCGTCCGCGGCGAGGTGGACGCCGCCGCCCTGCGCCGCGCCTTTCACAGCCTGGCCGGGCGTCACCCGATGCTGCGCTCGACCTTCCCCGCGCGGCTGGGCGCGCCGGTGCGGCTCGTCGGCGAACGGGCGGAAATCTCTTTTCGCGCGGAGTCGGCCGCGGGCTGGAGTGAAGAGTTTCTGCGCGCGGCGCTGCGGGCGGAAGCCTCGAAGAGCTTTGACCTTGAGCGGGGGCCGCTCCTGCGCGTCGGCCTGTTCGAGAGGTCGCCGCGCGACTACGCGCTGCTGCTGAGCGCGCACCACATCGTCGTGGACTTCTGGTCGCTGGCGGTGTTGATGCGCGAGCTGGGCCAACTGTACGAGGCGGAGACGGGCGGCGGAGCCGCGCCGCCCGCGCCGCGCGCCGCGCCGTACGCCGACCACGTTCGGAGGCAGGCGCGGATGCTGGCCGGCGCCGAGGGCGAGCGCCTGCGCGAGTTCTGGCGGCGGCGGCTCGCGGGCGAGTTGCCCACGCTCGACCTGCCGGCCGACCGCGCGCGCCCCGCCGTGCAGACTTACCGCGGCGCGTCCCATTCCGTGAGGCTGGGCGCGCGGCTGACCGAAGGGCTCAGGCGTCTGGGCGCGAGCCGCGAGGCCACGTTGTTCATGACGTTGCTCGCGGCCTTCCAGGTGCTGCTCCACCGCTACACGGGGGAGGAGGACGTGTTAATCGGCTCGCCCACCGCGGGGCGCGGGTCGGCGCAGTTCGCCGACACGGTCGGCTACTTCGTCAACCCTCTGGTGCTGCGCGCCTCCGTCTCGGGCGGTAAGACGTTCGCCGAGTTCCTCGACGAGACGCGCGCCTCGGCGCTCGAAGCCTTCGGGCATCAGGACTACCCGTTCGACCTGCTGGTCAAAGAGTTGCAGCCGGAGCGCGACCCCGCCCGCCCGCCGCTCTTTCAGGTGATGTTCGCTTTTCAGAAGACGCGCCGGCCGGACGAAGAGGGGCTGGCGGCGTTCGCGCTCGGCGAGGACGGCGCGCGCGTGAGGCTCGGGCCGCTGCTTCTGGAGTCGCTGGCGCTCGAACAGCGCGCGGCGCAGTTCGACCTGTCGCTGACGACGGCCGAGACGGGCGACGGGCTGGCGGCCTCGTTCGAGTACAACACAGATTTGTTCGACGCCCCGACCGTCGAGCGCATGGGCGAGCACTTCCGCGCGCTGCTGGAGGGCGCCGTCGCCGACCCGTCCGCGCGCCTGTCGGAGCTGCCGATGCTCTCGGCGACGGAGCGCCGCCGGCTGCTCGTCGAGTGGAACGACACGCGCGAGGAGTTCGGCGGGCCCGCCCTCGTCCACGAACTGTTCGAGCGACAGGCGGCGCGCGCGCCCGACCGCGTCGCCGTCTCCTCGGGGCGGGGCGACCGCAGCTACCGCGAGTTGAACGAGCGCGCCAACCGCATCGCACACCACCTGCGCGCGCGGGGCGTGGGGCCGGACGTCGTGGTGGCAGTCTGCGTCGGGCGTTCGTTCGAGATGGTCGCCGCGCTGCTCGGCGTGCTGAAGGCGGGGGGCTGTTACGTCCCGCTCGACCCTGCGTACCCGGAGGAGCGCCTCCGCCTCATGCTCGAAGACAGCGGCGCGACGCTGCTCCTCACCGAGCGGCGATTCGCCGGCGGGCTCGAAGGCCGCGCCGCGCGCCTCGTGCTGCTCGACGACGACGCGGCCGGGCTTGCCGGCGAGAGCGCCGCAGACCCCCCGCGCGCGGCCGCGCCCGAAAACCTCGCATACGTCATCTACACGTCTGGCTCGACGGGGCGGCCGAAGGGCGTGATGGTCACGCACGGCTCTTTGACCAACTTCGTACGGGCGGCGTGCGCGGAGTACGGCGTCGGGCCGGAGGACCGCGTGCTGCAATTCGCGTCCTTCAGCTTCGACGCCAGCGCGGAGGAGATTTTCACGTCCCTGGCGAGCGGCGCGACCCTCGTGCTGCGCGACGGCGAAGCGCCGGCCGCCCCCGCCGACTTCCTGCGCGAGTGCCGGAGGAAGGGGCTGACGGTGCTCGACCTGCCGACCGCCTACTGGCACGAGCTGGCCGCGGGCGTGACGGCCGAGGAGTGGGCGGCCGTCACGCGGCTGCGTCTGGTCGTCATCGGCGGCGAAAGGGCGCTGCCCGAACGGGTCGCGCGCTGGCGCAGAGAGGTGGGGGCGCGCGTGCGTCTGGTCAACACCTACGGCCCGACCGAGGCCACCGTCGTGGCGACGACGTGCGACCTGACGGGCGACGCCGAAGCGCAGGGCGCGACGCAGGCCGCGCCCATCGGCCGCCCCGTCCGCAACGCGCAGGCGTACATTCTGGACGGCCGGCTGCAACCCGCGCCGGTCGGCGTCCGCGGCGAACTGCACCTGGGCGGCGCGGGCCTCGCCCGCGGTTATCTGGGGCGGCCCGCGCTGACGGCCGAGCGTTTCGTCCCGCACCCGTTCTCGGCGGAGCCGGGCGCGCGGCTCTACAGGACGGGCGACCTCGCGCGCTTCCTGCCCGACGGCCGGATAGAGTTTCTGGGGCGCGCCGACGAGCAGGTCAAGGTACGCGGCCACCGCGTCGAGCCGGGCGAGATAGAGGCGGCGCTCCGTATGCACGCTTCGGTGCGGGAGGCGTTCGCCGCGGCGCGCGAAGAGGGCGCGGGGCAGCGGCGGCTGGTGGCCTACGTCGTCGCCGCCCGCGGGCGCGAGACGACGGCGGGCGAGCTTCGAAGCTTTTTAAAGGGTCAACTGCCGGAACACATGATTCCGTCGAGCTTCGTGCTGCTGGAAGCCCTGCCGCTCCTGCCTAACGGCAAGGTCAACCGGCGCGCGCTGCCCGCGCCCGGCGGCGAGCGCGCCGGCGCAGACGAGCCATACGCCGAGCCGCGCAACGCGTCCGAGCGCGCCCTGTGTGACATCTGGGCCGAAGTGCTCGGGCTCGGGCGCGTCGGCCGCGCGGACAACTTTTTCGAGCTGGGCGGCGATTCGATACTCAGCATTCAGGTGGTGGGGCGCGCGCGCCACGCCGGGCTTGAGCTGTCGCCGAGCCAGATATTCGAGCACCCGACGCCGGCCGAACTGGCGGCGGTCGCCCGCGCCGCGCGCGAGGCCCCCGAAGCGCGGGAGGCCGCGGGGGGCGAAGCGCCCCTGACGCCGATTCAGCGCTGGTTCTTCGAGCAGGACTTCGACGCGCCGCATCACTGGAACATGTCGCTGATGCTGAAGGCGCGCGAGCGGCTCGACCCGGCGCTGCTCGAAAAGGCGTTCGCGCTCGTGTCGGAGCGCCACGACGCGCTGCGTCTGCGCTTCGCCTGCGGCCCCGAAGGCTGGCGGCAGTTCGTCGCCGCGCCGGAGGTCGCGGGCGAGTCGGGCGAGGCGACGGCGGGCGGCGAAAGCTTCGTGCGCCACGTCTCTCTGGCCGGGTTGTCGGAGGACGAGCGGCGCGCGGCTCTGGAGAGGATAGCCGGAGAGACGCAGGCGGGACTCGACCTCGCGCGCGGGCCTTTGCTGCGCGCGGCGCTGTTCGACCTCGGCGCGGGGCGCCCGCAGAGGCTGCTGGTCGTCGTCCACCACCTCGCGGTGGACGGCGTTTCGTGGCGCATCCTTCTGGAAGACCTCGCGCGCGCGTACGGGCAGTTGCGGCGCGGCGAGGCCGTCAACCTCCCGCCGAAGACGACCCCCTTCGCGCTCTGGGCCCGACGGCTGGAAGGGCACGCGCGCGCCGCGGAGTCGCGCGCCGAGCTGGAGTACTGGACGGCGCTGCCGGCCGGGCGCGTCAAGCCTCTGCCGCGTGACCGGCGCGGGGGGCGCGACACGGAGGCGGCGGTGCGCACGCTGACCGTCGCGCTCGGCGCGGACGAGACGCGGGCGCTGCTGCGCGAAGTCCCGGAGGCTTATCACACGCAGATTAACGACGTGTTGTTGACGGCGCTGCTCCAGGGCTTCACGCGCTGGACGGGCGAGCGTGCGCTGCTCGTCGAGCTGGAAGGCCACGGCCGCGAGGAGATTTTCGATGACGTAGACCTGTCGCGCACGGTGGGCTGGTTCACCAGCGCGTTCCCCGTGTTGCTGGAGGCGGGCGAGTGGCCGACGCCGGGCGAGGCTTTGAAGTCGGTCAAGGAGCAACTGCGCCGGACGCCGAGGCGCGGCGTCGGCTACGGGCTGCTGCGCTACATGAGCGGCGACGCGGAGGCCGCGCGCGCGATGCGCCGCCTGCCCGAGCCGGAAGTCAGCTTCAACTACCTCGGGCAGTTGGACCGGATGCTGGAAGACTCCGCGCCGTTCGAGCCGGCGCGCGAGCCCGGCGGGGCCGCGCGCGACGGCGGCGCGCGGCGCGCGCGGCCGCTCGAAGTGAACGCCGGCGTCGTCGAAGGGCGGTTGAAGATTGACTGGGTTTACGGCTCGGAGTTCTACCTGCGCGCCACGGTGGAGAGTCTGGCGCAAGGGTTCCTCGAAGCGCTGCGGGCCGTCGTCGCGCACTGCCGCGGCCGGGACGCGGGCGGCCACACGCCCTCGGACTTTCCGCTGGCGCGCGTAGACCAGCGGACGCTCGACGAGTTGGCGCGCGAAGGGGGCGGGCTGGAAGACCTCTACCCGCTTTCGCCGATGCAACAGGGCATGCTCTTTCACAGCGTGTACGCGCCCGACGCCGGCATGTACACGGGGCTGTTGAGCTTCGCGCTGCGGGGCGGGCTGGACGCGGAGGCTTTCGCGCGCGCGTGGCGAAGGGCCGTCGAGCGCCACGCCGTCTTACGCAGCTCCTTCGTCTGGGAGAATCTGGACGAGCCGTTGCAGGCGGTGCGCAAAGGGGCGGCGGCGCGGCTCGAACTGCACGACTGGCGGGAGTGGGCGGCGGACGAGCAGGAGCGGCGGCTGGACGCCCTGCTTGAGGAGGAGCGGCGGCGCGGGTTCGACCCGGCGGTCGCCCCGCTGCTGCGGCTCAAACTGCTGCGGCTCGGCGCCGGGTCGCACAGGCTCGTCTGGACGCATCACCACCTGCTGCTCGACGGCTGGTCGCTCTCGCTCCTGCTGCGGGAGGTCTTCGACGACTACGAGGCGCTGCGCCGTGGCGTGGACGCGCGCCCGCGCCCCGCCCGCCCCTACCGTGATTACATCGCGTGGCTGCGGCGGCAGGACTCGACGCGCGCCGAATCGTTCTGGCGCGCTTACCTCGCGGGCTTCAACGCGCCGACCCCGCTGGCCGTTGACCGCGCGCCCGGCGGCGACGCGCCCGCGCCCGGCGACGGAGCGCGCGCGCCCGACACGCGGCGCCTGCGGGTCCGCCTCTCGGCGGAGGCGACCGGCCGCCTGCGCGCGCTCGGGCGCGAGCGCCGGCTGACGCTGAACACGTTGACGCAGGGCGCGTGGGCTTTGCTGCTCAGCCGCTACAGCCGCGAGCGGGACGTGCTCTTCGGCGCGACGGTCGCGGGGCGGCCGGCGGAGCTTTCGGGCGCGGGCGAGATGGTCGGCCTGTTCATCAACACGCTGCCGGTGCGGGCGCGCGTGCAGCCCGAGACGCCGCTGCTGTCATGGCTCGGACGCTTGCAGGCCGGGCAGGCGGCCGCGCGCGAGTACGAGCACAGCCCGCTGGTCGAGGTGCAGGCGTGGGGCGAGACGCCGCGCGGCGCGCCGTTGTTCGAGAGTTTGCTGGTCTTCGAGAACTACCCTGTGGACGTGCGGGCGCTCGGCTCCGGCGCGGGTCTGGAGGTGGGCGACGTGCGCTGGTTCGACCAGACCAACTACCCTCTGACGTTGGTGGCCGTGCCGGGGGACGAGTTGTCTCTTGAACTGCTCTACGACGGCCGGCGCTTTGCCGGCGAAGCCGTCGGGCGGATGCTCGGGCACTTGCAGACCATCCTGGAGGGCTTCGGCGCGGACGCGTCCCGGCCCCTCTCCCACTTCCCGCTGGTCACGCCGGCCGAGCGCCGCCGGCTGCTCTCCGAGTGGAACGACACGCGGCGCGAGGGCGGCTGGCGCGGCCGCTGCGTCCACCAGCTTTTCGAGGAGCAGGCGCGGAGGACGCCCGGGCGCGTGGCGCTGGTGTGCGGGCGCGAGGAGGTGACCTACGGCGAGTTGAACGAGCGCGCCAACCGCCTCGCGCATCACCTCGTGGCGCTCGGCGTCGGGCCGGAGTCGCGCGTCTGCGTCTGCCTCGAACGCGGGGTCGAGATGATGGTGGCCGTGCTCGCCGTCTTAAAGGCGGGCGGGGCCTACGTGCCGCTCGACCCTTCGTACCCGGAAGAGAGGCTGGCCTTCATGCTGGAGGACAGCGGCGCCCGCGTGCTGTTGACCGAGAATCGCCTGCTCGCGGGCCGCGGCCTCGGCGACGGCGGCGCGCGGGCGGTGTGCGTGGACGCGGAGCGCGAGGAGATTGCGCGCCGGCCGTCGGACGACCCGGCCGCGCGAGTCTCGGGCGACAACCTGATTTACGTCATCTACACGTCCGGCTCGACGGGGAGGCCGA
Source organism: Pyrinomonadaceae bacterium (assembly GCA_036387195.1). Classification (GTDB taxonomy): domain Bacteria; phylum Acidobacteriota; class Blastocatellia; order Pyrinomonadales; family Pyrinomonadaceae; genus QHXN01. The sequence goes on along the minus strand of DASVUF010000252.1, from coordinate 33,569 downwards.
AGGGCGCGGGGGTCACGCACGGCGGGTTCGTCAACCTCGTCAACTGGTTCGTCTCGGAGTTCGGGATGTCGGCGCGCGACCGGGTGCTCATCATCACCTCGTTCAGCTTCGACCAGACGCAGAAAGACCTCTTCGCGCCGCTCGCCGTCGGCGGCCGGCTGCACCTTTTGCGGTCGGCCTTCTACGACGCCGCGGAAATCTCCGAGACGATCGCCGCGCAGGAGATAAACCTCCTCAACTGCACGCCGAGCGCCTTCTACCCGCTGGTGGACGGCGCGGGGCCGGACGCGCTGCGCCGCCTGTCGTCGCTGAAGCACGTCTTCCTCGGCGGCGAGACTATCAACGTCTCGCGGCTGCGTGCGTGGGCCGCGTCGCCGCACTTCGGCGCCGAGGTCGTCAACACCTACGGCCCGACCGAATGCACGGACACCTGCTCCTCGTTCCGCCTGCGCGATTTCGAGGGGCCGTCGCCGTCGTCGCCCCCCATCGGGAAGCCGAACGACAACGCCGAGCTGTTGATACTGGACGAGTGTCTGAACCTCGCCCCGCAGGGCGTCGCGGGGGAGTTGTGCGTCGGGGGCGCGGGGGTCGGGAGGGGCTACCTGAACAACCCCTCGAAGACCGCCGAGCGGTTCGTCCCGCACCCGTTCTCGGCCGAGCCGGGCGCGCGGCTCTACCGCACGGGCGACCTGGCGCGGCATCTTCCCGACGGCGAAATCGAATTCCTCGGCCGCCTCGACCAACAGGTCAAGGTGCGCGGCCACCGCGTCGAGCCGGGCGAGATAGAGGCGGCCGCGCGCCGACACGAGGCCGTGAAGGAGTGCGTGGTCGTCGCGCGCGCCGACGCGCACGGCGACGCGCGCCTGGTGGCCTACGTGGTCACGGGGCGGGGGGCGTGGCCGGCGGCGGCGGCGGACTTGCGGCGCCACCTGGCGGACCGGCTGCCGGCGCACATGCTGCCGTCGGCCTTCGTCGCGCTCGAAGCGTTGCCGCTGACGCCGAGCGGGAAGGTTGACCGCGGTCGGCTCCCCGAGCCGGACGCGCCCGGCGAAGAGGGAGGCGCGGGGCACGTCGCCCCGCGCGACGCCGTCGAAGAGGCGCTGGCCGGCGTCTGGCGCGAAGTGCTCGGGCTGGGGCGCGTCGGCGTCCACGACAACTTCTTCGACCTCGGCGGCCACTCGCTCGTCGCCATGCGCTGCCTGTCGGCGATGCGCCGCCTGTTCCGCGTCGAGATTCCCCTGCGCGTCCTGTTCGAGACGGCCACGCTGGGAGAGCTGGCGCGCGCCCTGAAGTCTTACGAGGACCAGCCGGGCAAGTTTGAAAGGGTCGCGCGCGCGTGGCAGAGGGTCAAAAGCCTCTCGCCCGAGGAGCTGCAAAACGAGCTGCGGCGAAAACGCGTGAGCAGGAGCGGCGTTAAAGAAGATGAGTGACTTCCCGAAAGAGAACGACCTGTCGGCCGAAGAGCTGGAGCTGTTCGAGTACCTGCTCGAAGAGGAGGGCGTGGCCGAAGCCTCTCCGGCGCAGGCGATTCCCCGTCGTGAGCGCGGAGAGGACGCGCCGCTCTCCTTCGCGCAGCAGCGGCTGTGGTTCCTCGACCAGTTGCGGCCGGGCGGCGCCGCCTACAACACGGCCGGCGCCGTCTGGCTGGACGGCGACCTGGACGCGGGCGCGCTCGCGCGCAGCCTCGAAGAGATAGTGCGACGGCACGAATCGCTGCGCACGACCTTTAGCGCCGAAGGCGGGCGGCCCGTGCAGGTCGTCCGTCCGTCGCCCGGGCTGCCTCTGCCGCTCGTGGACCTCGCCCCGCTGCCCGAAGCGGAGAGGGAGGCGCGTGCGCGGCGGCTGGCGCGCGAAGAGGCCGCGCGCCCCTTCGACCTCGCGCGCGGCCCCGTCATGCGCGCGACGCTCGTGCGCCTCTCGCCGCGCCGCCACCTCCTGCTCGTCGCCATCCACCACATCGCCTCGGACGGCTGGTCGGTGGGCGTGCTCGTCCGCGAGTTGCGCGCGCTCTACACGGCCTTCTCGCGCGGCGAGGCGTCGCCGCTGGCCGAACTCCCCGTGCAGTACGCCGACTTCGCCGTGTGGCAGCGCGAGCGCCTGCGCGGCGAGCGGCTCGATGAGCAGCTCCGATACTGGCGGCGGCAGTTGGGCGGGGAGTCGGGGGCGACGCGTCTGCCGTTTGACAGGCGGCCGGGGGCGTCGGCGGCTCGTCCCGGCGCGGAAGAGAGATTGAGCGTCGGGCGAGAGGTGACGCGCGGGCTCAGGGAACTCGGGCGCGGGGAGGGGGCGACCCTCTTCATGGTGCTTCTGGCCGTGTGGAAGGTCTTGCTGTGGCGTTACGGCGGCGGCGGCGCGGGGGACGTGTCGGTCGGGACGCCCGTGGCGGGACGCGACCGGGAAGAGCTTGAGCCGCTCATCGGCTTCTTCGTCAACACGCTGGTGATGCGCACGGACCTTGGCGGCGAGCCGAGCTTTCGCGAACTGCTCGGGCGCGTCAGGGAGGTCTGCCTGGGGGCCTACGCTCACCAGGACGCGCCCTTCGAGATGCTGGTCGAGGAGTTGCGGCCCGAGCGTGGCGTGAGCGAGGCGGCGCTCTTTCAGACGCTCTTCTCCATGCAGAACGCGCCGCGGCCGGAGTTCGAGATGGCGGGGCTGCGCGCGCGCGTGGAGGAGGCGCCGAGCGGCGCGGCCAAGTTCGACCTCTCGCTGGAGGTGATTGAGGACGGTGAGGAGCTGGTCTGCGTTCTGGAGTACGACGCGGGGCTCTTCGAGGCGGCGACCATCGGGCGGATGGCCGCGCACTTCCGGACGCTGCTGGAAGGCGTCGTCGCCGACCCCGACGCCGGCATCCACGAACTGCCGCTGCTGGCCGAGGGCGAGCGGCGGCGGCTGCTCGCGGCCTGCGACGACACGCGCGTCGCCTACCCGCGGGGCGAGCTACTGCACGAGCTGTTCGAGGCGCAGGCCGCCCGCACGCCCGACGCGGTGGCCGTCGTCTACGAAGGCGGCCGGCTCAGTTACGCGGAGCTGAATCGCAGCGCCAACCGCCTGGCGCACCACCTCAGGCGGCGCGGCCTGCGCCCGGAGGCGCGCATCGGCGTGCTGCTGGAGCGTTCGCCGGAGATGGTCGTCGCGCTGCTCGCGGTGCTCAAGGCGGGCGGGGCCTGCGTGCCGCTCGACCCCTCGTACCCGCCCGAGCGTCTTCGCCTGATGCTCGAAGACTCGGCCGCGGCGCTGCTGCTGACGCGCGGGGAGTTGTCAAAGGGGCTCGGGGGGGGTGGCTGGTGGGTGGTCTGTCTCGACGCGCTCGAACAAGACCTGCGGGGCGAGGGCGCGCGGGACCCCGAAAGAGTCGGAGAGGCCGAGGGCGTCGCATACGTCATCTACACGTCGGGCTCGACGGGGCGGCCCAAGGGCGTGATGGTGACGCACGGCGCGCTCTGCAATCACATGCGCTGGATGCGCGATTGGTTCGGTTTCGACGCGGCGGACAAGGTGCTGCAAAAGACGCCGGTCGGTTTCGACGCCTCGGTCTGGGAGTTCTACGCGCCGCTGGCGGCCGGGGCCCGGCTCGTGCTGGCCCGCCCCGGAGGCCAGCAGGACAGCTCGTACCTGGCGCGCGCCGTCATCGAGCACGGGGTGACGGTGCTTCAGGTCGTGCCGACGCTGCTGCGGATGCTTATCGGCGAGCCGGACTTCGGGCGGTGCGAGAGCCTGCGTCTGGTCTTCTGCGGCGGCGAGGCCCTCGGCGAAGAACTGGCGGCGCGGTGCCGCAGCCGGCTGCCCCGCGCGCGCCTGTGCAACCTGTACGGGCCGGCCGAGGCGACCATAGACGCGACCTTCTGGGAGTACGACGGCGCGCGCGGCGCCGCGACGGTCCCGATAGGGCGACCCGTCGCGAACGTGACGGCTTACGTGCTCGACCGCCGGCTGAACGTCGTGCCGGAAGGCGTGGCCGGCGAGTTGTACCTGGGCGGCGCGGGGCTGGCGCGCGGCTATCAGGGGCGCGCGGGGCTGACGGCCGAGAGGTTCACGCCACACCCTTACGCGTCCGAGCCGGGGGAGCGTCTGTACCGCACGGGCGACGCGGCGCGCCGTCTGGCGGGCGGGGAGTTGGAGTTCCTGGGGCGCGAGGACGGGCAGGTCAAGGTGCGCGGCTCGCGCGTGGAGTTGGGCGAGATAGAGGCGGCGTTGTGCGAACACGTGTGGGTGCGCGCGGCGGCCGTGACGGCGCGCGAGGACGCTTCGGGCGAGCTGCGGCTGGCGGCGTACGTGGTGGCGGAGCAGGAGGAGCCCGGGCGCGTCACGGCCGAGCTGCGCGAGCGCCTGAAGGCGCGGCTTCCCGCGCACATGCTGCCGTCGGCGTTCGTGCTGTTGGGGGAGTTGCCGCTGCTGCCGAGCGGGAAGGTTGACCGCCGCCGGCTGCCTGAGCCGTGTGAGTGGGGGCAGGGCGAGGCGGTGGGGCGCGTGGCCCCGCCTCGCACGCCCGTCGAGGAACTGCTCTGCGGCGTCTGGTCGCAACTGCTCGGGACGGGGCGCGTCGGCGTCCACGACAACTTCTTCGACCTCGGCGGCCACTCGCTGCTGGCGACGCAGGTCGTCTCGCGCGTCCGCGAGGCTTTGTCGGTCGAGCTGCCGCTCGGCCGCCTCTTCCAGACGCCTACAATCGCCGGGCTGGCGGAGTTCGTCGAGCAGGAGTTGAGGGGCGGCGGCGTGCGGGCCGCCCCGCCGCTCCGGCCCGCGCCGCGCGGCGGGGCCTTGCCGCTCTCGTTCGCGCAGCAGCGCCTCTGGTTCCTAGACCAGTTGGAGCCGGGCAACCCTCTCTACAACACGCCCGGCGCGTTGCGCCTGAAGGGGCGGCTCGACGTGCCGGCGCTCGAATGGGCGTTGAGCGAGATAGTGCGCCGGCACGAAATCCTGCGCACGACCTTCGACGCGCCACAGGGCAGCCCGGTTCAGGTCATATCGCCGCCGCGGCCCGTGCGCGTCCCGTTGATTGACCTGTCGGGGCTCGACGAGGACGCGCGCGAGGCCGAGGCGCGGCGTTTGATGAACGCGGAGGCGCGGCTGCCCTTCGACCTCGCGGCGGGGCCGCTGCTGCGCGCGACGCTGCTGCGGCTGGGCGAGGAGGAGCACGCGCTGCTGCTCACCATGCACCACGTCGTCTCGGACGGCTGGTCGGTCGGCGTCCTCGTCCGCGAGGCGGCGGAACTCTACGCGGCCTTCAGGGAGAGTCGCCCCGCGTCGCTTGAAGAGTTGCGGCTGCAATACGCCGACTACGCCGTGTGGCAGCGCGAGTGGCTGAAGGGCGACGTGCTCGAAGCGCAGCTCGCCTACTGGCGAAAGCAGCTCGCGGGGCTGCCGCCCGCGCTCGAACTGCCTGCGGCCCGCCAGCGTCCGAAGGCGAGGAGTCTGCAAGGCGCGTCCCTCGCGGTGGAGTTATCCGAAGAGTTGACGGGCGGGCTGAAGGCGCTCGGCCGGCGGGAAGGCGTCACGCTGTTCATGACGCTGCTCGCGGCCTTCCAGACCCTTCTCTCGCGCTATGCGGGGCAGCAGGACGTGGCGGTCGGCGTCCCCGTGGCGAACCGCGGCCGCCGCGAGATAGAGGGGCTCATCGGCTTCTTCGTCAACACGCTGGTGATGCGCACGGACCTGTCGGGCGACCCGACCTTCTCGGAACTACTCAGGCGCGTCAGGGAGGTGGCGCTCGGGGCGTACGCGCACCAGGACGCGCCCTTCGAGATGCTGGTCGAGGAGTTGCAGCCCGAGCGCAGCCTTTCGCACACGCCGCTCTTCCAGGCGCTCTTCGTCTTACAGAACGCGCCGGCCGCCGCGCCGGAACTGCCCGGGCTGGAGGTCGAGCAACTGGAGGTCGGCAGCGGGACGGCGAAGTTCGATTTGATGTTGTCGCTCGAAGAGTCCGAAGGAAGTTTGCGCGGGGTCTTCGAGTACAGCACGGACCTGTTCGACGAGCCGTCGGCGCGGCGGATGCTCGGTCATTTCGAGACGCTGCTCGAAGGCGTCGCGCGCCGCCCGGAAAGTCGCATCTCAGAGCTGCCGCTGCTGGGGGCGGAGGAGGAGCGACAACTCCTCGTCGGGTGGAACCAGACGGCGGCCGACTTTCCGCGGGGGCGCTGCGTCCAGGACCTCTTCGCGGAGCAGGCCGCGCGGACGCCGGACGAGACGGCCCTCGTCTTCGACGGCGAGCGCCTGAGCTACCGCGAACTGAACGAGCGCGCCAACCGGCTGGCGCGCTTCCTGCGGCGCTCGGGCGTCGGGCCAGAGACGGTGGTGGCCGTCGCCACGGGGCGCTCGACGCTGATGGCCGTGGGCGTGCTCGGGACGTTGAAGGCGGGCGGGGCCTACCTGCCCTTAGACCCCTCTTACCCGCGCGAGCGCCTCGCCTTCATGCTCGAAGACGCGCGCGTGCGCGTGGTGCTGACCGAGCGCCAACTGGCGGCGCGTCTGCCCCCGAACGACGCGCGCGTCGTCCGCCTCGACGCCGAGTGGGAACAGGTCGCGCGCGAGAACTCGCACGACCCCGAGCACGGCGCGACCGACGAAAACCTCGCCTACGTCATCTACACCTCGGGCTCGACGGGCCGGCCCAAGGCCGTGGCGATGGCGCACCGCGCGCTCTGCAACCTCGTCGCGTTCCAGTCGCGCAGCAGTTCCGGCGGCGGCGGCCGCCCGCGCACGCTCCAATTCGCCTCGCTCAACTTCGACGTTTCGTTTCAGGAGATGTTCTCGACGTGGTGCGCCGGGGCGACGCTCGTCCTCGTCGGCGACGAGACGCGGCGTGACGCCGGCGAGTTGCTGCGCGTGCTCGACGCGGAACGGGTCGAGCGGCTGTTCCTGCCCTTCGTCGCCTTGCAGCATCTCGCCGAGGCGAGCGAGGCGGAAGGCTTCGCGCCGCGCCGCCTGCGCGAAGTCATCACCGCGGGCGAGCAGTTGAAGATAACGCCGCACGTCGAGCGCCTGTTCGGCCGGCTCGGGGGCTGCGTGCTCGACAACCACTACGGGCCGACCGAGACGCACCTGGCGACCATGTGGAGGCTGCGGGGCGCCGCCGAGCGTTGGCCGAAGCTGCCGCCCATCGGCGAGCCCGTGTCCAACGTGCAGGTCTACGTGCTAGACGAGCGCGGGCGGCACGTCCCCGTCGGCGTCGTGGGCGAACTCTACATCGGCGGCGAGGGGCTGGCGCGCGGCTACCTGAGACGGCCGGCGCTGACGGCCGAGCGTTTCGTCCCGCACCCTTTCAGCCCGGAGCCGGGCGCGCGGCTCTACAGGACGGGCGACCTCGCGCGGCGTTTAGCCGACGGGCGCCTTGAGTACGTCGGCCGCGGCGACCGCCAGGTGAAGGTGCGCGGCTTCCGCGTCGAGGTCGGGGAGGTCGAGGCGACGCTCAAACTGCACGCGGCCGTGCGGCAGGCGGCGGTCACGGACTGGGAGGACGAGGCGGGCCGGAAGCGGCTCGCGGCTTACGTGGTCGCCGCGCCCGACGCGCCGCAGACCCTGACGGGCGAGTTGAAACGCCTGCTGCGCGAGCGACTGCCCGAATACATGATGCCGTCGGCGTTCGTGCTGTTGGGGGAGTTGCCGCTGACGCCGAGCGGGAAGGTTGACCGCCGTCGGCTGCCTGAGCCGTGTGAGTGGGGGCAGGGCGAGGGGGGCGGGCGCGTGGCCCCGCCGCGCACGCCCGTCGAGGAACTGCTCTGCGGCGTCTGGGGCGAGGTGCTGGGGCGCGCGGGCGTGGGCGCGGACGACGACTTCTTCGAGCTGGGCGGCCACTCGCTGCTGGCGACGCAGTTGATGTCGCGCGTGCGGCGGACTTTTCAGGTCGAGGTCGCGTTGCGGCTCCTGTTCGAGCGCCCGACGCCGGCGCGGCTGGCCGAAGTCGTCGAGGCCGAGATGCGCGCCGGGCGCGAGCCGCTCCCGCCCGTGCGCCCGGCCCCGCGCGGGCGGAGCGCGCCGCTTTCGTTCGCACAGCAGCGGCTCTGGTTTCTGGACAGGCTGGAGCCGGAGAGCGCCGCCTACAACCTCCCGTCGGCGTTGCGCGTGCGGGGGCCGCTCGACGCGGCGGCGCTCGAACGGAGCCTCGACGAGATAGTCCGCCGGCACGAAGTCTTACGCACGACCTTCGCCATCGAAGACGGCGAGCCGAGGCAATTCGTCGCCCCGCACGCCGGCTTACGGCTGCCGTTGATAGACCTCTCGGAGTTGTCAGAACCGGAGCGCGAGGCGGAGGCCGGAAGGTTGACGGCCGAGGAGGCGCGGCTGCCCTTCGACCTCGGGGCGGGGCCGCTGCTGCGCGCGACGCTGCTGCGGCTGGGCGAGGAGGAGCACGCGCTGCTGCTCACGATGCACCACGTCGTCTCGGACGGCTGGTCGGTCGGCGTCCTCGTCCGCGAGCTGCGCGCGCTCTACGAAGCATTCACGCGCGGCGGCGAGTCGCCGCTCGGGGAGCTTGCCGTGCAGTACGCCGACTACGCCGTGTGGCAGCGCGAGCACCTGCGCGGCGAGCGGCTCGAAGCGCAACTCGCCTACTGGCGAAAGCAGCTCGCGGGGCTGCCGCCCGCGCTCGAACTGCCCGCGGATAGTCCGCGGCCGAAGGTGAGGAGCCTGCGCGGCGCGTCCGTCTCCGTCGAGTTATCCGAAGAGTTGACGGGCGGGCTGAAGGCGCTCGGCCGGCGCGAGGGCGCGACGCTCTACATGACGCTGCTCGCGGCCTTCCAACTGCTGCTCCACCGCTACACGGGCCGGCGCGACGTGGTGGTCGGCGTGCCCGTGGCGAACCGCAACCGCGAGGAGCTGGAAGGGCTCGTCGGCTTCTTCGTCAACACGCTGGTGATGCGCACGGACCTCTCCGGCGACCCGACCTTCCGCGAACTGCTCGGGCGCGTTAAAGAGGTCGCGCTCGGGGCGTACGCGCACCAGGACGCGCCCTTCGAGATGCTGGTCGAGGAGCTACAGCCGGAGCGCAGCCTATCGCACACGCCGCTCTTTCAGGCGCTCTTCGCCCTCCAGAACGCGCCGGCGTACGAGCTGGCGCTGCCCCGTCTGGAGCTGTCCGTGTCCGAGGTCGAGAACCCGGCGGCGCGTTTCGAGTTGGCGCTCGAAGTGTCCGAGGCGGGGGGCGGGCTGGACTGCCGCTTCACATACGAGGCCGACCTCTTCGACGCCGCGACCATCGAGCGCATGGCCGGGCACTTCCGTAATCTTCTGCGGGCGGTGGCCGCGGACGCGGGGCGGCGCGTCTCCGCCGTCGAGTTGCTCGGCGAGGACGAGCGCCGCCGCCTGTTGTTCGACTGGAGCGGCGCACGCGCCGATTTCCCGGAAGACCTTTGCGCCCACGAACTGTTCGAGGCGCAGGCCGGGCGCACGCCGGAGGCGGAGGCCGTCGTCTGCGGCGCGCAGCGCCTCTCGTACCGAGAGTTGAACGAGCGCGCCAACCAGTGCGCCCGCCTGCTGCGGAGCCTGGGGGCCGGGCCCGAGGCGCCGGTCGGCATCTGCGTCGAGCGCTCGGCCGAGATGGTCGTGGGGCTGCTCGGCATACTCAAGGCCGGCGCCGCCTACGTCCCCATCTCGCCCGGCTCTCCGCCCGAGCGTCTTGGGGCGATGTTAGAGGGGGCCGGCGTCGGGCTGCTCCTGACGCAGCGGCGGCTGGCCGCGAGCCTGCCCGCGGGGGTCGCGCGCGTGGTGCGACTCGACGGCGACCGCGGCCTCTTCGAGCGCGAGAGCGGGGACAACCTCGCGCGCGCGGCCGACCCGGGCAATCTCGCCTACGTCATCCACACCTCGGGCTCGACGGGCAGCCCCAAAGGCGTCGCGGTCACGCACCGCAATCTGGTTCACTCCACCAGCGCGCGCTTCGTCTATTACGACGAGCCGGTGCGCGGCTTCATGCTCGTCTCGCCCTTCGTCTTCGACAGCTCGGTCGCGGGCATCTTCTGGACGCTCTGCCGGGGCGGGCGGCTGGTTCTGCCCGCCGAAGAGTTCCAGAGGGACCTGAACGAGTTCGCCGCTTTGATAGAGCGGGAGGGCGTCTCGCACCTGCTGTGTCTGCCTTCGCTGTACGCGCTGCTGCTCAGGCAGGCCGCGCCCGCCGGCCGGCTCGGCGGCCTGCGCTCGGTTATCGTGGCCGGCGAGCCGTGCCCGCCCGAGTTGCCCGCGCGCCATTTCGAGGCGCTGCCCGGCGCGGCGCTGTTCAACGAGTACGGGCCGACCGAGGGGACCGTCTGGGCGAGCGTCTACGAGTGCGCGCCGCGGCCGTACGAAACGTCTGTGCCCATCGGCCGCCCCGCGCCGAACGTGCAGGTCTACGTGCTCGACGACGTTGGCGGCCCGGCGCCGGTCGGGGTGGCGGGCGAGCTTTACCTCGGGGGCGAGGGGCTGGCGCGCGGCTACCTGAGACGGCCGGCGCTGACGGCCGAACGGTTCGTCCCGCACCCTTTCAGTAGGGAGCCCGGGGCGCGGCTCTACAGGACGGGGGATGTCGCCCGCCGCCGCGCAGACGGCGACCTGGAATTTCTCGGGCGGCGCGACGAACAGGTGAAGGTGCGCGGCCACCGCATCGAGCTGGGCGAAGTGGAGGCGGCGCTGGCCGCACACCCGTCGGTGCGCGAAGCCGTGGTCGCGCTCGGCGCAGAGGCCGCGGGCGACGCGCGCCTGGTCGGCTACGTGACGGCCGCCGCGGCGGAGGCCCCGACCGCGGACGAACTGCGCGACTTTCTGCGCGAGCGGCTGCCCGAGTACATGCTGCCGTCGGCCTTCGTCGTGCTCGACGCCCTGCCCCTGACGGCGAGCGGCAAGCCCGACCGGCGCGCGTTGCCCGCGCCCGGCCCGTCGCGCCCCGCGCTGGCGGCCCCTTACGCCGCCCCGCAGACGCCGCTGGAGAAGGCCATCGCCGAAGTGTGGCGCGAGTTTCTGCGGCTGGAGTCAATCGGCGTCAACGATAACTTCTTCGAGCTTGGCGGCCATTCGCTCATGCTCGTCCTCGTCCAGGAGCGTTTGCGCGAGAGCCACGGCCGCGACGTGCCGGTCGCCGACCTGTTCAGGTTCCCGACCGTCCGCGCCCTGTCCCTGCATCTCGGCCACGCGCCGGGACGGAAAGACGTGGAGGGCGAGTCGTCGCCGAATCGCCAACGCGCGGGCGCGAGGCAGGAGGCGCTCAGGGCGCGGTCGAGGGCCAAGACCGGGCCGGGGCGTTAGAGAGCGCGGCGGCGTCGGCGGCGGCGGGGCGCTCGGCGGATGCGTCGGGGGCCGGTTTCGAGGTCTTTAAGTGGCGCGCCGGGAAGCGCGATTGCTCCCGGCGACTGGTGTTTGTCAGGCACGGAGACGGTCTAGTAAGATTTCGGCCGTCCCTTGAATCTCAACAGAAAGGCGGATACAAGGATGACGACAGCGGCTTTTCCGGCGGGCGCGGTTGACGCGCTCCCGACGAATCAGGTGCGGCGGGGCCTGGTCGGTTACCTTAAAGAGTTGAAGGACGATTGCGGCACGCTGACCCCGGAGCAGGCCGTCGTGATGCTGGGGCAGTGGTACCACCCCCTGCACTACTTCCCCGTGTTCCTCTCGCGCCTCATCTCCGTCTCGCCGAGCGTCGAGGCGCAGACCCACATCTCCCGCATACTCTGGGAGGAGCTAGGCGAGGGCGACCCGCGGCGGGCCCACGAAAACGTCTACGTCGAGACGATGCTCGGGGGCGGGTTCGTGAAGGAGCAGTTTACGGAAGCCCCGCCGCTGCCCGCGACGAGCCGCCTGCTGGCCGGTTACGAAAGGGCGTCGGGCGGCTACCTGACCGGGCTCGGGTTCCTCTACGGCACGGAGGTCGTTGACCTGCCGATGGTCTCCACCATCGGCGCGCTGATGAGACGCTGCACCGGCCTGCACACGCTGGAGTGGGTCAACATCCACGTCGCGCAGGAGCCGGGGCACGTCGAGAGTTCGAACCAGACGCTTGACGCTTCGTTCGACGAAGACGAGCGGCGCCGCGTCGTGGAGAGCGCCGAGGAGATGTGGACGCTCTGGACGGATTTCTTCAAGTCCGTCCGTCAGGAAATCCTGCGTTAGGCCGGCCGCCGTCGAAAGAGCGCGCCCGCGGTCACGCGCGGCGGTCAACTGTAGTCAACGGCAGGCAGTCAACGGCAGTCAGCGGCAGTCAACGGTAGTCACAAGGCAGTAGTCACAAGGCAGTCGCCCCGCCCCCTTTAGTCACCCTCATTGCGCGCGCCCCTGTTTCGCGGGCCGCGAAATCTGTTCGTTGTCATTTCGCCGCCCGCGAGGCGCACGGAGCCGCGGCCCCTTGTGAGGCCGCGCCGCCGGCCCTCGTGTTCGCCGCGCCGGGCGGAACCCTGCCGCGCGCCGCGGGCTCCGCCCGGGGGCGGCCCGCAGGGGACGAAGTTATTAAGGATTGTGGCATGAGTGAAGCGGATAGGTTCGAGTATGAGATTGCGGTGGTCGGCCTCGCGGGCCGCTTCCCAGGCGCGCGGGACGTGGATGAGTTCTGGCGGCGGCTGCGCGAGGGCGCGGAGCTTATCACCTTCTTCACCGACGAGGAGCTGCTGCGCGCGGGCGTCGGCCGCGCCGCGCTCGACGACCCGCGCTACGTCAGGGCCGAGGGCGTGCTGGAGGGCGCTGAGCTGTTCGACGCCGCCTTCTTCGGCTTCACCCCGCGCGAGGCCGAGACGCTCGACCCGCAACACCGCCTCTTCCTCGAAGAGTCCTGGGCGGCGCTGGAGCGCGCCGGCTACGACCCGGAAACTTATCGCGGCCGGGTCGGCGTCTTCGCCGGCGAGAGCCTGAACTCCTACTTCCTGCACAACCTCTACCCGAACCGCGCCCTGCTCGCGTCGCTCGGCGGCGCGCAGACCGCCATCTCGAACGACCGCGACTACCTCGCCACCCAAGTCTCTTACCGCCTCAACCTGAAGGGGCCGAGCCTGACCGTGCAGACCTCGTGCTCGACCTCGCTCGTCGCCGTCCACCTCGCCTGCCAGAGCCTGCTCAACCGCGAATGCGACATGGCGCTGGCGGGCGGCGTCTCGGTCAGCGTGCCGCAGGGGCGCGGCGCGCAGTATCAGGAGGGCGGCGTCATCTCGCCCGACGGCCACTGCCGCGCGTTCGACGCCGCGGCGCGCGGCACGGTCAGGGGCAGCGGCGTCGGCGTCGTCGTCTTGAAGCGGCTGGCCGACGCGCTCGCAGACGGCGACCACGTCCGCGGGGTCATCAAAAGCTCGGCCGTCAACAACGACGGGGCGGCGAAGGTCGGCTTCACGGCGCCGGGCGTCGAGGGGCAGGCGGGCGTGATCGAAGAGGCGCTGGCGCTGGCCTCGGTCGAGCCGGAGACGGTCACCTACGTCGAGGCGCACGGGACGGCCACGGCGCTCGGCGACCCCGTGGAGATCGCCGCGCTGACGCAGGCGTTCCGCACGGGGACCGACCGGAAGAACTACTGCGCCGTCGGCTCGGTCAAGACCAACATCGGGCACCTCGACGCGGCGGCCGGCGTCGCCGGGCTCGTCAAGACCGTCCTCGCGCTCGAACACGGGGAGATTCCGCCGAGCCTCCATTTCGAGCGCCCCAACCCGAACATCAACTTCGCGGACAGCCCCTTCTTCGTCAACACGAAGCTGCGGCCGTGGGAGACGGCCGGCGCGCCGCGCCGGGCGGGCGTCAGCTCATTCGGCATCGGCGGCACCAACGCGCACGTCGTGCTCGAAGAGGCGCCCGCGGGCGACGCTTCCGACCCGCCCGGCTCACATCACCTGCTCGTCCTGTCGGCGCGGACGCCGGAGGCGCTGGAGCGCGCGACCGCGAACCTGGCGGCGCGCCTCAGGCGTCAGCCGCTCCTCAACCCGGCCGACGTGGCCTACACGCTCGGCGCGGGCCGCAGGGCCTTCGAGCACCGCCGCGCCGTGGTATGCCGCGACCTGTCGGACGCCGCTTCAGTTCTGGAAACTCCCGACGCGCCGCGCGTGCGCTCCGGCCGCGCGCGACACGCCGGGCGCCCCGTGGCATTCATGTTCACGGGGCAGGGCGCGCAGCGCCCGGGGATGGGGCGCGAGTTGTACGAGCGCGAGCCGGCCTTCCGCGAGGAGTTGGACCGCTGCGCCGAGCTGCTCGAACCGCACCTCGACGCGGACCTGCGCGGCGTCATCTACGGGGACGAACTGCCGCCCGCGGAGGCCGCCGCGCGACTGGCCGAGACGCGCTTCGCGCAGCCGGCGCTGTTCGCGGTCGAGTACGCGCTGGCGAAGCTGTGGGCGGCGTGGGGCGTGAAGCCTTCGGCGATGATAGGCCACAGCGTCGGCGAGTACGTCGCGGCCTGCGTGGCCGGCGTGTTCTCACTTGAGGACGCGTTGCGGCTGGTCGCGGCCCGGGGCCGGCTGATGCAGCGGCTGCCGCGCGGCGCGATGCTGGCCGTCTCGCTTTCGCCGCGGGAGGTCGAGGGGCTTTTGGGCGACGGACTCTCGCTGGCGGCCGTCAACGCGCCCGCGCTCTCTGTGCTCTCGGGCGCGGTCGAGGCCGTCGAGCGGGCGGAGCGGCGACTGGCGGGCGAGGGCGTGGTCTGCCGCCGACTCCACACCTCGCACGCGTTCCACTCGGCGTTGATGGAGCCGGCGCTCGAAGAGTTCGCCGAACTGGTGCGGGGCGTCGAGCGGCGCGCGCCGCGGCTGCCTTACGTCTCGAACCTCACGGGCACGTGGGTCACAGAAGCGGAGGCCGTCGCCCCATCCTACTGGGCGCGACACCTGCGCGAGACTGTGCGGTTCTCGGAGGGCCTGGCCGAGTTGTTGAAGGAGCCGGCGACCGTTCTGCTGGAGGTCGGGCCGGGGCAGACGCTGACCGCGCTCGCCGGGCAGCAGCCGGGCGACGAGGCCGGGCGCGTCGCGCTCGCTTCGCTCGGGGCGCCGGGCGAAGGGCGGTCGGAGGTCGAGTCTATTTTGCAGACCGTCGGCGGGCTCTGGCTGGCGGGCGTCGAGATAGACTGGCGCGCATTTTACGCGGGCGGCCGGCGTCGGCGCGTCGAGCTTCCCACTTACCCTTTCGAGCGCCGACGCCACTGGATAGACCCGCCGGAGGAGGCCGCCGACCCGGCCGCGGCGCGCGCGGCCGCGCCGGTCGAGAAGTCAGGCCCCGACCACTGGCTCTACGTCCCTTCGTGGAAGCGCGCGGTCGCGCCCGAGAGGGCCGCCGACGAAGCGTTGGCGGCGCGGGGCTCGTGCTGTGTCATCTTCGTAAACGACGGCGGCGGGCTCGGCGCGCGGGTCGTGCAAAAGCTCTCGGGCCGCGGGGCGACGGCCGTGTCGGTCGTCGCGGGCGAGGCGTTCCGGCGGGTCGGCCGTCTGGCCTACGAAATCAACCCGCGCCGCCGCGAGGATTACGAAGCCCTTCTGGAAGAGTTGCGCTCGCTCGGTCTGGCGCCGGCGCACGTCATGCACCTGTGGGGCGTCACGGCCGCGGCCGACTCGCCGCTCGCGCCCGAGGCGATTGACGCGGCGCGCGCGCGCGGCTTCGACAGCCTGATTCTTCTGTCTCAGGCGCTCGGCGACCGTTACGCGTCGGCGGCGCTCACGCTCTGCGTCGTGACGACGGGCGCGCAGGCGTTGACCGGCGAAGAGGTGATAGAGCCCGGCAAGGCCCTCGCGCTCGGGCCCTGTCGCGTCATCCCTCTGGAGTATCGGAACGTGCGCTGCCGGAGCGTGGACGTTACGCCGCACGCCGCCGGCGGCGCGGGCGGAGAGGCGCTGGCCGACCAACTGATTGCCGAACTCGCCGCGCCGTCCCCCGAGCAGGTGGTCGCGTACCGCGGCCGGCATCGCTGGGTGCAAATCTTCGAGCCCCTGCCGCCGCCGCCCGCCGCGAGCGGAGCGCACGCGCGCACGCCGCGCCTGCGCGAGGGCGGGGTCTACCTTTTGACGGGCGGCCTGAGCCCGATTGACGTGGCGCTCGCGGAGCACCTGTCGCGGGCCGCGCGCGCCAGGCTCGTGCTGACGGGTGACGCGGACTTTCCGGCGCGCGCCGAATGGGGGCGCTGGCTTGAGACGCGCGGCGCGGACGACGACTTGGGCCGGCGCCTGCGCGCGCTGCTCGCGCTCGAAGAGGGGGGCGCGGGACTCCTGGTCAGACGCGCGGACGTGGGCGACGAGGCGCAGTTGCGCGCCGTCGTGACGGAAGCGCGCGCGCGCTTCGGCGAAATCAACGGCGTGATACACACGGCGGCCGTCTACGGCGGGGGCCTGATTCAACTCAAGACCCTCGAAGAGTCGGAGAGGGTGCTCGCGCCGAAGGTGCGCGGCGCGCTGGCGCTCAGCGCAATTCTGCGCGAGCCGGCCCCAGACTTCTTCGTGCTCTTTTCCAGCGCGCTGGCCCACACGGGCGTGCAGGGGCAGGCGGACTTCTGCGCGGCCGGCGCCTTCCTCGACGCCTTCGCGCAGCACGAGGCGACGCGCCCCGAGACGTTCACGGCGGCGATTGACTGGCGTCTGCCGCATTGGGAAGCGTGGGGCGGCCCCGCGCCCTCGGGCGCCGCCGGCGCGCAAACCGAGTTCGCGGAGGCGCGCGACGCGTACGGCGTCACGCCGGCCGAAGGGGTCGAAGCCTTCGCGCGCATACTCGCGGGCTCGCAGCCGCAGGTCGTCGTCTCGACGCAGGACTTTCAGGCTTTGGTCGAGCGGCAGCGCGCCGCCGCGTTCGAGGGCGCGGAAGGGGGCACGGCGGAGGCGGTCGGCCGCGTCGAAGCCGGCGCCGAATTTTCCAGCGGCGCCGAGATCGAGACGGCGGTCGCCGGGCTCTGGCGCGAGCTGTTCGGCGTCGAGGACGTGCGCCCCGGCGACAACTTCTTCGACCTCGGCGGCAACTCGCTGCTGGCGCTGCAACTCGTCGCGCGGCTGCGTCAGACTTTTCAGGTCGAGCTGCCTCTGCGCGTCGTCTTCGAGACGCAGACCGCGGCGGCGCTTTCGGCGCGCATCCACGAGACTCGCGTCAGGGAGCAGGAGGCCGCGGAGATAGAGCGGTTGCTGCGCGAGATAGAAGGGCTCGCGCCCGAGGAGTTGCGCGCCAGCCTCGAACAGGAGACGGGCGCGGCGCGCGGGAAGCAAGGCGATGGATGAGCTGTCGAAACGTCTGGCCGCGCTCTCGCCCGAACAGCGCGAGCTGCTCGAAGCGCGGCTCAGGAAGCAGGGGCTGCGGTCTTCGGCGGCCGCGCCGGCGGAAGCCCCCGCGGCCGCCGCAGCGCGCGAGCCGGGCGACGCGGGCGGGGCCGACTGGAAAGACCGACCCGCCGCGCGCGGCATGGGCTTCAGCCTCTACTTCTTCTCGGGCGACGGGTCGAAGGCTTCGGACGATAAATACCGTCTGGTGCTGGAGGGCGCGAGGTTCGCGGACCGCCGGGGCTTCAGCGCGGTCTGGACGCCCGAGCGCCACTTTCAGGACTTCGGCGGCCTCTACCCGAACCCCTCGGTCCTGAGCGCGGCGCTCGCCGTCATCACCGAGCGCGTGCAGATACGCGCGGGCAGCGTCGCCCTGCCGCTTCACCATCCGGTGCGCGTCGCCGAAGAGTGGTCGGTGGTGGACAACCTTTCGCGCGGCCGCGTCGCCGTCTCTTTCGCCTCCGGCTGGCACCCGGATGATTTCATCTTCGCCCCCGGCGCCTACGACGAGCGCCGCGAGGTGATGTTTCGCCACATCGAGCTGATTCAAAAGCTGTGGGCGGGCGGGCGGGTCAGGCTGCCGGGCGCGGGCGGGTCGGAGGTCGAGGTCGGGATTCTGCCGCGCCCCGTACAGCCGGCGCTGCCCGTCTGGGTCACGAGTTCCGGGAGCCCCGAAACGTGGTCGAGGGCGGGGGCCATCGGGGCCAACGTGCTGGCCGCCTACGTCGGCTACACGCCGGACGAGCTGGCGCGGCGCGTCGGACTCTACAGGGAGGCGCGCCGCGCGCACGGCCACGACCCGCGCGGCGGCGTGGTGACGGTCATGCTGCACACCTTCGTCGGCGACGACGACGAGGCGGTCAGGGAGAGAGTCCGCGCCCCCTTCTCGGCCTACCTGCGCGCCTACTTCAGGCAGTACGAGACGACGGGCGCCGACGCCGGGGGCGTCACCGAGGCCGACAAGGACGCGCTGATGGAGGCGGCCTTCGAGAAGTACTTCGAGGCGAGCACGCTCATGGGTTCCCAGTCCAAGTGCGCGCGCCTGATTG
This sequence comes from Pyrinomonadaceae bacterium, assembly GCA_036387195.1. GTDB lineage: Bacteria > Acidobacteriota > Blastocatellia > Pyrinomonadales > Pyrinomonadaceae > QHXN01. The sequence goes on along the minus strand of DASVUF010000252.1, from coordinate 15,367 downwards.
ACGCGCTGGCCGGCGTCGGGGTTGACGAGGTCGCTTGCCTGATAGATTTCGGGCTGGACGACGGCTCGGTGCTCGACGGCCTCGCGCGGCTCGACGAGTTGAGGGCGCATTACGCGCCGGCGGCCTGACGCGGCCCCGCGCGCGCGTGGACGGTTCGGGGAAAACTCTCGATGAAAGATTTGACGGGCAGGATGGAGGCGCTCAGCGCCGAGCAGCGCGCGTTGTTCGAGGCGCGGCTCAGGGAGCGGGGCCTGCGCGCGCCCGCCGCCGACCGGATTCCGCGCCGCCCCCGCGAAGACGTGAACCTGTTCCCGACCTCGATTGACCAGGAGCGCCTGTGGTTCATCGAGCAACTGCAACCGGGGAACTCGGCCTATAACATCTTCAGCGCGAGCCGCATCCGCGGCCCGCTCGACGCGGACCTCATGCGGCGCGTCGTCAACGAGCTGATAGCGCGCCACGAAGTCCTCCGCACGACCTTCGTCGTCGTGGACGACCAGCCGATGCAGCTCGTCCACCCGCGGATGGAGTGCGCGCTCACCCCCGTCGGCCTAGAGGCGTGGCCGGAGGCGGAGCGCGAGCGCGAGGCTCTGCGCCTGGTGACGGAAGATTTCGCGCGCCCGTTCGATTTGGAGAAGGGGCCGCTCTTCCGCATCGGCCTGCTGCGCCTCGCCCCGGACGACCACGTGCTGCACGTCAACATGCACCACACCGTCACAGACCGCTGGTCGGGCGCCATCTTCGAGCGCGAGACGGGCGCGCTCTACGAGGCTTTCGCCGCGGGGCGTCCGTCGCCGCTGCCTCCGCTGCCGATTCAGTACGCGGACTACGCGCTCTGGCAGCGCGGGCGGGCCGAGGGCGAAATCTACCGCGAGCAGGCCGCCTACTGGACGCGGAGGCTGGCGGGCGCGCCCTTCGTCCTCGAAGCGCCGACCGACTACCCGCGCCCCCCGATTCAGAATTTCCGGGGCGCGCGCGTCTACGCCCGCTACCCCCTGCGGCTGCTCGACGCGCTGCGGGAACTGGCCCGGCGCGAGGGCGTGACGATGTTCACGCTGGCGCTGGCGGCCTACAAGGCGCTGCTCCACCGCTACACCGCGCAGGGGCGAATTCTCGTCGGCTCGACCTTCGCCAACCGGAACCGCCCCGAGCTACAGAACATGGTCGGCTACCTGCTCAACCTCATCGTGCTCGACACGGACGTGACGGGCGACCCGACCTTCCGCGAGCTGCTGCGGCGCGAGCGCGAGACGGTGCTCGGCGGCTTCGCCAACCAGGACCTGCCCTTCGGCAAGCTCGTGCAGGCGCTGCGCCCCGCGCAGGACGCGAGCCGCAACCCCGTAGTGCAGCACTCGCTCATCTACCTGGACTTCCCCGAGCTGACCGTGATGGAGACGCTCGGCCTGAGCGCGCGCCACCTCGACATAGACAACGGCGCGTCGCGCTTCGACATGACGCTCGCCATGACCGAGACGCCGCGCGGCTACGAAGTTGACATCGAGTACCCGACCGACCTGTACCGGCGCGAGCGCATCGAGCGGATGACGAAGCACCTGGAGAACATCCTTGAGGCCGTCGTCGCCGACCCCGGGCTGCGCCTGTCGGAGCTGCCCCTGCTCGGCGAGGCCGAGGCGCGCCGGCTGCTCGTCGGGTGGAACGCGACGGCCGCCGATTACCCGCGCGACAGGCGCGTCCACGAACTCTTCGAGGAGCAGGCCGCGCGCACGCCCGACGCCGTGGCCGTCGTCTCAGACGACGGGCGCCTCACCTACCGCGAGTTGAACGAGCAGGCGAACCGCGTGGCGCGCCACCTCGTGGAGGCGGGCGTGGGGCCGGGGGCGGCGGTCGGCCTCTGCCTCGGGCGCTCGGCGCGGATGGTGGCGGGGCTGCTCGGCGTCCTGAAGGCGGGGGGCGCTTACGTGCCCCTGGACGAAAGGTATCCGCCCGAGCGGCTCTCCTTCATGCTGGAGGACGCGGGCGTGCGGGTGCTGCTGACCGAAGAGTGCCTGCTCGGGAAGCTGCCGCGGCGCGGGGCGCGCGCCATCTGCCTCGACGCGGAGTGGGACGAGGTCGGCCGGCGCGGTGCCGGGAACCTCGGCGGCGGTCTGACGAGCGACCTTCGCGCCTACGTGATTTACACCTCGGGCTCGACGGGGCGGCCCAAGGGCGTGGAGGTTTCGCACCGCTCCGTCGTCAACGTCCTGGACGCGGTGCGGCGGCAGACGGCGTTCGGCGCCGCGGACACGCTGCTCGCCGTCAGCACGCTCTCGTTCGACATCGCCGCGACGGAAATCTTCATGCCCTTAATCTCGGGCGCGCGCGTCCACGTCGCCGGCCGCGAGGCGGCGGCCGACGGGGCGCGGCTGGCCGAACTACTGGGCGGCGTCGGCGCGACCGTGATGCAGGGCACGCCCGCCACCTGGCGCATACTGTTCGCGGCCGACTGGCGCGGGGACGCGCGGCTGAAAGTCTTCAGCACCGGCGAAGCCCTCGACAGGGCGCTGGCCAATCAACTGCTCGGAAGCTGCGCGGAGGTCTGGAACCTTTACGGCCCGAGCGAGACTACAATTTATTCGGGCGTCATGCGCGTCAACGCAGGTGAAGGCCCCGTGCCCATCGGGCCGCCGATTGCGAACACGCGATTTTACGTGCTGGACGGGTTTATGAACCCCGCCCCCGTCGGCATTTACGGGGAGCTTTGGATAGGGGGCGACGGGCTGGCTCAAGGGTATTTGAACCGGCCGGGGCTGACCGCCGAAAGGTTCGTCCCCGACCCGTTCTCCGCGGAGCCGGGCGCGCGCCTCTACAAGACGGGCGACGCGGCGCGCTACCTCGAAGACGGGAGCCTGGAGTTCGGCGGGCGGCTCGACCATCAGGTCAAGGTGCGCGGCTTTCGCATCGAGTTGGGCGAGGTCGAGGCGGCGCTCGCGCGTCACCTGCGGGCGCGCGCGGCGGTGGTCGTGGCGCGCGAAGACCGGCCCGGCGAGCAGCGCCTCGTCGCCTACGTGGTGTGCGACGAGGGGCGCTCGCCGTCGCCGGGCGAGTGGAGGGACTTCCTCAAGGAGAGCCTGCCGGAATACATGATTCCGTCGCTGTTCGTCAGGCTGGACGCGCTGCCGCTGTCGCCGAACGGCAAGGTCAACCGCCGTCTGCTGCCCGCGCCGGACGCGTCGCGCCCCGAGCTGCGGAGGGCCTACGCCGCGCCGCGCACGCCGACGGAGTCCCGGCTGGTCGAAATCTGGACGAACGTGCTGGCGCTCGAACGAGTCGGCGTCGGCGACGACTTCTTCGAACTCGGCGGCGACTCGATTCTCGCGACGCGGCTCGCCTCCCGCGTGCGCAGGGCGTTCGGCGTCGAGCTGCCGCTGCGCGACCTCTTCTGGAAACCGACCGTCCGCGAGCTGGCCCCGCGAATCGAGGAGCTGTTGATAGAGCAGTTGGAAACCCTCGGCGAAGACGAGGCCGAACAGCTCCTGCGGGACGGACTCTGAGGCGGAGGGCGGGGAAGGCATGTCCACCCAAGACAACACGAACCGGCGCGCGCAACTCTCGGCGGCGAAGCGCGCGCTGCTGGAGAAGCGCCTGGCCGGGCTCTCGGGCGGGGAGCCCGGGCGGCAGGCGATACCGCGCCGCGCGAGCCGCGGGCCGGCCCCGCTCTCGTTCGCGCAGCGTCGTCTCTGGTTTCTGAACCGTCTGGAGCCGGGGCTCTTCGCCTACAACATCCCGTCGGCCGTGCGCCTCTCGGGCCGGCTCGACGCGCCGCTGCTGGAGTGGTGCTTCGACGAAATCGTCCGCCGCCACGAGAGCCTGCGCACGACCTTCGCCGAGGTCGAAGGCCAGCCGGCGCAGATAATCGCGCCGGAGCTTAAAGTCTCCGTCCCCGTACACGACCTGAGTTCGTTGCCCGCCGGCGCGCGCGAGGCGGAGGCCGCGCGGCTCTCGACGGAGGAGGCGCGACGCCCGTTCGACCTCGGGGCGGGGCCGCTGCTGCGCGCGCTGCTGCTGCGGCTCGGGGCGGAGGAGCACGTGCTGCTCCTGACGGCGCACCACATCATCAGTGACGGCTGGTCGCTGGGCGTGCTGGTGGGCGAACTTGGCGCGCTCTACGAGGCGGGCGCGGCGGGCCGCCCCTCGCCGCTCAAAGAGTTGGAGATACAGTACGCGGACTTTGCGGAGTGGCAGCGCGGTTGGTTGAGCGGCGAGGAGTTTGAGCGGCAGTTGGGTTACTGGCGCGGGCGATTGGCGGGCGCGCCGCCTTCGCTCGGACTGCCGACGGACAGGGCCCGCCCGGCGGAGATGAACTATCGCGGCGCGACCCTGCCGCTTGAGCTTTCGGCGGAATTGTCTGAGTCGCTGAGGGCGCTCAGCCGGCGCGAGGGCGTGACGCTTTCGATGACGCTGCTGGCGGCGTTTCAGGCGCTGCTCCAACGCTTCGGCAATCAGGACGACGTGGTGGTCGGCGTGCCCGTGGCGAACCGCAGCCGCGAGGAGTTGGAAGGGCTCGTCGGCTTCTTCGTCAACACGCTGGTGATGAGGACGGACCTGTCGGGCGACCCGACCTTCCGCGAGCTGCTCGGGCGCGTTAAAGAGGTCGCGCTCGGGGCGTACGCACACCAGGACGCGCCCTTCGAGATGCTGGTCGAGGAGTTGCGCCCCGCCAGGGACCCGAGCCGCAACCCTCTCTTCCAGGTCATCTTCGATCTTCAGAACGCCCCCGCGCCGGCCCTTGAGCTGAAGGGACTGACGCTGCGCCCGCACGAGATCGAGCCGGGGACGACGCGCTTCGAGCTGGAGATGCACCTCTCCGACCAGCCCGAAGGCGTCCGCGGCGCGCTGGTCTACAGCACGAGCCTCTTCACGGAGGCCACCGTCCGGCGACTGGCCGCGCGCTTCCGGGCGCTGCTGGAGGAGGTCGCCGCCGACGCGGACGTTCGCCTGTCGCGGATTGAGTTGTTGACGGGCGAGGAGCGCCGCCGGCTCCTGTCGGAGTGGAACGACACGCGGCGCGGCTACCCGCGCGAGAGTTCCATCCCCGAGTTGTTCGAGGAGTGGGCGGCGCGTTCGCCGCAAGCGGTCGCGCTGGCTTTCGGCGACCAGATGCTGACGTATGAAGAGTTGAACCGGCGCGCCAACCAGCTCGCGCATTACCTGCGCGGTTACGGCGTTGGCGAAGAGACGCGCGTCGGCGTCTGCGTCGAACGCTCCGTCGAGATGGTGGTGGCCGTGCTCGGCGTGCTGAAGGCGGGCGGGGCTTACGTCCCGCTTGACCCCGCGTACCCGCACGAGCGTTTGTTGTTCATGATGGACGACGCGGGGGCGCGGGTGTTGCTGACGGTCGGGCGGCTGGCCGACCAACTGCCCGCGCACCCCGCGCCCCTCGTCCTGCTCGACGCGGACTGGCCGCTCATCGCCGCGGAGGGCGAACAGAACCCCGAAGTCCGCCTCACGCCGGAGAGCCTGGCCTACGTCACATACACGTCCGGCTCGACGGGCGCGCCCAAGGGCGTCGGCGTCCCGCACCGCGGGGTGGCGCGGCTCGTCCGAGGGGCGGACTACGTGAGCCTCGGCCCGGAAGAGGTCTTTTTGCAGTTGGCCCCGCTGGCCTTCGACGCCTCGACCTTTGAAATCTGGGGCGGCCTGCTGAACGGCTCGCGGCTGGCGCTCATGCCGCCGGGGATGCCCTCGCTGCGCGAACTCGGCCGCGCCCTCCGGCGACATCGAGTCACGACGCTCTGGCTGACGGCGGGGCTGTTTCACCAGATGGTTGACGAGCAGCTTGAGGACCTGGCCGCGCTCCGCCAACTGTTGGCCGGGGGCGACGTCCTTTCGCCGTCGCACGTCGAAAAATTCCTCGCCGCGGCTCCTTCGTGCAGGCTGGTCAACGGCTACGGGCCGACCGAGGGCACGACCTTCACCTGCTGCCACGTCATGAGCGCGCCCGCGAGCGTCGCCGGCTCGGTGCCCGTCGGCCGCCCCATCGCCAACACGCAGGTCTTCATCCTCGACGGGAACTTGCGGTTGTCGCCGCCGGGTTTTGTCGGCGAACTCTACGCGGCCGGCGCGGGGCTTGCGCGGGGCTACCACGAACGCCCCGGCCTCACGGCCGAGCGGTTCATCCCGCACCCGTTCTCCACGGAGCCCGGCGCGCGTCTCTACAAGACCGGCGACGTTGGGCGTTGGCTTGAGGACGGGAGCGTGGAGTTTCTGGGGCGCGCCGACGGACAGGTGAAGGTGCGCGGGCATCGAGTGGAGACGGGCGAGGTGGAGGCGGCGCTGCTGCGCGCGGGCGGGGTGCGGCGGGCGGCGGTCGTGGCCAGAGAGGGGGCGGCCGGCGACAGGCGGCTCGTCGCTTACGTCGTCGGCGACGGCCGGCAGGTCTCGGCCGAGGGGCTGCAAAAGTTTTTGAGGGAGAGGCTGCCCGAGTACATGCTGCCGTCGGCGTTCGTCTTCCTCGAAGAGTTGCCGCTGACCCCTAACGGCAAGGTGGATAGGCGAGCCTTGCCCGCGCCCGAGCAGGCGGACGCGGGACGCGAGGCCCTGTACGCCGCGCCGCGGACGCCCGTCGAAGAGATGCTCGCGGGGCTCTGGGCCGAGGTGTTGAAGGTCGGGCGGGTCGGCGTCCACGAAGACTTCTTCGAGCTGGGCGGCCATTCGTTGCTGGTCACGCAGCTCGTGTCCCGCGCGCAGGCTCATTTCGGGGTCGAGCTGCCCCTAAAGCTCTTCTTCGAGTCGGCGACGGTCGCGGGGCAGGCCGCGGAGGTCGAAGCGGCCCTGCGCTCCGAAAGGGGCTTGCAGGCGCCGCCCATCGTCCCCGCGCCGCGCGACGGCCGCCTGCCCCTCTCCTACTCACAGCAGCGGCTCTGGTTCCTTCACGAGTTGGAGCCGAGCACGTCCGCCTACAACATCCCGACCGCGGTGCGTCTGAAGGGGTGGCTCGACGTCGGCGCGCTGGAGCGGACGCTCTCCGAGGTGGCGCGGCGTCACGAGATTCTGCGCACGAGTTACGCCGCCGTCGAAGGCCAGCCGGTGCAGGTCATCGCCCCCCCGAGCGGAGTGAAGCTGGACCTGACCGACCTCGGCGAGCTGCCCGAGCCGGAGCGCGAGTCGCGCATGCGGCGGCTCGCGGCTGAAGAGGCGCGCCGTCCGTTCGATTTGGCACGGGGGCCGCTGCTGCGCGCGTTGCTGCTGCGGCTCGGGGCGGAGGAGCATGTGCTGCTCCTGACCGTGCACCACATCGTCTCGGACGGCTGGTCGCAGGGCGTGCTGGTGCGCGAGGTGGGCGCGCTCTACGGCGCCTTCAGCGAGGGCCGGGAATCGCCGCTCGCGGAGTTGCCCGTGCAGTACGCGGACTTCGCGCAGTGGCAGCGCCGGTGGCTCGCGGGCGAAGTGCTGGAGAATCATCTCGCCTACTGGCGGCGGCGGCTCGGCGGCCCTCTGCCGTCGCTCGACCTGCCGGCGGACAGGCCGCGCCCCGAAGTGCAGAGCTTCCGCGGGGCGAGCCTGACGCTCGCGCTGCCGGCCGCCCTCGGCGAGTCGCTGCGCGCGGTCTGCCGGCGCGAGGGCGTGACGCTCTTCATGCTGCTCGTCGCGGCCTTCAAGGCGCTGCTCCACCGCTACACGGGGCAGGAGGACGTGGTCGTCGGCTCGCCGATAGCCAACCGCAACCGCGTCGAGGTCGAAGGCTTGATAGGGTTCTTCGTCAACACGCTGGTGCTGCGCACGGACCTCTCGGGCCGGCCCACCTTCCGCGAGCTGCTCGGGCGCGTGCGCAAGGTGACGCTTGAGGCGTACGCGCACCAGGACATGCCCTTCGAGCTGCTCGTCGAGGAGTTGCAGCCCGAACGCAGCCTGAGCCGCAACCCGCTTTTTCAGGTGATGTTTCAGCTTGAGAACACGCCCAAGGAGGAGCTGCCGCTGCCGGGGCTGACGCTGAGCCCGGCGCCGGTCGAAGGGGTCGCCAGCCAGTTCGACCTGAGCGTGGACGTGGTGGAGGGCGACGAAGGGCTGTCGGTCACGGCCGAGTACAGCACCGACCTGTTCGACGCCGGCACGATTCGCGGCCTGCTCGAACGCTGGCGCGTCCTGCTGGAAGGCGTCGCCGCCGACGCGGCGCGACCCCTGGACGAGCTGCCGCTGATGGACGAGGCCGAGCGGCGGCGCGTCCTGGTCGAGTGGAACCAGACCGCGAGAGCTTACCCCGCGAAGTGTCTGCCCGAGTTGTTCGAGGAGCGCGTCCGCGTCGCGCCCGAGGCGGCGGCAATCGTCTGCGAGGGCGAGGCCGTGACCTTCGGGGAACTCAACGCCCGCGCCAACCAACTGGCCCACCGGCTGCGCGCCGAAGGCGCAGGGCCGGACGTGCCCGTGGCCCTGATGCTGGAGCGGTCGGCCGGGATGGTCGTCGCGCTGCTCGGCGTGCTCAAGGCGGGCGCGGCTTACGTCCCGCTCGATTCGCAGTACCCGGCGGCGCGCCTTGCCTTTATGCTGGATGACGTTCGCGCGCCGCTGTTGCTCACGCAGGAGAGCCTTCTGCCGAAGCTGCCCGCGCCGCGCGGCGCGCGCGTCATCCTCCTCGACCGCGACGCCGCGCGCGTCGCCGCCGAGCCGGCCGACAACCCCGAACGGCGTGCGGCGGCCGACAACGTGGCTTACGTCGTCTACACCTCCGGCTCGACGGGCGAGCCCAAGGGCGTGCTCGTCCCTCACCGCGCCCTGTCGAACCACTGCCTCGCGGCGGCCGAGGCGTACGAGCTTCGGCCGGCTGACCGCGTGCTCCAGTTCGCTTCGTTGAGTTTCGACGTGGCCGCCGAAGAGTTGTTCCCGACGCTGCTCGCGGGGGCGTCGGTCGTCCTCGCGCCCGCGCACGCGCGGGAGCCGTCGGAACTGCTGCGGCTGATAGACCGCGAGGGCGTCAGCGTCCTGAATCTCCCCGCGCAGTTCTGGCAGGGGTGGCTGAGAGAGTTGCAGCGCGCGAGCGCGCGCTGGCCCGAGCGCGTGCGCCTGACGGTGGTCGGGAGCGAGAAGGTCCCGCCGGAGGGCGTCGCCATCTGGCGACGGCTGCGGGGCGCGGGCGGCGCTCTGCTCAACGCGTACGGGGTCAGCGAGGCGACTATCACCTCCACGCTCCACCGCGCCGGCGAGCCGGGGGCGGAGCGCGCGGCCTCGCTGCCGATTGGCCGCCCCATCGCCAACACGCAGGTCTTCATCCTCGACCGTCTTCTAAGGCCGGCGCCAATCGGCGTGCCCGGCGAACTGCACATCGGCGGCGCGGGGCTGGCGCGCGGCTACCACGAACGCCCCGCGCTCACGGCCGAGCGTTTCATCCCGCACCCGTTCTCGGCGGAGCCGGGGGCGCGTCTCTACAGGACGGGGGACGTGGCGCGATTCCTGCCCGGCGGCGAGGTGGAGTTTCTGGGGCGCGCCGACGAGCAGGTGAAGGTGCGCGGGTATCGAGTGGAGACGGGAGAGGTGGAGGCGGCGCTGTCGCGCGCGGGCGGGGTGCGGCGGGCGGCGGTCGTGGCCAGAGAAGGGGCGGCCGGCGACAGGCGGCTCGTCGCTTACGTGGAGCCGGAGCCGCTCGACGAAAGCGTCGCCGCGGGGCCGTCCGGCTCCGCGCTCGAAGCCGAACAGCTCGCGCAGTGGAGGACGGTTCACGACGACGAAATCTTCAACCAGCCGGACGGGGCCGAAGACCCCGCCTTCAACATCAGCGGTTGGAACAGCAGCTACACGGGCGAGCCGATTCCCGCCGAGCAGATGCGCGAGTGGGTGGACGACGCGGTTGAGCGCGTCCTCTCGCGGAGGCCGCGGCGCGTGCTGGAGATAGGATGCGGCACGGGGCTGCTGTTGTTTCGCATCGCCCCGCACTGCGCGCGCTACGTCGGCACGGACTTCTCGCCCGCGGCCCTCAAACACGTCCGCGAGCAGTTGGAGAGGCCGGGGCGCGCGCTGCCGCAGGTCACCCTCTCGGAGCGGCACGCGGACGACTTCGGCGGCCTCGAAGCCGCCTCGTTCGACGCCGTCATCATCAACTCGGTGGCGCAGTACTTCCCGAGCGTTGACTACCTCGCGCGCGTCCTCCGGGGCGCGGTCGAGCGGGTCGCGCCGGGCGGCTTCGTCTTCGTCGGCGACGTGCGCAGCCTGCCGCTGCTCGGGGCCTTTCACTCCTCGGTCGAGCTGCACAAGGCCGAGGCCGGGCTCGCGGTCGAGCGGTTGCGGCGGCGCGTCCGTCGGCGCGTCGAGCAGGAGGAGGAGCTGGTCATCGCCCCGGCCTTCTTCACCGCCCTGGCGGGGCGCCTGCCGAACGTCGCGCGCGTGGAGGTCGAGCCGAGGCGCGGGCGCCATCGCAACGAGCTGACGCAGTTCCGTTATCAGGTGATGCTCGGCGTCGGCGGGCCTGAGCCCGCGGCGGAAGGGCCTTCGTGGGTGGACTGGCGCGCAGAGCGTTGGGGACTCGCCGAGTTGCGCCGGATGCTCGGCGAGGGCGGGCCGCAAACGCTCGCGCTGACGAACGTCGCCAACGCGAGGCTCGCCGCCGCGGTCGCGGTCGCGGAGGCGCTGGCCGCGGCCGAGGCGCCGCAGACGGCGGGCGAATTGAAGGAGATGCTGCGCGCCGGGGGCGGCCCGGGCTTGGACCCGGAGGAGTTGTGGGCGCTGGGGGACGAGCTGCCTTACGAGGTGCGCCTCAGTTGGGCGCGGCACGACGCGAGCGGGAGCTTCGACGCGCTCTTCCGGCGACGCGACGCGGCCCCGGGCGCGTCCGAAATCTCTTTCCCCTCCGAGCCTTCGGGCTCGGAGGCGCTGAGCGTTTACGCGAACCGCCCGCTGCTCGGCAAACAGGCGCGGCAGTTGGCGCCGCGGCTGAGGAGCTTTTTGAAAGAGCGTTTGCCGGAGCAGATGATTCCGGCGTCGTTCGTGATTCTGGACGAGTTGCCGCTGCTGCCGAACGGCAAGATAGACCGCCGCCGGCTGCCCGCGCCGGACGCCGCGCGGCCGGATTTGCCGTCCGCCTTCGTGGCGCCACGCGCCGGCGTGGAACAGGCGCTGGCGGACGTCTGGGCCGACCTGCTGGGCGTCGAGCGGGTCGGCGTCCGCGACAACTTCTTCGAGCTGGGCGGCCACTCGCTGCTGACCACGCAGCTCATCTCCCGCGTGCGCGAACTCTTTCAGGTCGAGCTGCCCCTGCGGCAGGTCTTCGAGCACCCGACCATCGGCGGGCTGGCCGCGGCCATCGAGCAGGCGTCGAGCCACGCCCCGGCGAACCAGCCGCCGAGAATCGCCCCCGTCTCAAGACAGGAGCGCAGACTGGTGCGCCCGTCGAAACGGTAGCCGGCGGGGGGCGCGGCGGTTAACGGGTGACGGGACGGAAGGCGAAACCTTATGACGGAGTTACCGCCCGCAGACTCCAGCTCGCCTCATGAAGAGGGAACCGGCGCGGCGCCGGAGGAGGTCTTCGTCTTTCCTCTTTCGTTCGCGCAGCAGCGGCTGTGGTTCCTGCATCAGTTGGAGCCGGCGGGCGCCGCCTACAACATGCCGGTCGCCTTCCGCCTGTCGGGGCGGCTCGACGTGTCGGCGCTCGAACGCGCTCTTAACGAGATGGTGAGCCGGCACGAAATCCTGCGCACGACCTTCGACGTGCTGGACGAGCAGCCCGTGCAACTCGTCTCCGCCGCCGCGCAGACCCTGACGCCGGCGCTGATGGATTTAAGCGCGCTGCCCGCCACCGAGAGGGAGGCGGAGGCGGCGCGGCTGGCCGAGGAAGAGGTCGGGCGCCCGTTCGACCTCGGGGCGGGGCCTCTGCTGCGCGCGCTGCTGCTGCGGCTCGGGGCGGAGGAGCACGTGCTGCTCCTGACGGCGCACCACATCATCAGTGACGGCTGGTCGCAGGGCGTCCTGATAGGCGAACTTGGCGTGCTTTACGAGGCGTTCGCAGCGGGGCGGGAGTCGCCTCTGCCTCCGCTGCCGATTCAGTACGCGGACTTTGCGGAGTGGCAGCGCGGTTGGCTTCAGGGCGAGGAGTTGGAGCGGCAGTTGGCGTACTGGCGCGGGAGGCTGGCGGGCGCGCCGCCTTCGCTCGAACTGCCGACGGACAGGGCGCGGCCCCCGGCGCAGAGCTTTAACGGCGCGCGCGAGTCGTTCGCGCTCTCGCGCGAGCTGTCGTCACGGCTGGCGGAGTTGAGCCTGCGTGAGGACGCGACGCTCTACATGACGCTGCTCGCGGCCTTCAAGGTGCTGCTCTCGCGCTGCGCGGGCCAGAGCGACATCGTCGTCGGGACGCCCGTGGCGAACCGCGGCCGCGAGGAGCTGGAAGGGCTCGTCGGCTTCTTCGTCAACACGCTGGCGCTGCGCACGGACCTCTCCGGCGACCCGACTTTCCTTGAACTTCTCGGGCGCGTGAGGGAGGTGTGCCTCGGCGCGTACGCACACCAGGACGCGCCGTTCGAGATGCTGGTCGAGGAGCTGCGCCCCGTCAGGGACGCGAGCCGCAACCCTCTCTTCCAGGTCATGTTCGCCCTACAGAACACGCCGGAGCCCGCCTTCGGGCAGTCGGAGCTGGTCGCCAGCCCCTTTGAAGTGAAGACCGGGCGGGCGCAGTTCGACCTGACGCTCGACGCGGCCGAGGCTGACGGACAAATCCAATGCTCCCTCGTCTACAACACGGACCTGTTCGACGCGCGCACGGTTCGCCTGATGGCGGAGCGTTTCAGAGTCCTGCTTGAGGGCGTGGCGGCCGACGCCGGCAGGGCGATTAGCGCGCTGCCCCTGCTGACCCGGGCCGAGCGGCGCCTGCTGCTCTTCGAGTGGAACGACACGCGGAGAGATGTCGGCGGCGAGGTCTGCGCGCACGAGCTGTTCGAGGCGCAGGCCGAGCGCGAGCCCGACCGGGTCGCCGTCGTCTTTGAAGACCGGCGCGTCACCTACGGGGAATTGAACCGGAGGGCCAACCGGCTGGCGCACTACCTGCTGGACGCGGGCGTCGGGCCTGAGTCGCTGGTGGGGCTGATGCTGGAACGCTCGGTGGAACTCGTCGTCGCGCTGCTCGGCGTGCTCAAGGCGGGCGCGGCTTACGTCCCGCTCGACCCGGCCCACCCGCCGGCGCGGCTCTCCTACCTGATAGATGACGCGCGCATCTCCGTGCTGCTGACCGACCTTCGTTCGTCCGCGCGCATACCGCCGCGGCGTGCGCGCGTCATCCGCCTCGACGCGGAGGCGGACGCGGCGGCGCGGCGGCCCGACATTAATCCTCCGCGCCGCGCGGGCGCGGACAACGCCGCCTACGTCATCTACACCTCCGGCTCGACGGGCGCGCCGAAGGGGGTCGTGGTCGCGCACCGGGGGGTCTGCAACCTGGTCGCGGCGCAGGTCGAAGCCTTCAACATTCGACGCGAGAGCCGCGTGCTGCAATTCGCCTCCGCGGGTTTCGACGCGGCCGTGTCGGAGGTCTTCACGGCGCTCGCCGCGGGGGCGCGTCTCTGCCTCGTGAGCCGCGAGACTCTGCTCTCCGGCGCGGGGCTCGTCGAGCTACAGAGGGAGCAGGGCGTCACGGTGGCGACGCTCCCGCCGTCTCTCCTCGCCGTGCTGTCGCCGGACGAGTGGCCGACGCTTGAGACGCTCGTCTCGGCCGGCGAGCGGTGCCCGGCGGAGATTGCGGCGCGCTGGTCGAAAGGGCGGCGCTTCGTCAACGCATACGGGCCGACGGAGGCGACCGTCTGCGCGACCGCCTACGTACACGACGGCGCGCGCGCCGGCGAGCCGCCCATCGGGCGGCCCATCAGCAATACGCGGTGTTACCTTCTGGACGAGCGGCTGAATCTCGTTCCCGCCGGCGCGGCCGGCGAGCTGCACATCGGCGGGGCGGGCCTCGCGCGCGGCTACCTCAACCGCCCCGCGCTGACGGCCGAGCGCTTCGTCCCCGACCCGTTCTCCCTGGAGCCGGGCGCGAGGCTCTACCGCACGGGCGACTACGCGCGTTACCTGCCGGACGGGAACCTCGTGTTTCTCGGGCGGCGGGACGCGCAGTTGAAGATTCACGGCTTTCGCATCGAGCCGGGAGAGATTGAGGCGGCGCTCGAAGAGCACGCGGCCGTCTCGGCGGCGGCCGTGCTCGCGCGCGAAGACCGGCCCGGCGAAAAGCGTCTGGTCGCCTACGTGTTGGCGAAGCCGGGGGCGGCGTTGACGGGCGAAGAGCTGCGCGCCTTCTCAAGGCAAAGGCTGCCCGAGCACATGACGCCGTCGGCGTTCGTGCTGCTGGACGAGGCGCCGCTGACTTTGAACGGCAAGCTCGACCGCGCCGCGCTCCCCGCCCCGCCGCAGCCGCGCGCGGACGGCCCCGGCGCGCGCGTCGCCCCGCGCGACCTGCTGGAATCGCAGCTCGCGGGCATCTGGGAGGAGTTGCTCAACGTCGAGCCGGACGTGCGAGATGACTTCTTCGAGCTGGGGGGACATTCGCTTCTGGCCGTGCGCCTGCTGGGACGCGTCGAACAGGTCACCGGAAAAAGGCTCGACGTGGCGTCCCTCTTCAGGGCGCCGACGGTCGAAGGTCTGGCCCTCCTCCTGCGCGGGGAGGCGAAGGCGCTGGACCCTTCGCCGCTCGTCGCCCTTCAGCCGCGCGGCTCTCTGCGCCCGGTCTTCTTCGTCCACCCGGCCGGCGGCGGCGTCTTCAGCTACCTCGCGCTCGCGCGCCGGCTGGGCGCCGAGCGCCCCTTCTACGGGCTCGAAGCGACGGGGACTGAGGGGGGAATCGAGTTGATGGCGGCCGCTTACGCCGAGGCCGTGCGGGCGGCCGACCCCGCCGGCCCGTACCTGCTCGGCGGCTGGTCAACGGGAGGCGTCGTGGCTTTCGAGGTGGCCCGCCAGCTTCAGGCGCGGGGCGCGGAAGTGGCTCTGGTGGTCTTGCTGGATTCGGCCGCGCCCGGCCACGTCGTCGCCGACGACGCGGCGCTGTTCTCGGGCTTCGCCGTCAACCTGGGGGTGACGCCCGAACGTCTCGCGGCGGCGCCCGAACGACTACTCGGCGCGGGGACGGAGGAGCGCCTGGAGTGGATTCTGGAAGAGGCGCGGCGCGCGCAACTCCTGCCGCCCGACGCGAGTCTCGCGCGTCTGCGCCGCTCGTTCGACCTCTACCTGTCTACAGTTAAAGCCCTGGAGAATTATCGGCCGCCCGCAAGCCCCGTCCCTGTCGCGCTCCTGCGCGCGGCCGGCGCGGGCGAGGGGGCGGAGGCGGCGGATTGGAGTCGCCTGTCTACCGCGAAGCTCGACGTTTGGGACGTGCCCGGCGACCACCTGACCATGATGCGCGAGCCTCATGTTTCGGCGCTGGCCGAGATACTGCGCGCGCGACTCGCGGAGGCCGAGCGGCCGGGGGCGCGGG
>DASVUF010000251.1:0-34735 GCA_036387195.1 Pyrinomonadaceae bacterium | reverse complement strand
CTGGAGGCGCGCCGTCAGCGCGGGCAAGGCGGCCGTCGCGATTGAGCCGCGGCTGGCCGAGAGCCACTGCCTCGTCGCCGACGGCTACATGGCGCTGGCGCGCCACGACCTCGCGGTGTGCTGGTACCAGAGCGCGCTCAGGTGTCAGGCGCCGCCGCCCGATTACCCGATGTTCGTTGACCGCTTCTACTACTCGACCTACCCGCTGCGACAGCTCCGCCGCTTCGAGATAACGCTCGGCTGAAGCCCGCGGGCCGCTAATCGCGCCGCCCGCCCGCCCCGTTCAGCGCCGCCCTCACAGACCTGAAGCTCAGGGCGCGCCCCGCCGGGCGCGCGGCCCCGGCGGCGCCCCGCATGACCAGGTCCGCGAGGCCGAGCCACTCCCTGAGCTTGAGCCGCTTGTCCCACGTCACGGCCCACGCCGAGAGCAGCTCCTGCCCCTGCGCCGCGTGCGAGAAGGCCGAAGCCCAGTCTCGCCTGTCGAGCGCGCACAGCGCCCGCAGAATCCGCGGCTCGCCCGCCCAGGGGTTGAGCCTCAGCGCGTCGTCGAGCAGCGCGGGGGCTTCGGACAGCGGGGCCTTCAACGCCAGCCTGTACTTCTCAAGCGCCCGGCGCTCGGCCGCGCCCGTCAACGTCGGGGCGAGGTGGCGCGGCAGCGGCGGCCCGACACGGCCGAAGACCTTCGACCACGACGCCAGCCTCGACATCCACGGCTCGGGCGAGCCGTCCCCCGCGGCCGACTGTTCCGCGAGGTTGGCGCTCTCGACGACGAGCAGGCTCCGCACCGTCGCCGCCGGCAGGAACACGGGGCGGCCGTCGTCAATCCGCCGAACCTTCAGGCCCCCGCCCGGCGAGGTGAGACGCGCGGCGAGCGTCCACAGCTCGGCGCGGTCGATGACGCAGAAGCGGTAGGCCAGCGCCTCTGCGCCACGCCCGATGAGGGCGCGGACGCGCGGGCGCGCCCCGAGGTCGAAGAGCGCGTGCGGGTAGAAGATTGTCGAGTAGCAGCTATGCGCCAGCCCCGCGCGGCAGACGGCGCGCGGCATCCCCCACATGCCGAGAATCCACCACGTCCCGACCAGGTGCTCGATAAAGCTCCGGCCGGAGTGTGGCAAATCCCGCGCGCCCGCCGCCTCTTTCAATAGCGCGGGGACGGCCGGGTCGCTCAGCGGGCTTTCGGACGTGAAAGGGGCGGTCGCCAATTGACGCTCCCGGTCTTTGCGCGGGCCGCGGCCCGCGCTCTCAGGCTCCCGCGGTTGGCGCGGGGCGTTAGCGGGCGTTAGGGAAAGTCGGGCGAGAGCGAGCCGGCCCAGGCGCGCGCCAGGGCGGCGTCGCTGTCTCGCATCTCGAGGAGCGCGCTCCGCATCGCGTCAACGCGCTCGCGCAGGATTGCGGCGACGGCGGGCGGCAGGGTTCCGTCGCCCGCGCCCGGCGTGGTCGGCAGCGGCGCGCGCCACGCCGGGTCGCTCCTGAGCTTCCGCCCGAGCGCGTTGACGATAACGTCGAAGACGCCCGCGCCGTGGTGGTCGAACGCGAGGTTGAGCGAGAGCGACGCGTTCTTGGCGCGCGCGCGGTGCCAGGCGCCGGCGGGCAGGCACAAGAGGTCGCCCGGCCTGAGCAGCACGGAGCGCATGCGCTCGGGCTCGGGGGCGTTGTGCTCGCGCTTGAGAATCTTGAGCTGCCGGGGCGAGTTGCGCTCGGGGAACGCGGCGGCCGGCTCGTCAGAGAACCACCAGCGCTTGCTCCCAGCTATCTGGAGGGTGGTGGCGACCCTCGCGTCGTAGTGCAGGTCGAAGCCGGCGTTGGGCGGCGAGAAGTATGCGCGGAAGCTGACCGTCCCGGCGTAGCCCAGCTCTTTTTTGATGGCCTCGGCCAGCTTCAGCAGCCGCGGGTGCGCCTCTTCGAGCCCGGTGACGCAGATGGAGGCGCCGGCGTTGACCATCTCCTTGATGTCGCCGGGGTGAATCGTCGCCTGCCACAGGCCGGGGAAGACCGCCCGAATCTCGGTCACGCGGTCGAGCCCGAACTTGAACTGGTCGGGGGTGAAGACGTGCGCGAACTTCTCCGGCGTCCCGCGGACGACCAGCGGGCGGCGCTCGAAGTAAGACGAGAGAAATTCGTCCACGCCCAGCGGTTCGAGTATGCGCGCGATGGCGCCCGCCCCGGCGCCGCGTCTGGTCTTGAGGGTGAGGGCGCGCCCCCGCGCCGCCGTTCTCTTCGGAGCCTTCGTCATCGGGATTGTCTCCGCCGCGTCCGGCCGGTGTCGTCAACCGAAGGCCGACCCACTCCCGTCCTCCAACGCCCGGCGTGGTCGGGCCCTAAAATATGTCTTGCATTCTAAATCAAACCGGGCATACGATATAGCCGTTTTATTCTTGTCGCCGCCCAAACTCATCCAGGCAGAGTACGCCGCGAACCTCTCATAACGGGTTGAATGTCGTCATCAGCTCGGCGGTTTCGGCCGGCAGTGTTAGCGCGGTAGCCCGGCCGCAGCCGCGTTGTCAGAATCGAAACGGCGCACGGGCCTCCAGTCGTGCGCCGCACTAGAAGAGGAGCTTCACATGGCAACTAAGAAAAGCGCGAAGAAGGCCACGAAGGCGTCCGGCTCGAAGAAGGCCGCGAAGTCTTCCGGGAAGTCATCGAAGCAGTCGTCGTCACAGCAGAGGAAAGTCTCGGTCATCCTCGACCTGGATGAGCTGGAGAGGCTTTACAGGCGGCAGAGCGGCGAAGGCGACACCAAAGGCGATTCGCGCCGACCCACCGACGGCGACACCAAAGGCGACTCAGTCCGCCGCCGCATTGACGGCGACACCAAGGGCGACTCGGTCCGTCGTTCGATTGACGGCGACACGAAGGGCGACTCGCGCCGCAGTCTGATTGACGGCGACACCAAGGGCGACGCGCCGCGCCGGCGCGGCCGCTGAGCCGACGGCCGCACGAAAGGCTGACGCCGGCCCGCCGCCGGAGTTCTAAACGCCAGTGAGTAAGGCGAAGCCGGGGGCCGCGGGGCGTATTGTGAAATCAGTATGCCCCGCGGCCCCCGCCGTTTCACGACCGGGCGCGCCGCGCGCCCGCTTCACACCCCGTAACGGACGGCGCCCCGCCGCCCGCCCGTCCGTCGCCGCCCTCTTCACACCCCTATGACGCTTTTCGTCGTGCTGGCTCACAGCGAGAAGGCGCGCGCGGCGCTCCGCAGGGGCAAGGCTCGGCTGCTCGCGCGCAGCTTCCCGCGCGACGGCGAGGGCTGGTGGGTCGAGCCGCGCGGCGCGG
This sequence comes from Pyrinomonadaceae bacterium, assembly GCA_036387195.1. Taxonomy (GTDB): domain Bacteria; phylum Acidobacteriota; class Blastocatellia; order Pyrinomonadales; family Pyrinomonadaceae; genus QHXN01. The sequence continues at coordinate 31,465 of DASVUF010000251.1, read as the reverse complement.
CGGCCATCTTCCGCGCGTCGGCCGTCGCGGGCGGGCGCGACCCCTTCGTCCTCGCCGTGGACGCCGACCCCATCCCGCAAGCCGGCGGCGCGGGCCGCGCCGACGACGGCGGCGAAGGCGGAGAGGTTCGTTCGCCCCTGGACAGCCTCAAGGGCGTCCTGGGGCTGCGCGGCAGGGGCGCCGGCGCGCTCGCGCGCGTCGAGGGCGCGTTCGCTCTGGCGTGCTGGGACGGCCGACGCGACACGCTGTTCGTGGCCAGAGACCCGCTCGGCCAGAGACAGGTCTACTACCGCCGCGCCGCCGACGCCACGCTCGTCTGCTCCGAGCTGGGCCCGCTGCTCGCAGACCCTTCGTGGCCGCGCGAGATGGACTTCGAGTCGGCCGTCAACTACCTGCGCCGCGGGCTGCCGCTGCCCGGCCGGACGCTGGCGAAGGGCGTCGAGTCCGTCCCGGCGGCGCACGTCCTGGTGTGCGAGCCGCGCGCGCACCCGCGGGCCCAGAGGTACTGGACGCCCCTGCTCCCGACCCCCGAACGCCTCACGCGCAAACTCCTGCTGGCGAACGTCGAGGGGGCGCTGGACGCCGCCGTGACCCGCCGCCTCGACCGGCGCGGCTCCGCGCTGCTCCTTTCGGGAGGGGTGGACTCTTCTTACATCGCCTCGGCGGCCGTCAGGAAGATTCCGCCGAAGCGGCTGAAGGGCTACACGATTCAGTACGAGCCGGGCTACGGCAGGAACGAGGGGCGCTACGCGGCGCTCGTCACACGCGCCACCGGCGCGCGGCACGAGTTGGTCACGCTCACGCCGTCGCAGGCGCACGCGCGCCTCCGGGACGTGCTCGCCTCGCCGGCGCCGTGCGGCGCCTGGTCTACGATTACCCACTACAGGCTTTTGACGGAGGTCGCCGCGGGCGGCGAGCGTTGTCTGCTCTCGGGGCTGGGGGCGGACGAGGTCTTCGGCGGCTACGACAAGTACCTGGACTACTACTTCCGCCAGCGCCGCTACGCGGGCCGCTGGGCGCGGCCCGACGAGGTTGACTGGTTCGAGGCGCTGCTCGGCGACAGGGAGGAGGCGGGGCGCCGCCTGTTCCCGGGGATAGCGGCGTTCTTCGGCGAGCGGCAGCTCCGCAAGTCGCTCTACCGGCCGTTCGCGGCGCTCGACTTCGGCGATTACGACAGGGCGTTCTACCGCGAGTGCCGCAGGCTGAAGCCGGACGCGCACGTCTTCGAGATGATGGTCGCGCACGAGTGCCACCACCGCATCCCCGACCTGCTCATGAGCAACTTCGAGCCGGTCGCGCGCGCTCTCGGCGTGAGCGCCTCTTACCCCTTCTTAGACCCTTCGGTGGTGAGCTGGGGCTCTTACATCGGCCCTTCGGACAGGTACTGGCACGAGAACGGCTACTGGTGGGCCAAGAAGCTGCTGCGCGAGGTGGCGGCGAAGCTCATCCCGCCCCCCATCGTCATGCGCCGGCGCGCGACCTACGACGCGGCCGTGGCCGACTGGCTGTGCGAGCCGGAGTTCGGCCCCGCGACGCTGGAGCGGTTCGCGTCGAGCCGTTTCTGGCAGGTGGGGCTGCTCCGCCCGTCGCTGAAGACCGACCTGCTCGAACGCGCCAAAAGGCTGCCGGCCAGCCTGGACCGCACGGACCGCCGCTGGCTGGACGAGTTCTGGGTCGTGCTGACCCTCTCCGCGTGGCACGACCGTTTTATAGAGAATGAGGGCGGTGGGTGAACGCGTCGGGGTCGCGGGCGGCGCGGGGCGTGGGTCGCGCGGAGCGGCCGCCGGCGCCCCGCGCGCGCGCGTTCAAGGCGTCAGCCGCGCGGGCGGCTTCCACTCCTTCCCGAAGATGACCTCGACCAGCGCGTTCTCCTGCGAGTTCGGCTCCGAGGGGTCTTTGAGGTCGAACTCGCCCGTCGTGACGACGACGATGCGGTCGCGCTGCTCGGGCGGCAGGCGGCTTTGAAGCAGCTCGGCGACGACCCCCGCGCGCCGCGCGGCGTAGACCCAGTTCCTGCGCATGCGCGGGGCGTCGCCCTGCTCCTCGGCGTACAGGTCGTCGAGTTGGTTCGAGTGGCCGATGACGAAGATGAAGGGGTACTCGGCGCTCAGCCCCTCGTACTGCCGGGCGATAAGCTCGACCGTCTCGGCCGTCCGCGCCGGGTCTATCAGCCTGTCCACGGGCCGCGCGTGAAAGTTGCCCGCCGAAAAGTAGTGCGCGGCGAGCTTGAACTTGCCGGCCGCGTCCGCCGCCGCCGTCTGCTGCCTCGACAGAAGCTCCTCGTACTTCCTGCGCAGCTCGTCGTAAGACAGCTTGAGCTTCTCGTGCCCGCGCTGCTCCTCGGCGCGGGTCGCGCGCGCGTCCTTGTTCTGCTTCCGCTCGCGGCTGTACATCTGGCCGCTGATGAGAATCATCACCAGCAGCACGCCCATCATCGCGATGACTAACTCCGTGCCCGGCCCGAACTGGTTCGAGTCCTCCGAGATGAATTCGTTGAGCCGGCTCATGAGCGCTGCCTCCGGAACCAGCGCGCCGGCCACCTGAGGACCGCGAGCGAGTCGCGGAAGCGCGAGCCGGCCCGGCCGCCGCGCGGCCGCCCGCCGCCGCCCCTTTCGAGCGCCGCGCTCAGCCGCTCGACCCCGCGCGCGAGGGCTTCGAATTCGGGCGCGGGCCTCCGCCCGGCGCCGGCCTCGATGCGCGCGAGGCTCGCCTGAATCTGCTGGCCCAGTTTGACCAGCTCGCCGTCGCGCGCGGCGGCGCTCGCCTCGATGCGGGCGACCGACTGCGAGGCCGCGGAGGACTGTTCGCGGAGCAAGCCGGAGAGCGCGGCGACCGCCTCGTTGAACTGCGCGACCTGCGTCGTCAGCCGCCCGACCTGCGGGTCGAGCGCGCCGGAGAGCCCGCGCCCCGCCTCGGCGATGGACTCCTGCAAGGTCGTGCCGAGGTTCTTCAGCGAGATGGAGTCGTAGACGCCCTTGACGTCGGCTATCAACTCCTGCTGGCTGGCGCCGACCTGTTCGAGGAAGCCGTCGAACTGCGTCCGTGCGGCGGCGAGCGCGCCGATGCCGGCGCCTATCTGCCCGGTCTGCTCGGCGAGCCGCTCCTGCGTCCCCGCGAAGCCGGCCGAGAACTCGCGCGTCTGGTCGAGCACGCGGCCGCTCAGCTCGCCGAGCGTCTCGCGCAGTTGCCGGAACTCGGAGATGTAGACGTCCTTGTTGTCGGCGTTGCGCGCCAGCGAGAGCATCGTGCCGACGGCGCTCTCCATGCTCTGGAAGTACTCCTGCTGCTTCCGGCGCAGGATGAGGACGAGGAAGCCGAGGATGACCGCGGCTTCGAGCCCGGCCAGGCTCGCGCTGAAGGAGACGAAGAGGTTCTCGAACATCTCCTTGAGCAGCCCGACGAAGTCGTTCTCGTCCTGGAGGGCGCCGACGTTCTCGACCCGCATGGCCAGCAGCAGGCCGACGAAGGTGCCGAGGATGCCTATCCAGAGCGCTATCTTCTGCAAATTCTGGAGCCTGAAGATGTCTTCTAGCGGCTCCTCGCGGTAGGGCTGGGCGACGGCGGCGCTCGAATCGAAGCGGCGGTCGCGCGCGTCCTTGAGGATGTGCTGGAAGAGGCGAATCATCGCCGGCGGGGGCGTGTTGACGTTGTTCGGCAGGACGTCCTCTTCGAGCTTGTCGAGGTCCACCCTGAACCGGCTCTGCGCCTTCATCTCGCGGAGCAGGGCGCCGCCGCGCTCCTCTATCTCGCCGAGGATAGCGCCCTCGACCCGGAGCCGCGCCAGCCCCTTCGCCACGACGAGCACGCCCCACAGCGCGAGCAGGTGCGCGCCGACCGTGAAGACGACCCAGCCGTCGGCGAACTGGTAGGTGTAAGGGGCGAGGCGCACGATGATGGCCACGCCGAGCACGACGACGGCCAGCAGCTTCTTCTGCGACAGCCAGAAGGAGGGCGACTTCAACAGGTCGCCGGGCGCGGCCTCGGCGACCTGCGCGCGGCGGCCGGCGGTCAACTTCTCGCTCATTCTTCCTCCGAGCCTTCGCGGCCGCGGCCGCCGTTCGCGTCGCCGTTAGAGTCAACGTTCGCGTCGCCGTTCGCGCCGCCTTTGCGGGCCGCGGGCAGCGCCCTCGCGGCCGCGCCGCCGCCGCGTTGCAGCCGCTTGAGGCGCGGCGTGTCGGGCAGCGTCTCGGCCCGCGCCTTGAGCACCTGCCGCTTGACGAGGTCTTTGGAGTTGGCGGCCAGCCGCTCCTGCAGGGACTTTATCTTCTCGTCCAGCTCGTCCAGCTCGGCGTCGCTCTCCTCGGCGATGACTATCTCCTCGCGCCGCCGCAGCAGGCGCTGCAACTGCTCGGACTGCGACTCGCGCATGTCCGTGTAGAACTTGATGCTGGCCTCGATGCCCGCCAGCCGCTCGCGCGTGAAGGCCCTCTCGACCTCCGAGACGCCCTCCTCGCTCTCGGTGCGGTGGCGCGAGAAGGTGTTGATGCTCAACATCAGGCCGTAGCCCCTGACGAGCCGCTTGTTCACGTCCTGCTCCACCCTCAGGCCGAGCGCGTCGAGCCCGCCCGGCGGGTGGCGCAGCTCCTCGTCCGAGAGGGTTGAAAGGCAGGCGCGGATGTTCCTCTCGACCGTCGCCTTGACCTCTTCGAGCCCCGCGCCGCGCGACTGGAAGACGTGCCAGCCGTCGGGGTGGACGCCCGTAATCTGGAAGTCGCCCTCGAAGACGAACCTCTCGCCCGAGCGCAGCGGGTTGACCTCGGCCGTGAAGGGGCAGAGCGAGCGCTGCAAAGCCTTCAGCCGCTCGACCAGCTCGTCGTCGAGCGGCTTGGGGACGACGCCGAAGACGCGCGCCTTGAACTGCTTTTCGAGCCTCTCCCTGACGCGCTGCGCCAGGCGCTCCTCGATGGTCGGGGCGCCCGCGTCCTTCGAGTAGCTGAAGTGCATGTAGAAGTCCGACGGGTCAACGCCGTGCAGGTACTGCGCGGCCTCGGCCAGCGCCGCCTTGTCCATCGCCCGCTGCACGTTCTCCTGCCGGTTCAGGTACTCCTTGACGTCGGTCAGGTCGTTGATCTTGGCGGTGATGACGATGCGCAGCCTGACCTGGACGTCCGGCACCTTGGTGGCGAAAGTCCCCTCGGGCTCGATGGTGAAGTTGTCGAGCAGGCCGTAGGGCGCCAGGCGCGGCTGCGAGATGAAGTGCTCCAGCCGGTAGCCGATGGACGCGGCCTCCGCGCGCATCTTCTCCTTGATGGCGGCCGCGATTTTCCGGCCGCCGTCGCCGCCGCCGCCGGCGTCGGCCTCCGACTCGCGGAAGTCGAGCAGGAGGTTGATGTACTTCTTGCCAAACAGCTCCTCGCTGACGACGCGGTTGAGCGACTTCCGAATCCACTCCGCCGGGTCGGTCGGGGCGATGGCCTGGTAGAGCGCCACGTCCGTCAGCTTCATCTGGAGCGTGTTGTTGATTTCGACCGGGTGCGGGAACTCCGGTATCTCGTACCTGACGGTGTGCTTCAGCTCGAAGAACTTCTTGTCGTCGGGCGCGAGCCTCGCCGCCGGGCTGTCGAGGACGAGCCGCCTGACGCGCCGCCCCGTCCCGCGCAGCGCCCCGTCCAGGTGCTCCCTGAGCGCGTCCCTGAGGCGGTCGCCGCCGAGCCCGGTGCTGAACTCGTGGAGCGTGACGTTGGCGGCGAGGTAGTCGCGGGCGGCCGCGACGACCTTCGGCTCCAGGCGCTCCTCGGCGCGCATCGAGAGGACGGCGTTGACCTTGTCGGCCTCGTCCACGACCAGCTCGGCCACGAGCCGCAGCTCCTGCTCCTGGTCCGAGCCCCTGAGCGTCACCTTCGAGGTGGTCGGCCCGACGTTGACCGTCGCCAGCGCCTCCTCGCCGTCGAGGGCGAGGCTGACCCTGAGCGTGAGCCCGGCCTCCTCCTCGGCCCGGCGGACGACGAACTGCCGCAGCGCCTCGCGCCTCGTGTAGTAGTTGTTGATGAAGTCGCCGGGGTCGTCGCCGGTGTAGGCGGCGACCCACTTGCGGAGCAGGCCGTCGAGCGCGACGCCGGGGTGCGTCGCGTCGAAGAGCGCCTCGGCGGCGCGCTCCTCGTCGCCGGGCCGGACGCGCGCCTGGTAGTTGACGGCGACGCCGATTTCGCGCCCCGTGTCGAAGTCGGCGACGGGGCAGACGGGGCCGCGGCACTCGGCGACGTGGCGCGCGTCGTCGGTGTTCGAGACGAGGAAGAACTTGGCGGCGCCGAACAGCGGCGCCTTCGGCACGGCCTTCTTCTTCCGGCAGTCTATGACGACGACCCTGGACGCGCCGGACGCGGGCTTCTCGCCCTTCTCGACCTTGCGGATGACGACATCGAGCGGACGGGCTTGAGACATCTCGGGACTCCCTTTCACTTCTTTCACGCGGCCTGCCTCCTCAGGACTTTGAAACGCTTGACGAGGTATCTGACCCAGTTGCGCCGGCGGCTGAGGCGACGGCGCGGCTCGCCGCTCTGCGTCCCGAGCGCGGTGAGGTGCCACAGGAAATAGTCGGCGAGGTTGCTCCAGCAGGCTATCAGCTCGTCCTGCCGCGCGCGGGTGGTGGCGGCGATGACCTTCCGCAGCAGCAGGTCGAAGACGGCGACGGCGTCGGCGGGCGGGTCGGCCGAGTCGCGCTCGCCGCGGCCGTCGCGCCCGCCCGGGGCCACGTCGGCGCCGAGCAGGATCACCGCCCACTCGGCGAGCAGCGCCCCGAGCGTGACGCCGAGGCCCTCGGCCGCCTCGCCGTCCTCCTCGTCCGCCAGCACGTCCCTGAGGCCGGGGTGGAAGAGCCAGCCCGCGAGCAGCGAGAGGTTGCCCTGCGCCGCCGGGCCGCCCTCGGGCGTGCCCGGCGCCGGCGTCGCCAGCAGCGGGTAGCGGCACGGCCACGAGCCGTAGAACTTCGGGTCGAACTCGGCCGTGGAGTTGAGGCAGTACTCGAACATCAGGCGCAGCGCGTACTCGTTCGAAGGCGAGTAGGCGAACGGCTCGCGCCCGCGCTCGGGCAGCCACGGCTCCATCGCCTGGAGCACCTCGTAGATGCCCGCGTCGCGCCGCCGCACGCGCTCGTAGAGGGCGAAGTAGGTCCGCAGCCGGATGGCCTCGCCGCCCTGGTCGAAGAGCTGGCGGAACCACCTCATCTCGAACTGCTGCGCGGTCTGGAGCCGGCGGACGATTTCCAGCACGGCCTCGTGCTGCCCCGACGCCATGAGCTGCGTGAAGAAGTTGTTGAGCGACTTCTCCAGCGCCGGGTGTTCGAGCATCTTGCGCACGAGCCGCGCCACGGTCGAGTAGACGATTCTCATCGCCGCCTCGACGTCGGCCGGCAGCGCCGGCCTGTAGGACTCGCCGTCGGGGGTAACGACCTCGCCGGCCGCGGCCTCGACGAGCGGCGAGAGCGCCGTGACCATGTCGTAGAGCCAGTCGCGGCTGAAAGTCTCGGGGCTCTCCAGAGCCGTGTTGACGGCGACGTCGAGGACGCCCTCGCTGATGTTGAGCGAGCGGTCGAAGAGCAGCCCGAGCCGCTGGACGCGCGCGAACTGCTTCTTGAGGTAGAAGCCGCGCTCGGCTTCGAGGTAGGCGCGCAGCTCGTGGCGCAGCGCCGGGTCCGTGAAGTCGAGCCGGCGGCCCGAGTCCTTGCCGACGACCGTCTCAAGCCGGCACTCGCTCAGAATCTCGTCCGCCCTGTCGTGCCAGGTCCGCAGGAGCGGCTGCTCCTCCCAGACGAAGGGCTCCGCCGCTTCGCCGTCGCCGCCCTGCGCGGCGGGCTTGCCGTCCGCCTTGCCGGCCGCCTTGCCGTCGGGTTTGCCGTCGGCGCCGGCGGCCGGCTTCGGCGCGGGCACGGCCACCTTCGTTGTCAGCCCTTCGAGCAGCGCCGAGACGACGCGGTTGAACTCGTGCGGGTTCAGGTCGGGGAAGTAGGCGGCCACGTAGAGAACCGTGTCCTCGATGGCGTCGCCGCCCTTGAAGCGCGATTTGATGAAGCTCGCGCGCGAGTCCGTCTCGCGCCGCGCGGGCGGCCCCGACCGCTCCAGCCTGGAGACTTCGTCTTCTAGCCGGCCGCCCGCTATCAGCCCCCGCACCTGCGAGCAGAGCGCGCCCTCGTCGTCCGGCCAGTCGTCCGCGCCGCGCAGCCGCTCGATGCGCTCGCGCAGAAGCTCGTGGCGTTCGGGGAAGTGGCGCTGTAGCAGTTCGGCCAGACAGTCCATCTCCCAGCAGGGGAAGTGGAGCGACTTCCTCTTGCCGGGCGCGCGCCCGCGCAGGTACGCCGAGTCGCCGCGGCAGATGAGCCACAGGTTGTTGCTCTTCAGGTAGCCGGTCACGTTCTGCGCCTTCATCGGCTTGCCGAGGAGCGATTCGAGGAAGAGCCCGCCCCGCTTGCCGCTCGCGTCCACGAGGACGACCGACGGCGTCTTCGACTCCGATTCGGGGTTGGTGAACAGCTCGACCCTGACGTCCGAGTCGTCCACGTCGCCGCGGTCACAGTCGAGGTAGAACTTCTGCCAACGGCCGCCGGGGTCGAGGCTCCCTATAAGCTCGGAGGCGGCGGCGTCGGCCAGGTCGTCGTCGAAGCAGTTGACGACGAGCAGGCGCGACTCCTTCAGCCCGGCGAGCTGGCGCGTCAGCGCGTCCAGCTCGAAATCGGGCAGCTCCAGCCCGCCGCGCAGGTAGAGCACCGAGACGACGTCGAGGTAAGACTTTTTGGCGCGCGCCTTCTTGTCGCCTTTTTCCCCCTCGGCCCCCTTCCCCAGCTCGACGACGAGTTTGTCGATGAGGGTGTTCCCGTCCCCCACCGCCAGCGTCTTCGACCTGAGTTTTTCGAAGTACTGGTTCGGGTCGTAAGCGTGTCCGCCGGCCTCGCCGCCCCCGTCGGCGTCCATCTGCCTGAAAGGGTTCTGCTCGCCCTTCCTCGCCTTCGCGGCCTGTTCATTCTTCGGCGCGTCGGGCCTCTGGCCGTGGCCGGCGCCGTCGCCGGCCGGCGCAGGCTCCACGGGCCTCCCGCCGGCGTTCACCAGAAGGGCGGGCGCCGACGCCGGCTCGGCGGCCGGGGCGTGTGTGGCCGCGTCGCCTCGCCATCCGCATTTACACTCGGCGGGGGTTTCAAGCGGCTGGGTGCAGGTAGGGCAGTTCATTGCTCACGTCTCACACGGCGCCGGGTCGGCCACGCGGCCCCGCCCCGGCGACTACTATGCCGGCGGCCGCGAAGTATTACCGCGCGTTCGGAAGCGGCGCGGGCGGGCCCCAAGCCCGCGCGGCCGCGCCGCCTCTAAAGCCCCGGCTCACTTCTTCCGGCCGCCCGCGTCGTCTCCCCCGTCGTGCCCGAAATAGCCGACGTTCAGGTTTCCGTCTCCGACAATCATCTGTTTCGCGTTGACCGTCCCGTGGAACTGCGGGCCGTGCGCGGCGGGGCGCGCGCGCGTCGCGTCGTCGCCCGCGGCGGGGGCGGCGGCGGCCGCCTCGCGCCCGGACTCGGGCGGCTTCCAGAGAAGACCTTCGCGGGCGTTGCTGAAGAGGACGGGGATGGCCCAGTCGGCGCGTCCGGGCGAGGCGTCGGGGAGGAGCGCCTTGCGCCCCTCGGCGACGCACGTCTCAAGCGGGTGGCCTTCGGCGAGCGCCTGGTAGAACTCGCGCGCGAAGCGCGCGGCCAGGTCGTCGCGCACCACGTCCTGCATGGCGACCACGGCCGGGACGCCCGCGGCCAGCGCCGCCTGCGCCACGCCGAGCGGCGCGGAGCCGTCCGCGGGCGAGGCGGTGCGGCACGCGTTGAGGAACAGCAGACGCAGCGGCGTGTCCCTGAAGAAGTAGCCCAGCGTCTCCGCGCTGACGCGGCGCGCGCGCCCCGCGTCGTCTTCGAGGACGAGGCGGCCCTCGCCGCCGGAGAACTCGCCGTGGCCGACGTAGTGGAGCACGTGGAAGGGCCGCAGCAGCTCGCGCTGCAACCTGCGCAGGCTCGCGTGGCGCACGACTTCGACGCGGCCGACCTTGCCGGCGGCCTGCAACTCGGCGAGGCTGGCGCGCGTCAACTCCAGCTCCTCGTCGGCCGCGGGCAGCGCCGGCGCGTCGCAGGGGGTTGAGGCGGCGAGCAGGAAGTCGAGCGGCCCGCGGCTCTCGGCCGGCGAGACTTCGGGGCGGTCGAAGGAGAAGCGCGCCACGGGGCGGCGCGGCGAGAGCGCGAGGTGGTAAGAGCCGTCGTGAATGCTCTCCCAGGGGAGCGCGGCGAGTTCGGGCGCGCGCACGTCGAGCCGCAGCCGCAGCGCGTCGCCGTCTTCGAGGCTCTGCTCGCTCCGCTCCCAGAGGCTCCTGACCGGGGCGGGGAAGAGCGACGCGAAGAGCGCCTCGCCGGCCGCGCGCGGGTCGGGCGGCGAGACGCTCCAACCGCCGCCCGCGCCCGACGGCGCCGGAATCGCGCTCGCGCTCAGGACCAGCGGCGCCGCGGCGCTCCGCAGCCCCACGGGCGACCCGATGACCTCGACCGTGTAGCCGCGCCCGGCCCCGCCTTCGAGCTTCAAATCAAAGTCCCTGTAACGCATCCGCCTTCGCTCCCGGCGGCGTCTCACGCGACGCGCGAGGCCGCCGGCCGTCCCCCCTTCCGAACGTCATGCGGCGGGGCGGATTACGTTACAGCGCGGCGCTCCGGGGCGGGGCGCGCGCGGCCTGTAATACTTTTTTCGGTTCGGCATTAACAGCGTCGGGGGCAGCGCCGCGGCCGCGGGCCGTGCGGACCCAGAGGGTCACGGCGACCCCCGAGGTGAACGGAAGAAGGAGACACAGCGATGAGCATTTCCGACAGGACGGACGAGCAGGCCGCGGGCACGCGCGCCGGCGGCAACGTGGAGACGAAAGGGGCGTCGCAGCCCGCGGGCTCGGCCGGCGAGGCCGGCGCGCGCGCGGGCGGCAACGTCGAGACGAAGGGCGCGAGCGGCGGCGCCGACGACGAAGAGGAGGCCGCCGACCGCTAGCGCCCGGGGCCGTCCCGCCTCACGACCCTCTCCCCGCGGGGCGGCTCGACCACAGGCGAACGTACCGCGGCGGGCCTCACCCCGACACTCACACCCCGCCGAGGCGCGAACCCGCGCGCCGCCAGACACGCCTTCAGCAGTCCTCCATTCCTCACCCCACGAGAGGGCGGCCGCACGCGGGCCGCCCTCTCGCCTTTTGTCCGCGGCCGAAACTCACGCGCGCGGCCGCGCGCGCGCCGTCGCCCTCCTCCCGGCGGCGTCGCAGTTGACTAGATTCCCTCCGCAGTAATACCGTACCCCGACTGACTTGCCGTTAATCGCCCTCGGCCGGACGACCTCCTTTTGGTGTTCGCCCACTCGTCTCCCGGTCGGCGCAAGGCTAAATGAACAGCGGAACAGCGGCCGGCGACTTCGCGCGGCCGAGGCCGGCGCCCCGGCCGCCGCCGTCCCAACCCCTTCAACGTCCGGAGAGTCGCCCGTGGTCGCGCACGCCATCCAGCCCCCGACGGAAGCCCCGTTGCACACGGCCACGCGCGCGCGCCCGGTCGCCCTACTGCTCCTGGCCCTCGCCTGCCTCTGTCTGAACGCGCAGCCGCGCGGCGCCGGCGCGCGCCCGGCGTCGCGCGAGGGCGCGGGGGGCGAGGCGGGCACCCGCGCGCCGGTCGCGCGCGAAATCGCCGGCGGCGAGGCGCACGAGTACGAGTTCGAGATGCTGGCCGGTCAGCAGATAGGCGTGCTGCTCGTCAAGGACGACCTGAACCTGTCCGTGACGCTCTCGGGGCCGGACGGGCGGCAGTTGGAGGAGTTCGTCAGCCAGCGCTTCGGCCCGCTGCGCATCTCGCACGTCACGAAGGCGGCGGGCGCGTACGGGCTGCGCGTGCGCTCGCTCGAAGGCGACGCCGCCGCCCGACGTTACGAGCTGAAGGTGGAGAGGTCGGGCGAGGCCGGCGCGCGCGAACGCCGCGAGCAGGCGGCGGCGGGCGCCTACGCCGCCGCCGAGAGGCTGCGGGCCGACTGGACGCAGGCGGCGCTGCGCGAGGCCATCGGCGAATACGAGAAGGCCGCGCGCGGGTGGCGCGCCCTCTCGCGCCGGCGCGAGGCGGCCGAGGCGCTCGCCGCGCTCGGCGAGACTTACGTCATCCTGGGCGACCACGCGCGCGCGCTCGAAGCCTTCGGCCGCGCGCGCGCGCTCAGCCGCGCGGCCGGCGACCACGCGGGCGAGGCGCGCGCCCTCAACCAGCTCGGCCACATCCACGCCGAACTCGGCGACAAGGAGAAGGCGCTCGGGTTCTCAAGCCTGGCCGGCGAACGGCTGCGCCGGGCCGCGCCGCACGTCGCGCCCGCCGAGGCGCTGCGCGGCGAGGCGCAGGCGCTCGAAAACCGCGGCGAGGTTCACTACTCGCTCGGCGAGCTGAACGCGGCCGTCGAGCGTTTCGGCGAGGCGCTCCGGCTCTGGGAGAGGGCGGCCGACCGGCGCGGCCAGGCGCTCGCGCATCTCAACCTCGGCTACGCCTACGCCGACTCGGGCGACCTGCCCGAAGCCTTCGAACACTTCACGCGCGCGCTGTCGCTGTGGCGCGCGGCCGGCGACCGCCGCGGCGCGGCGCGCTCGCAGACCGCGCTCGGCGCCATCCACTCGTTCCTCGGCAAGTGGCAGACGGCGCTCGACGCCTACCGCGAGGCGCTGCAAATCCTCCGCGCGCTCGGCGACGCGCAGAGCGAGGCCGTGGCGCTCAACAGCGTCGGGCAGGTCTACGAGAGCCTGAGCGAGCCGCTGACGGCGCTCGACCACTACAAGCGCGCCCTCCAGCTCAACCGCGAGAGCGGCAACCGCGGCTTCGAGGCCGTGACGCAGTATTACGTCGGGCGCGCGCACCGCAAGCTGGGCGACAACGAGCGGGCGCTCGACTTCTACCGCCAGAGCCTCGCGCTCAGCCGGCGGCTCGGCAAGCGCCGCGTCGCGGCCTACGCCTTCACGGACATCGGCGCCATCTACCACTCGCTCAACCAGCGCCAGTTCGCGCTCGACCAGTACAACGAGGTGCTCAAGTTCTACCGCGAGGAGGGCGACCGCCGCGGCGAGGCCAACACGCTCAAGACCATCGGCGCCATCCTCTACGCGTCGGGCGACAGGGCGCGGGCGCTCGAACACTTCGGGCGCGGGCTCGCGCTCAGCCGCGAGGCCGGGGACCGCACCGGCGAGGCCGCCGCGCTCTACGACATCGCGCGCGCCGAGCGCGACCGCGGCGACCTGCGCGCCGCCGTCGGCCACGTCGCCGAGTCGCTCAAGATAATCGAGACGCTGCGGTCGCAGGTCGCCAGCCAGCAGTTGCGCGCCTCCTACTTCGCCTCCATCCAGCAGCACTACGCGCTCTACATCTCGCTGCTGATGCAGATGCACGGCCTCGACCCGTCGGGCGGCCACGACGTCGCGGCCTTCGAGGCGAGCGAGGGCGCGCGCTCGCGGTCGCTGGTCGAGATGCTGCTCGCGGCCGGCGACGAGGCGCCGCCCGCGGCGAGCCCGCAGTTGTTCGAGCGCCGGCGGACGCTGCAACTCAAGCTCGGCTCGAAGGCCGCCTACCTGATGCGCCTGCGCAGCGGCGCGCCCAACGAGCCGCGCGCCGACCAGATAGAGAGCGAGGTGCGCGAGCTGACGAACGAGTACAATGAGGTCGAGGCGCTCATCAGGGTCAACAGCCCGCGCTACGCCGGCCTGACGCAGCCGCCGCCCCCGCGGCTCGCGGACGTGCAGGCGGAGCTGCGCGGCGACGACGTCATCCTGCTCGAATACATGCTCGGCGAGGAGAAGAGCTACCTGTGGGCGGTGACGGCCGACTCCTTCGAGTGCCACGAGCTGCCCGCGCGCCTGAAGATTGAGGAGGCCGCGCGCGGCGTCTATCATCTGCTGAGCGCGCGCGGCGCGGGCGACGCCGACGCGCGCTACTGGCGCGAGGCCGCAGCGCTCAGCCGGATTCTTTTGGGCCCGGTGGCCTCCCGGCTCGGCGGCCGACGGCTGCTCGTCGCCGCCGACGGCGCGCTCCAGTACATCCCTTTCGAGGCGCTGCCGCTCCCCGGCGCCGACGGCGCGGCCGAGGGCGCCGGCGACGAGCCGCTCGTGTTGAGGCACGAGGTCGTCTACCTGCCGTCGGCCTCGACGCTGTCGGCGCTGCGGCGCGCGCGCGCCGAGCAGCCGGCGCCGCGCAGGTCGGTCTTCGTCATGGCCGACCCCGTCTTCGACGTTGACGACCCGCGGCTCAAAGTCCGGCCGCGCCGCGCCGCCGCTCCGCCCGACGCGCCGGCCTACGCGGCGGGGCCGCGCGTGCGCCGTCTGGCCTCGACGCAGGCCGAGGCCGAGGAGATAGTCGGGCTGGCCGGGGGCGACGGCGCGCTGGTCACGGGGTTCGCCGCCAGCCGCGCGGCGGCGCAGAGCGACGAGCTGGGGCTGTACCGCATCGTCCATTTCGCCACGCACAGCGTCGTCAACAGCCGCCACCCGGAGATGTCGGGCATCGTCCTCTCGATGGTGGACGAGCGCGGCGAGGAGCAGAACGGCTTCCTGCAACTGCACGACATCTACGGCCTACGGCTGTCGGCCGACCTCGTCGTCCTCAGCGCGTGCGACACGGGGCTCGGCAAGGACGTGCGGGGCGAGGGGCTCGTCGGCCTGACGCGCGGCTTCATGTACGCGGGCGCGCCGCGCGTGGTGGCGAGCCTCTGGAAGGTGGACGACCGCGCCAGCGCCGAGCTGATGTCACACTTCTACCGGGCCATGCTCGAAGGCGGCCTGCCGCCGGCCGCGGCGCTCAGGTCTTCGAAGGAGGCGATGTGGAGGGAGGGGCGCTGGCGCTCGCCACACTTCTGGGCGGCCTTCGTGCTCCAGGGCGAGTACCGCGGTGGCGCGCGCGGCCGCCCCGCGCCGCGCGTCGTGCACGCGCTGGCGGCCGCCGCCGGGCTCGCACTGGTCTGGACGGCGCTCAGGCGGCGGCGGCCCGTCCCCGACGTCCGCTGATGCCCCGACACACGAAGGCGTGGCGGCGGCGCCGGCCTGCCCCGGCGCGGAGACGACTTTAGTTCAGATGACCAGACAGAACGGCGGCGACTTCGACGACCTGCTGGCCTGGCTCGACCCCGACAGGGAGGCGGCCGCGAGACAGTACGAGGAGATACGCCACAACCTCATACAGCTCTTCACGCGCAACGGCTGCCACGACCCGGAGGGGATGGCCGAGGAGAACATCGCGCGCGTCACGGAGCGCGTCGTCAGGCTCTCCGAGACGTACGAGGGCGCGCCCGCGCTCTTCTTCTACGGCGTCGCCAAAAAGCAGCTCCTTGAGTACCACCGCCGCCGCACCGTCGCGCTGACGCCCGGCGACGAGCCCGTCTTTCTGCCACCGCAGCCCGAAGACCTGGAGCGCGAGGAGCGGGACGAGCGCCTGCACGACTGCTTCGACGAGTGCCTGGGAAAGCTGAGCCCCGGCGACCGCGATTTGGCGCTCGGCTACTACAAGGGCCGGGGGCAGGACAAGATAGCCAACCGCAAGCGGCTGGCCGACGAGAAGCGGATTGGCCTCAACGCCTTAAGGGTGCGGGTGCTCAGGATTCGCGCCGGCCTCCGCGCGTGCGTCGAGGACTGCCTGGCGAGGCC
Source organism: Pyrinomonadaceae bacterium (assembly GCA_036387195.1). Taxonomy (GTDB): domain Bacteria; phylum Acidobacteriota; class Blastocatellia; order Pyrinomonadales; family Pyrinomonadaceae; genus QHXN01. The sequence goes on along the minus strand of DASVUF010000251.1, from coordinate 15,838 downwards.
GCGCTGAAATGAAACAGACCGAATTACATTGTCGAGTAGGGGGCCGCTTACCCGACGCCGTGTCCGCCCATGCATAACGAACCCGATAAGGACGAGCTGCCGTTAATCAGGCAGTACCTGCTGGGACGCCTCGACCCGCCGCGGCGCGAGGCGGTCGAGGCGCGCGTCTTCACCGACGCCGGCTACAGGGAGCGGGTCGAACTGGCCGAGGCCGAGCTGATTGACGAGTACGTAGAGGGCGAGCTGGCCGCCGACGAGCGCCGCGACTTCGCCGCCCGCTACCTCTCGACGCCGCGCCTGCGCCTCGAAGTGCGCACGGTCGAGGAACTGCGCCGGCGCGCCGCGGCCGAAGGCGCCGCCGCCGTCGCGGCCGAACCGCGGCGCGCCGCCGCGAAGAGGGCGCAGACGGGCGCGGGCGGGCCGCCCGCGCGTCGGGGGTTGGCCGCGTCGCTGCGCCACCACGCGAAGCCGCTGCTGGCGGCCGGGCTCGCGCTGCTCTTCATCTCGGCGGCCGTCCTCGTCTGGCTCCGGCTTGAGCCGCACCAGCTCGAACAGCGCCTGCTCTACGGGCGCTCGCCGCGCGCCGACCTCGAAAGGGAGGTGGCGCGGCTCAACGCGCCGCGCGACGAGGCGGAAGAGAGCGCGGCGCGCGCGGCGCGTTCGTCGGCCGGCGCCGGAGTCGAGCTGACGCCCGGCGTCGAGCGCGCCGCGCCGGGCGACGCCGCCGACGCGACGCTCGACGTCCCCGAGGGGACGGCCTACGCGCGCCTCCGCCTCGGGCTCGACCCGGCGGCCGACAGGTTCCAGAGCTTCCGCGCGTCCTTCAGGACGGTGGACGGCGGCGGCGAGTTCGAGGCCAACCTGTCGCCCGCCGGCGACGCCGCCGCGGGGCGCCACCTCGACGTGACGCTGCCGCTGCTCAGGCTGCCCGACGGCGACTACCGGATACAGCTTCACGGGCGCGACGCCTCGGGGCGCCTCGAAGAGCTGCCCGGCCACTACTACCACCTGCGCCTCATCCGCCGCCCGCGTTAAGCCCCGCCGCAGAACCCTCGCCCCTCGCCGCCGCCGCCGCCGCGGCCCGCGCCGGTAACGTTTCGCGGACTTCTTCATGGAGGTCAGAGGCCGTAAGGCCGGGCCGCACGCCCGGCGCACGGCCGCGTGACATTCTCCGTCGAAGGACGACGCGGAGGTAGACATGGCGAACCCGCACGCGGGGCCCGGCGACCTGCACGCGCTGCTGATAGGCGTCAACTGCTACATGCCCAACCGCCTGCCCGACGGCACGTTCTATCGGAGCCTGCTCGGCTGCGTCCCGGACATCCTGCACGTCGAGCGGTTCCTCCGCGGCCACGCCGGGCTGAGCGGCGAACGCCTCGTCAAGCTCACCGCCTCCGACGCCCCCGACCCTTCAGACCCGCGCCCGCCCGAGCCGCCCGAGCTGTGGCCGACCTACCGCAACATCGTCGCGGCCTTCCGCAAGGTGACGGACGCGGCCCGGCCCGGCGACCAAGTCTACATACACTACTCGGGCCACGGCGGGCGCGCCGCGACGCTCCCGGCCCACAGGCGGCTCATCCCCGGCAAGGTCGTTGACGAGGCCCTCGTCCCGACCGACATCGGCGACTCGGAGGCGCAATACCTGCGCGACGTCGAGCTGGCCTTCCTGTTGCGGGGGATGGTCGAGAAGGGTCTGCTCGTGACGCTGGTGCTCGACAGTTGCCACTCGGGCAGCGCGACGCGCGAGGCGGCCGTGGCGCGCGGCGGCGGCGGCGTGGTGGACACGGCGCCGCGCCCCGCGCGCAGCCTCGTCGCCGACGACGAGGCGCTGGCCGAGAACTGGCGGCGCGCGCGCGCGACCGTGACACGCGACCTCGAAGTCGGCAGCGGCTGGCTGCCCGACCCGCGCGGCTACGTCCTGCTCGCGGCCTGCCGCGCGCACGAGGGCGCCTACGAGTTCCCCTTCGAGGGCGGCGAGAAGCGCGGCGCGCTCACCTACTGGCTGCTCGACTCGTTCAGGAGGCTCGGCCCCGACGTCACCTACCTCGACGTCTACCGGCAGGTCTACGCGCGCGTCCACTCGCAGTTCAGGGAGCAGACGCCGCAGCTCGAAGGCGAGGGTGACCGCGTCGTCTTCGGCCACGGCTCCGCGCGACATCCGGATGTGTTCACGGTGATGAGCGTCGCGGAGGGCGCGCGCGAGTTGACCATCAACGCGGGCCGCGTCCACCGCGTCCACGCGGGCGCGCGGCTCGCGGTCTTCCGCGCGGGCGAGTCCGGCGTCGAGGGCGCGGCGAGGGCGGCCGTCGTCGAAATCGTCGAGCCCGGCGTGGCCTCCTCGTCGGCGCGCGTCGTGACGCGGCGCGCGCCGCGCGAGGTCATGCAGGGCGACGAGGCCGTGCTGCTCGCGCCCGGCACGGACGCGCCGCGCCGCGGCGTCAGGCTGACGCCCCCCGAAGTCCCTGCGCCGTCCGCACCGTCGGCCGACGAGTTCGCGGAGCTTTTGAGGCGGCGCGGCGGCGGCTACCTGCGCGCCGCCGCGCCGGACGAGGACGCAGACTTTCATGTTTCAACCGACGAGCGCGGCGTGTACGTCGTCCACGACGCCGGCCTGCGCCCCGTCCCGAACCTCGGCCCCGCGCTGAGCGCCGCGGACGGCGGGGCGGCCGCCCGACTCGTCGAGCGCCTGATTCACCTCGCAAAGTATCTGAACCTGCGCGAGTTTGAGAACCGCGACGGGCGGTCGGCGCTCGCGCTCTGCTTCACGGCGGAGCTGTTCGGGACGCCCGCGGCGCGCGGCGCGAACGGCGACCAGCGCGCCGCGGTCGAGCCGGTCGCGGGGCGCGAGCTCTGGGTCGGCGACTGGGTCGTGTTGCGCGTGCGTAACGGCGGCGGGCGGCCGCTCAACGTCACGGTGCTGGGCTTGCGGCCCGACTGGTCTGTGGCGCAAATCTTTCCGTCCCGCTCGGGGCTCTTCGAGACGCTGGAGGCCGGGCGCGAGCTGCCGATACCGCTGCGCGCAGACCTGCCGCAGGGCTACGACGAAGGCGCCGAGCTGCTCAAAGTCTTCGCCACCACCGAGGCGGCCGACTTCAAGGGTTTCCAACTGCCCGCGCTCGACCGGCCGCCCGCGCCGCCGCCGCACGCGCTGAGGACTGCGCCCCACGAGCGCGGGGGAGCCCCGGCGCTTGAAGAACTCGGCGCGGACACGCGCGACATGGGCGCGCCGCTCGGCCCGGAAGATGACTGGGCCGTGGTCGGACTTGAGGTCAGCGTGCGGCGCGCGTGAGCCGTGCGCCGGCCGCGGCGCGTAACGTTTCTCGGGCCCCCACATAAAAAGGCGTGGACGACAAGAGGGGCTGACTTCTCGACCTCCTCACGTCCAGGGAACAGCGGATGACCACCCGGAAGAGAATCCCCCACGGCCGCGCGCTCCTTTTGGCGACCCTCATCGTCGCCGCCGGCGCGTGCGCGCGCCCCGGCTGGCATCCGCAGAGCGCCATCCTGCGCGCCCCCGACCCCGAGCCGATTACGGCCACCGACCTGAGACTCTTCGAGGAGATGCTCGAGGCCGCGGCGGCCGGCGTCGGCGGCGTCGGCGCGAGCCGCGGCGGCGTCGCGTCGCGCCGCGTCTGCGTACTCGAGGAGCGGCACACGTCGGTCGCGGGGCAGTTGGAGGCGGCCGTCATGCTCATGCGCCTGCACGAGCGTTACGGGCTGCGCCACATCGCCGTCGAAGGTCTGACGACGGACAGGCCCCCGCCCTCGACCGACTGGTTCCGGCGGCTCGGCGGCCCGGAGGACGAAGAGCTGCGCCATGAGCTGCTCGCCGGCTTCCTGCGCGAAGGCGAGATAAGCGCGGCCGAGTTGCTTACGCTGGCCTACCCGGACGTGGTCGTCCACGCGGCCGACGACCCTTCGGACTACGCGCTGGAGCTGACGCCGGGGGCCGACGTGGCCCCCGCGCACTACCTCTACAAGATCGGCCTCAAGTCAATCCGGCCGGAACACTACCCGCGACTCCGCCAGTTCACGCGCCGCCACAGGGTCGCCGAGATGGTCGAGTACGTCATCTCGCTCGACGGCTGGGCGCGCGTGCGGCGCGAGGCGATGAAGCGCGGGGGCGTCGAGGCGCCGGTCGAACAGACGCTCCGCGAGCTCGACGAGATAGAGGCGCGCGCCGGCTCGGTCAACGCCGAGATTACGGCCGACGAGCGCGCGGCGATGTCGGAGGCGCGCGCCTTCTTCGAGGCGGCGGCGCGGCGCTCGGCCGCGATGGTCGAGGTCGTGCGCGGGCTCGACCCTTCGGCGCGGACGGTCGTGCTCAACCTCGGGGCCGCGCACACCGAGTCGGTCAGCCGCCTGCTCGGCGAGGCGGGCGCGACCTACGCCGTCCTGTCGCCGGCCTCGCTGTCGGACGGCGCGGGGCGCGGCGAGTTGAGCCGCGAGAGCTTCGAGCGGAAGGGCCGGGCGCTCTCGGTGGCCTGGACGGACAGGGGGCTCGGCAGCCTGCTCGACGGCCGGAAGAAGCCGCTCCCGGTCGCCGACAAGACCTGGTTCAAGGCCGCGGCGCAACTGCGCTTCGCCACCGTGCTCATCGCGCGCGCGCGGCTCGGGCCGGAGTTCCCCGAGCCCGAGCTGCGAAGGAAGATAGACGCGCTCGACCACGTCCGCGTGGAGTGGGGCTCCGTCCGTCAGGTCGGCAGCGACAAGCTCTTCACGGCGGCGACGCTCGGCGAGCGCGGCTGGACGAACGTCTGGGGCTACTGCGGCAGGCCGCGCGCGGAAATCATCAGGCGCGGCCGGCGCAGCCTTGAGGAGTTGCTGGTCGAGAGTCTGAACGCCGTCAGGGGCGAGCGCGGCCGGCGCACGGAGCCGGCGCGCGGGCCCGTCTTCGAACTCGTCACGCAGGATGTCATCGCCGCCTACGCGCGCGGGCACGAAGACCTCAAAGAGGTCTTGAGGTCGGGCTGAGCCGGCCTGCGCGCGCGCCGCGCCAGACTCCTCGTCTCACCCCTCGACTCCGCAGAGAGGTTCGGGCGGCAAGACCCCTTAAGCTTCAAAGACCTCGCGCCCACGAACGACGCTTCCCCGAACGACCCCGCCCCCGGCCTTGTCACCAACCCCCGAAGCCTGCTATGAACTTTGGCCGCGGACTCTGGAAGGAGACATTCAGCGTGCAGAACGCCCCGCTTCAGGTAGACCTCGGCGCGGTCGAGACGCTCCTCGGCAATCTCCAGTTCACCTTCGTCGTCAGCCCGGAAGGGGACGCGCACATCCAGCTCTACGCCACCGACCCTTCGAGCCCGGGGAAGGGCGGCGTGATGCTGATGCTGGACGCGCAGGGTTTCGAACGCCTCAAGGCGATAGTCAGGGGCGCCGACGGCGTGATAGACCGGATGATAGGCGAGGGCAAAATCAGGCGGATGGTGCTGCCCTACTGAAGCCCCGCCGCCGCGCCCGCCCGAGGGCGCAGGGCGGGCGCGTCGCGCCGCCGGGGAGCGCGGCCGCCGAGCCGCTTCGGCGCGGCCTCCGACGCTGGCCGGGCGCCGTGTTCTCTGGTATCTTTATGCCCCGACGCGAGTTTGAGACATTCTCCCTTCTTCACAAAAATAACCTTCAGGAAGTAGACCATGTTTGGAATCAAGTTCACCGCGCCGCGCGCCGGCGGCAGACTTCTGCCCGCCCTCTTCGCCGCCGCGCTGCTGACCTCTAACCTGCCGAACGTTTTAAGGGCGGGCTCGGCCGCGGGGCGCGCCGGCGCGGGCGCGACGACCGATGCGGCCGCGACCCGCGGCGGCGCCCCCTCTGACGCCGTGCGCGCGCGGGCGGAGAAGGCGCGGGGCGCGGCGCCGCTCCAGTTCGAGGCGAACAGGGGGCAGGCCGCGCGGCGCTTCGATTTCTTCGCGCGCGGCGCCGGTTACGACGTGCTGCTCTCGCCGACCGGGGCGCTCCTGGCGCTCAGGGGCGGGCGCCGCGGGAAGAACGGCCGCGAGTCCGGGTCACATTCGGCCGTGCTGGGCATGAAGCTCCTGGGCGCGAACGCGAAGGCGGAGCCGGCGGCGCAGGGGACGCCGGCCGGGCGCGTCAACTACTTCGTCGGCGGCGACGCCTCGGCGCGGCGCGCGAACGTCCCCGTCTACGAGGGCGTCCGCTACGGCTCGGTCTATGACGGCGTGGACGTGGTCTACTACGGGAGGCAGCGCGAGCTTGAGTACGACTTCGTCGTCTCGCCGGGCGGCGACGCGTCCGCCATCAGGCTGAAGTTCGAGGGGGCGGAGAAGCTCGCGCTCGACGAGACGACGGGCGACCTGCTGTTGACGGCCGGCGGGCGCGAGGTCCGCCAGTTGAAGCCCTTCGCCTACCAGGAAATCGGCGGCGTGCGGCGCGAAGTCCCTTCGCGTTACGTGCGGCTGGGCGGGACGGTCGTCGGCCTCCGCGTGGGCGACTACGACAAATCGGCGCCGCTGGTCATTGACCCTGTGCTGAGCTATTCGACTTACATCGGCGGCTCGGGCTACGAGAACGGCGGCGGCGTAGCGGTGGACGCCGCGGGCTTCGTCTACGTGACGGGCGTCACCACCTCGCCCGAATTTCCGACAACGCCGGGCGCATACCCGCACGGCTCGGCGCCCGTGGGCTGGGACATCTTCGTGATGAAGCTGAACCCGAAGGCGACGGGGAGCGCGGGCGTCGTCTTCTCGACCTACATCGGCGGCGGCGGCTGGGACCACCCGATGGACATCGCCCTCGACCCGGCGGGCAACATCTACGTGACGGGCGGCTCCAGCTCGCCCGACTTCCCCGTCACCGCCAACGCCTTCCAGCCCGTCCACGCCGGCTCGGACGACGGCGTCGTGTTCAAGCTGAGCCCGGCGGGCGACGCGCTGCTCTACTCGTCCTTCATCGGCGGGCGTTCGAGCGACGGCTGCAAGGGGCTGGCCCTCGACCCGGCGGGCCGCATCTACGTCGCCGGCAACACGCTCTCCGACAATTTGCGGACGACGCCCGGCGCCTTCCAGTCAACCTACGGCGGCGGCCCGGACGGCGACCTCTACGTCGCCAGGATAGACCCGGCGGCGGCCGCCGGCGGCGCGGGACTGCTCTACTCGACTTACGTCGGGGGCCCGGGCAGCGAGTTCGGCGGCTTCGGCGTCGCGGTGGACGCGACCGGCGACATCTACGTGACCGGCAGGACCAGCTCCGCCAACTACCCGGTGACGCAGGGCGCGATTCAGACCTCGAAGTCGGGGGACAGCGACCTCTTCATCACGCGGCTGAAGCCGGAAGGGAAGGGCGCGGGCGACCTCTCGTACTCGACCTTCTTCGGCGGGCAGGGCGAAGACCGCGGCGTCGGCCTCGCGCTCGGCGCCGACGAGAGCTTGTACGTGACGGGCTACACGAACTCCGGCGACTTCCCCGTGACGGCGAGCGCGCTCCAGACGAAGCCGGCGGGCGACCGGGACTTCTTCGTCTCGAAGTTCAATCTGAAGAAGTCGGGCGCGGGCGCGCTCGTCTACTCGACGCTCGTCGGCGGCAGCGCGATGGACGTGGGCTGGGGCATCGCCGTGGACGCGGTGGGCAACGCCTACGTGACCGGCGAGACGCGCTCGGCCGACCTGCCCATCACGGCGGGCGCGTTCCAGTCGGCCATCGGGGGCGTGAGCGACGCCTTCTCGGCGCCGGGCGGCGACGCCTTCGCCGCCAAGCTGAACGCGGCCGGCACGGCGCTCGTCTACTTCACATACCTCGGCGGCGCGCAGGGCGACGCCGGCTCGCACATCGCGCTCGACGCGAAGAACAACGCCTACGTGACGGGCGGCTATACCTTCTCGACCAACTTCCCGACCACGGTCAACGCCATCAAGACGACCGCGGACGGCCAGATGGCCGACACCTTCGTCGCCAGGATTGACAACCCTTCGAGCTTCGCGCCCGGCACGTCGGCGGCCGACGACGGCGACGCACACGCCGGGCAGTACGCCTCGGCGTCGGCGGCCGGCGCGGCGGCGCTGCCCAACCCGATTGAGGACTCGCGCAAGTTCGTGCGCCAGCAGTACCGCGACTTCCTCAACCGCGCGCCCGACGACTCCGGCCTCGACTTCTGGACGAACGAGATAGAGTCGTGCGGCGCGGACGCCGCCTGCCGCGAGGTCAAGCGGGTCAACGTCTCGGCGGCCTTCTTCCTCTCGATAGAGTTTCAGGAGACGGGCTTCCTCGTCTACCGCCTCTACCGCGCGTCGTTCGCGCGGACGCCCGCGCTGCGCGAGTTCTCGCCGGACGCGGTGGAGGTCGGGCGCGACGTCGTCGTCAACCGGCCCGGCTGGGAGCTGAAGCTTGAGGCGAACAAGGCGGCCTTCGTCAACGCCTGGACACAGCGCGCGGACTTCAAGGCGCTCTACGACGCGAAGACCGACGCCGAGTACGTTGACGCGCTCTACGCCAACGCCGGCGTCACGCCTTCGCAGCCCGAGCGCGATGCGCTCGTCAACGGGCTCGCCGGCGGCTCCGAGACGCGCGCGACCGTGCTGCGCAAGGTCGTGGACAACCAGGGGCTCGTCCGTCGGGAGTTCAACCGCGCGTTCGTGCTGATGCAGTACTTCGGCTACCTACAGCGCAGCCCCGACGACCCGCCCGACTCCGACCTCTCCGGCTACGACTTCTGGCTCTCGAAGCTCGACGAGTTCGGCGGCGACTACATCAAGGCCGAGATGGTCAAGGCGTTCATCTCCTCGGGCGAGTACCGCAGGAGGTTCGGGCAGGACTGACGCGGCCGGACGGCGTCCGCGCGAGCGGCCGGCCGACGAGAGAAGGGCCTGACCGGTTGAGTGGTCAGGCCCTTCTCTTTTGGAAATCCTTCCGCCGCCCCGACTCACCTGTCGGCGAGCAGCGGCAGCGGGTCGAGGACGCCGCCGGCCGAGTAGACGCCGAAGTGCAGGTGAGGCGCGCCGCCCGCGGCGTTCCCCGTCGTCCCGACGTGGCCGAGCGCCGATTCCTTCGTGACGTAATCGCCGACGGCCAGCCCCTGCGCGTAAGAGTCGAGGTGCGCGTAGTAGTAGCTGCGCGCGCCCGCGCCCGCCACCCAGACCGTCTTCCCGCCGAGAGGGCTTTCGCCCACGCGCACGACGTAGCCTTCCGTGGCCGAGCGCACCGCCGTCCCGCGCCCGGCGAAGATGTCCTGACCTTCGTGCCGGCGCCCGCCCGAGCGCGGCGCGCCCCACGAGTCGCCGACCTGCGTGACGCGCACGCCCTCGACCGGCATCGCCAGCGAGCGGTCGGGCTCGCGCGCAGCCAGCGCCGCGACCCTGAAGGGCAGCGCGGCCTGCCCGACGCCGGGCACGCGCGCCACGTCCAGGTTCTTCAGCGCCACGAAGAGCAGCACGAGACAGGCCGCGGGGACGAGCTTCTTCACGCAAAGTAAGATGCGGCGCCGCGCGCGCGGGTTCCGGGGGCGGCGCGCCCGTCGCCGGCGCGGCCGAAGGCTCGACGACTGCGCCGCTGAAAATTTTTTTGCAGCCGGGCAACTCGCCGGGCACTCGTTCATCCAACGCCTGTCCGCAAACGTGTTCGCATAATCCCGACCGAATCGTCCGAAGGCTGTACGCGCGTCAATCTCCTCGGCGGCGCTCACACCCTTTACTCTTACAGCGCGAAAAAAAGCGGCAGGGCTTTCCGGCCCGGCGTGGGTCTTCGTCCGCCTTTCGGGGCGCTGGTTGGCGCGGTTCCGCGAGACCTGATACTTGGCGTTTAAAACTCATACCCGTCATTTCACGGTTATCGTCTTGGTCTCGACAGGCGTCCTCTCACGAGTCGCCTCAACCCACCAACCTGACAACTCTTTCGGAGGATGAATGAAGAAAGTTTTCGCGTTTGTCATCGTGTTCGCGCTCTGCGCCCTGACGCTCCCGTCCGCCCTGATTCAAGGCCGCGCCGCCGCTAAGGACGACGAAGCCGGCAAAGGGAAGTACAAGTCCGACGAAATCATCATCCAGTTCAAGCCCGGCGCGACGCCCGAGGACGTCGTCTCGGCGCGTAACTCCGTCGGCGCCCTCACGAGGAAGCAGCTCAGGAAGGCCGCCCGCGCCGCCGCCAGGGGCGGGCTCGAACTTGCCGTCATCCAGAGCGGCCTCACCGTCGAAGACGCCGTCCGCATCGTCCAGACGCACCCGGCGGTCGCCTTCGCCGAGCCCAACTGGGTCGTGACGCACCAGGCCGTGGCCACCGACAGCTACTTCACCAACGGCAACCTCTGGGGCATGTACGGCGACGCCACCACCCCCGCCAACCAGTTCGGCAGCCAGGCCGGCGAGGCTTGGGCCGCGGGCCACACCGGCAGCCCCCTCGTCTACGTCGGCATCATTGACGAGGGCATAGACTACGAGCACATTGACCTCGCCGCCAACGTCTGGACGAACCCCTTCGACCCGGCCGACGGCGTTGACAACGACGGCAACGGCTACGCCGACGACGTGCACGGCTGGGACTTCTTCCAGGACAACTCGTCGGTCTACGACGGCGCGCGCCCGAGCGACTACACGACCGACCTGCACGGCACGCACGTCGCCGGCACCATCGGCGCGCTGTCGAACGGCCTGGGCGTCGTCGGCGTCAACTGGAACGTGACGATGATCTCGGCCAAGTTCCTCGGCCCAGACGGCGGGACGGTCGCCGACGCCATCGCCGCCATCGACTACTTCGTCGACCTCAAGACGCGCCACGGCCTCAACCTCGTCGCCATCAACAACTCGTGGGGCGGCGGCGGCTACTCGCAGGCGCTGCACGACGCCGTCATCCGCGCCGCGAAGGCCGACATCCTCTTCACGGCGGCGGCCGGCAACGGCAACCTCGCCGGCATCGGCCAGAACAACGACTCGAAGGCGAGCTACCCCTCGAACTACAACACGACGGTGGGCACCTCGACCGAGACGGCGGCCTCCTACGACTCCGTCATCGCCGTCGCCGCGCTGACGAGCACGGGCGCGCTGGCGAAGTACTCCAACTACGGCGTGAGGATGGTGGACATCGGCGCGCCGGGCAGCGGCGTCTGGTCCACCTCGCCGAACAACACCCTGACGCGGCTCGACGGCACCTCGATGGCGACGCCGCACGTCACAGGCGGCATCGCCCTCTACGCCTCGACGCACCCGGGCGCGACGCCGCAGCAGATTCGCAGCGCCGTCCTGACGACGGGCGTCTCGACCTCCTCGCTCGTCAACAAGACCGTGACGGGCCGGCGGCTGAACGTCAGCACCTTCTAAAGACACACGCCGCCCGCCCGAGCGGGGCGGCCCGGTACGAAAGAGGGGGCGAGCCTTTGCTAAAGGCTCGCCCCCTCTTTCGTCCGCTCGGACGGGCGGCGGACGCGCGGCGCCGGGCGCGTTCGGTCGCGGAACTGTTATCATTTATGAAGAACAGAACCGTTCGGCAATAGCCGCTTCGTCCGGCGTCGCCGCGCCCCGGCGGCCGGCCGTTTCACAGATTCACAGAGGATTGTATCGCCCATGTCACCATCGAGCGCGGAGGGCTTCCGTGCCCTACAGACCGATTCCGGGAAGGGGCGCGGGTTATTCGCGACGCGCAGGTACGGCGTCGGCGAGGCCATCTACCGCCTGGATTATTGGTCCCGGGAGGAGATGCCGATGCACCTGACGAATCACTCGTGCGACCCGAACGCCAGCTTCGACGGGGGCGGGATGCTTGTGGCCGTGCGTGAGATAGAGGCGGGCGAGGAGATTACCTTCGACTACACGGCGCACCCTCTGCCCGCCTCGCCGTGGAACTTCAAGTGCTGCTGCGGCGCGGAGGCGTGCGTGGGGTGGGTGGACGTCGGGGGCGGGCGTGGGGACGGCGACGTTTCGCCGCGAGGGGATGGCGGCGGGGCGGCTTGAAGGAGTCGCCCCGCCGAATCGAGTTGACTCCGACAGCCTTTCTCCGGCCGCCTCCCACGCCTCGCATGTGCGTCCCTCAAGCGGGCTCGCCCGGCACGGCGACGAGCCAGGCGCACAGCCCGAGGACGAGGACGACCAGGGTCAAGACGTAGAACATCGCGGCGTAGGAGCCGGTTCGGGTCACGCATTCGGCCAGCAGCAGCGGCCCCACCGCCGACGCGACCACCGTGAGCGCCTGCGCCGCGCCCTGAATCCTGCCGAGGTGCGCGCGCCCGTAAGCGCGCCCCCAGAAGCTGAAGAAGATGACGATGACGAAGCCGCCCGCCAGCCCCATCACGACGGCGTAAGCCGCGACGTGCGCCCCGGTCGTGACGTGCGGCAGCGCCAGGAGCGACCCCGCCAGCAGGAGCATGGCCAGCGCCAGCAGCCGGTTCATCCTCCACCTGGAGGCCAGCCAGCCGCCCAGGAAGTTGCCGGCCAGCGACGTCAGGGCGACGACGACGAGGCTGCGGTGATAGGTGGAGGCGTCGAACCCCCTCTCGGCCAGGATTGACTCGTTAAATAGCGCGATGCCCGAAGCTATCAGGCCGTAGACGGCGCTGGACAGGCCGAAGACCCAGAAGGCCGGCGTCGTCAACGCCTGACGCAGCGTATGCGCGGCGTGCTCTTCGCCGGCGTCGTCGGGCTCCGCGCGTTCGCCGTCGGGCAGGAGGCCGCACGCCTCGGGCGACCGGCGCACGAGGAGCCAGCCGAGGGGCGTCAGCGCCAGCGCCAGCGCCAGCCCGACGGCCGCCCACGCCGGCCGCCACCCGTACTCGACCACCGCCGCGCCCACCAGCGGGAAGGCCACCATGAAGCCGACGCTCAGCGCCACGGTGTAGACGGCCATCGCGGCGTCTAGCCGGCGCACGAACCACTTGCCCACAATCGTGATGCTGACGACCGAGAGAGCGCTCTGGCCGAACCCGCGCGTGAGCGTGATGAGCACGGCGACGGAAGCCGCCCCGCGCGCGCCGCTCATCAGGAGGACGACCGCGGCGAGCGCCGCGGAGACGGTCGTCAGGACGGCGCGGCCGCCGAAGCGGTCGGTCAGCCGCCCGACGCCCAGGCAGAAGAGCGCGCCGACGAGCGTCGCCCAGAGGTTTATCTGCGCGAAGGCGACGCGGTCAATCTGTATGTCGCCGAGCAGCCGCTCGGTTATCAGGCCGAGCCCCTGTGTCCTGCCGGGCAGCGTGCCGACCATCGCCAGAGCCGCCACCCCAAGGTTCACCCAGCCGTAGTAGAGCCGCAGGCTGAAGGGGCCCGCCGGGCGACGCATCGCTGCCGGTGAAGAGTCCAAACGCTTAGTCCTCCGCGACCACGGGCGGACAGGCGTCCGGCCCGCGGGTCAGATTGTGGCGGGCGGCCCGCCCGCCACGCGCAGCATATCCCAAGGCGCGGGCAGAGTCCCGCCCGGCGGTTGCGCGCCGCCCGCGAGGGCGTGCGAAGGGGCGAATGCCCCGAAGGCCATTTTCGCAACGCCGCAGGAGAAGAAGGCGGGGTTGCGGCGGAGGAAGCAAAGAGAGAAGGGAGGCGGCGCACGCCGGCGCGGCCTCCCTTCTCTTTCCGCGCCCGGACGCGGCGGCCTGTTACGCCCGCGCTATGCCTGCGCGCCGCCGCCCCTCTCGCCCCCGCCGCCGTCGCCCCCGCCGTCGCCGTTGATGAGAGACAGCGTGTCCCTGAGCCGGTTGGTCGTCGGGCCGGAGAAGGCCCCCGACCTCAGAGCCCTTTCAAGGTAAGGGCGCGCCGCCTCGGGCTTCGAGGGCGTGGTGTCGCGGCCGCGCGTGGCGCTCTTCTGCCCGGCCAGCAGGTTGAGCCCGAGGACGAGGTCGGCGTGCGCCGCGAACGGGTGCCCCTGGTGCTCTTCGGCCACGCCTTCGAGCACGCCCTTGGCCCGCGCGAGGTGTTCGCCCCCGCCCATGTAGAGGAAGAGCCCCGCGTCCGACGTGAAGACGTCCCGGGCGATGCTCTCGTCCTGCTTCTCGGGGTAGCCGACCCAGATGTGGACGGGGCGCGCGACCACCATCACGCCGCTCGAAGGGTCGGGCGTGGTGGCCGTGATCTCGTAGCGGCCGGGCGTGTCGAAGGTGAAGCCCCGGGCGTCAACGGCGAGCGAGGTGACGTGCCGCCTGACGCCGTTGGCTTCGAGGACGCTGGGCGTCGTCTCGCACTTGAAGAGCGGCGGCTGGTATCGCTCGACCGCCCCGTTCGGCTTGCGGACGACAAAGTCAATGTCGCCGTAGGCGGGGCTCAGCCGGCCGAGCGGGATGTCGTCGGAGGTGTGGTTGCGCAGCCCGACCTCCAGGGTGACGGGCTCGGTGAACCGGAACTCGGTCTTCGTCGGCTTGAGGCCGATGGAGAGGTTCGACCTGGCGCCCCCGGCCGTCGGGTCCCTGAAGACGGAGGACGAAGTCCACTGCATGAACTCGTTCTTGCCGCCGGGGATGACCTCGTTGTAGAAGCCGTGCCGCAGGTGGAACAGCTCCTCCGGGTCGAAGCTGTAGTCGAAGCGGCTCCAGTAGTTCCTGATGCGCGAGTCGGGCGTGCCGCCGTGCGGGTAGTTGTGCGGGTAGTTCATGAAGGAGGTCGTGTCGGCGCGGCCGACCAGCCACGTGTGCGCGAGGTTGAGGGCGTGCCCCAGCTCGTGGACGACCGTCCGCAGCATCTGCCGGCTCCTGTACCAGTCGTCCTCCTGCGCCATGAAGTCCTGCATCTCGCGCCAGAAGACCGCGACGCCCTGCCGCGCGCGGCTGTTGACGTACTCGCCCTCGCGGCCGAAGTCGAACAGGTGCTTCTTCTGCGGGTTGTTCCGCTCGAACCACTCGGCGAAGCCGCTCCACGGGTCGCGAATCTGCCCGGCCCGGCTGTCGAAGATGATGCCGGTCGTGCCGCCCCCGCCGTTGACGACGCGGCCGTTCTCGACGATGACGCGCCCCTCGGCGTCCGTCCTGGGGCCGCCGTCGAAGCGCGCGACGATGAGGAGGTAGAGCCACCACTCGCGCTCGTTGAGGTTGCGCGAGTAGTTGCGGTCCATCATCTCGTGCATCTCGCGCTCGTCCCAGCGGTCCTCCTCGCCCGGCCGCCCAGCGAGGCGGCCCACGTCCGAGGGGAGCGCCGCGTCGTTGTGGCGGACGCGCGCGTCGAAGCCGGCCTTCTGGAAGAGCGAGCCGAGCGAGACGCTGAGCACGCCGAGGTCGGCCGGCTGGTGCCCCTGCGGGATGTCGCCCGTCGAGTAGGCCGGCGGCCACGGCATGCCTTCGAGCTTGTCCACCTCGATGTTGATGACGCGGAAGTACTCCGAGTCGAAGACGGCCTCACCCCTGTAGAGCGTCGGCATCGCCTCCGGCACGACGCAGTTCACCTGGATGACGCTGCCGCCGCGCGGCGTGATCTCCAGCCGGCCGCCGATGGACGACTCCGCGTCCCAGTCGAAGATGAAGCGGGGGTCTGTGGCGACGAGCGCGCCGCCCCCGCCGTCGCGCATGCGCGCGCGCATCGAGCAGTAGTAGTTGCCGTCGCGGAAGAGGTCGGCGCTCATCACGCCCTCCCCGCCCTCCAGCCGCAAATCGAGGCTCAGCGCCGCCCCGCCTTCGGATTCGAGCCGGCCGCGGTACGTGCCGTCCTTGAGCGCCGCGCCCTCGGCCAGCCGCGCCGAGGAGAGAATCTGCCCCTGGAGCGTGCCCTCGAGCGTGACCCGCCGGCCGTGGTGCTGGCGGAAAGCCTCGACCGTGCGTTGAACCATCACGTCCCACGCGACCGCCGCCTGGAGCGGGAAGATGAGCACCTCGACGGCCCCGCCGGCCGTGTTCAGGACGACGCGCGAGTCCACCTGTAAAGTCCCGTTCAGCCTTTCAGACATGATGTTCCCTCGTTAGTCTTCCTGCGCGCGGGCGGGCGTGCGCGCGCTCGCC
>DASVUF010000250.1:0-3300 GCA_036387195.1 Pyrinomonadaceae bacterium | reverse complement strand
GTGTCGCAGCTGCCGCCCGGGTACCGCGCCGTCTTCGTGCTGCACGACGTCGAGGGGCACGAGCACGAGGAGGTGGCGCGGCTGCTGGGCTGCTCGGTCGGCACCTCGAAGTCCCAGCTCCACAAGGCCCGCATGAAGCTCAGGCTGCTTCTGACGACCGGCAAGCGGAGGCGGAGGGCGGCGACGCGCGCGTCCACGTCCTGAGGCGGAAGAAAAAGTTCCGGCAAGACGGTTTTTAAAGGGAGAGCCCCGAGGGACGAAGAAGTCCGTCGGGGCTCTCCCTTTTCGCCGCCCTGGCTCGGGGGGACGTGGGCCGCGCCGCTCAGGCGAGGTCGAAGAGGAGGACTTCGGAAGGCTCGTCGGGCCGGAGCGTGAGCCGCCGCTCGTCGCTCACGGCCGCGCCGTCGCCCGCCTTCAGCTCCACGTCGTTGAGCCTGAGAGAGCCGACGACGACCTGCACCCAGGCCTTGCGGCCGGGGCGCAGTTCGTGCGCCGCCTCGTCGCCTTCGGCCAGCAGGCCGCTGTAGACCTCTGCGTCCTGGCGCACCGTGACCGAGCCGTCGCGGCCCGCGCGCGAGGCGACGAGGCGGAGACGGCCGCGCCTCTCCTCTTCGGCGAACTCGCGCTGCTCGTAGCCGGGCTCGGCGCCGCGCCGCTCGGGCGTAATCCAGATTTGCAGGAAGTGGACGGGCTCGTCCGCCGAGGGGTTGAACTCGCTGTGCGTGACGCCCGTGCCGGCGCTCATGCGCTGCACCTCGCCGGCGCGGATGACCGAGGCGTTGCCCATGCTGTCGCCGTGCTTGAGCGCGCCGCGGACGATGTAGGTCAGGATTTCCATGTCGCTGTGCGAGTGCGCGCCGAAGCCGCCCGAGGGCGCGACGAAGTCCTCGTTGATGACGAGGAGGTGGCCGAAGCCCGACCAGCGCGGGTCGTAGTAGCGGTTGAAAGAGAACGTGTGGCGGCTGTCGAGCCAGCCCGTGCGCGTCTGCCCCCGCTCGGCGGCGGGGCGTTTGATGATCATCGTCTTCTCCTCACTCTCGGCCGAAGATTCGCCGGCTTCACTGTAGCAAAGTTGTCAAGCGCGGGTTTGATGAACGGGGGTTCGCCCCTGGCGCGCGGCCGGCCGCCGTTTGAGTCTGGGGCGCGCATTTGCGACGATGCGTGGCGATGCCGGAGTCGGTAAAAGTGCTGCGCCTGGGCGACATGGTTCTGCGCCGCGGCGGCTCGCCCGCGCAGAAGGCGGCGCAGGCGGTCATCAGCGTCGCCCTGCGCCTCTTCTTCCGGCGCATCGAGACGAGCCGCGCCGGCGTGGTCCCGGCGTCGGGCGCGGTCGTCTTCGTCATCAACCACCCGAACGGGCTGATAGACCCGGGGCTCGTCTTCGCGGCGCTGCCGCGCCGCATCTCCTTCCTCGCCAAGTCAACGCTCTTCAGGCTGCCCGTCATCGGCTGGCTCCTGCGCACGGTCGAGGCGCTGCCGCTCTACCGGCGCGCGGACGCGGGCGAAGACCTCTCGCAGAACCTCCGCACGTTCGAGGCGTGCCGCCGGCTGCTGTCGCGCGGCGGCTGCATCGCGCTCTTCCCCGAGGGCGTCTCGCACAACTCGACGAAGCTGCTGCCTTTGAAGACGGGGGCGGCGCGCATCGCGCTCGGGGCGCGCGTCGAGGGGCTGAAGATGGTTCCGGTCGGCCTCTACTACACGTCGAAGACCTCTTTCCGCGGCGAGGCGCTGCTGCGCTTCGGCGAGCCCCTGGACGTGCCCGCGGTCGAGGCGGACGAGAGCGGCGAGCCGCCGCGCGAGGCCGTGCGCGAGCTTTCGGCGCGCGCCGAGGAGGCGCTGCTCGCGGTGACTCTGAACGTCGAGACGGAGGAGCAGTTGGACGCGGCGCGCAAGGCCGAGCGGCTGTTCTCGTCCGTCTACGAGGGGCTGAACGTGAGGCTGCCGCTGGCCGAGCGCTTCGACTTTCTGCGCGGCCTCTCGGCGCAGCTCTTCGCGCGGCTGACGGCCGCCGAGGGGGCCGAGGAGTTGCGGCGGCGCATCGGCCGGCACGAGGGGGCGCTGGCGCGCATCGGCATCGCGCCCGAGAACCTTTCGCTCTCGCGCCACTCGCGCTGGTACGTCCTGCGCCACTTCCTCCTGCGCGCGGCGCTGCTGCTCGCGCTGCTGCCGCTGACGGTCGTCGGCGCCGTCGTGCACCTGCCGGCTTACCTCGTCTGCACGCTGCTCGCGCGCCTGTTCCCGCGGCACGGCGTTGACGAGATAGCGCCGACGGTCAAGATTCTGGCGGCGATGCTCTTCATGCCGCTGACGTGGCTGGCGGCGGCCGGCCTGGCGTACGCGCGCTGGGGCTGGCGGGCGGCGCTCGCGTCGCTGCCGCTGGCGGTCCTGTGCGGCTACGTGGCGCTGCGGTCGCTCGAAGAGCTGTACGACATGCGCGGGTGGTTCAAGGCGCTCGTGCTGCTGGCGCGGCGGCGGCGGCTCTTCCTGCGGCTGCTCATCGAGCGGCAGGCGCTGCGCGACGCGCTGGGGCGCATGGAAACTCACGGCGACGGCTGAAGCGGTGTTATCATCTCGCCCCGATGACGAATAAAAGGCTCCTCCTGCTGAGCAACGGCTCCGAGCTTATCGGCGACAACCCGAGCGAGCTTTTCCGGGGCGCGCTCAGGGACTTCCTCGGCTCGTCGGCGCGCCGCGTCCTCTTCGTCCCGTTCGCGGCCGTGCCGCCGCGCACCAACGAGGAGTATCTGGCGAAGGTGCGCGGGCGCTTCCGCCCGCTGGGCTACGAGGTCGAGTCCCTGCACGCGGCCGCGGACGCGCGCGCGGCCGTCCGCGCCGCGGAAGCGGTGGCCGTCGGCGGCGGCAACACCTTCCACCTCCTGCGCGGGCTCTACGAGGCCGGGGCGGTCGAGGCCCTCCGCGAGCGCGTCGAGGCCGGCGTGCCCTACGTCGGCTGGAGCGCCGGCTCGAACGTCGCCTGCCCGACCATCCGGACGACCAACGACATGCCCATCGTCGAGCCGCCGAGCTTCGACGCGCTCGGACTCGTCCCCTTCCAGATCAACCCGCACTACACCGACTACCACCCGCCCGGCCACATGGGCGAGACGCGCGACGAGCGGCTCGGCGAGTTCGTCCACGCGAACCCCGGCGTCCGCGTCGTCGGCCTGTGGGAGGGGACGATGCTCCGCGTCGAGGGCGACCGGGCCCGGCTCCTCGGCGGCAAGCCCGCGCGCCACTTCCTCACGGGCGAGGAGCCGCGCGACCTCGCCCCCGAAGAGTCCTTCGACTTCCTTCTACAGT
>DASVUF010000249.1:0-2150 GCA_036387195.1 Pyrinomonadaceae bacterium | reverse complement strand
TCTGGTTTAGGCTCTGCGCCCAGGTGTTGATCTGCGTGAACCCGCCGCCGAAGTTCAGCGAGTGCGAGCCCCTGATCCAGGTCAGGTTGTCCGTGAACTGCTTGACGGGCGAGTTGCGGCGGCTGGCGCTGCGCACCGCGTTCGGGTTGTTGACGCCGAAGGCCGTGGCCCAGCCGCCCGTCCCGACCGCCGTCCCGTAGACGAAGCCGTTGAGGTAGTCGAACGAGGCCGGGCTCAACTCGGCGCGGAAGAGCGAGCTGCCGCCCATCAGCCCGAAGCGCGCCTCGTTGACGACGTTCGACGAGAAGGTCGAGCGCAGCCCCGTCGAGTTCGAGAAGCGGATGGAGTTCTGCCCGCCGACGCCGCCGAGCATGCCGGGGAAGGCCGGGTCAACCGCGTTCAGGAAGTCAACGCCGTTGCGGAACACCTGGTAGTTCCAGACGTTGTCGAGGTGGTGTCTGGCGCCGAACTTGTGGTCGAGGCGGACGGTCGTGAAGGTGCGCTTCTGGCCGCCCGAGTTGGTGAAGGTGAATATCTGGCGGTTGAGGTCGAGCGCCGAGAGGCCGCCCTGCGCGGTCGTCGCGCGGATGGCGGCGAGCGTCTGCGCGACGGTCGGGTCAACCGTCGAGGTGCAGAAGACGGGGTTGGCGGCCGTGCCGGCGCAGCGCGTGTTGGCCGCGAGCTGGAGCACGTTGACCGAGCGCGGGTTGGCGGCCGTCCCGTAGGTGAAGACGCCGGCCTGCGCCGCCGTCGTCAGGATGTTGCGCTGGCGCGTCACCTGCTCGGGCAGCCGGAACTCCTCGTAGTTGACGAAGAAGAAGCTCCGGTTGCGGCCGTCGTAGAGGCCGGGGATGTAGACGGGGCCGCCGACGCGCCCGCCCGGCTGGTTGAGCAGCACGCGGTCGCGCGGCTGCCCCGACAGGTTGTTGAAGTAGTAGTTGGCGTTGAGCGCCGGGTTGCGGTGGTACCAGTAGAGCGACCCGCGCAGGTCGTTGGTGCCGCCGCGCGTGACGAACTTGATCTGGACGGCGCCCTCGCCCGAACTCTCGGCCCCGGGCGTCGCCGTCGAGAGCGTCACCTCGTCCACGGCGTCGATGCGCGGGCGGATGTAGGTGAAGAAGCCGTCGTCGGACTTGAGCAGGTTGTCCTGCACGTTGAGGCCGTCCATGGTGATGTTGAGCGCGCCCCTCGGCAGGCCGTTGACGGTCGAGGTGCGGGGGCGCCCCGGCGTGGACGTGCCCGGCAGCAGCAGCACCAGGTCGAGCGCGTCGCGCGAGGTGAAGGGCAGCTCCGTGATCTGCCGGCCCGTGATGGTCGTCGAGACGTTGGCCGTCTGCGTCTGGAGCAGCTCGCCCGTGCCGACGATGGTCACGGTCTCCTCGGGCGCGCCCACTTCGAGCGTGACCGAGATGCTCGAAGGCGCGCCCACATCCACCTTGACGCCGGTGACGAGCGCCTTCTTGAAGCCCGCGCCGGTGATGGTGACCGTGTACGTGCCGGCCGGCAGCGCGGGCGCGCTGAAGGCGCCGCTCTCGGAGGTGTTGGCCGTGGACTCGGCGCCGGTGGCGTTGTTGCGGACGACGACCGACGCGCCCGCGACGACCGCGCCGGCCGCGTCGTAGACGGTGCCCGTGAGCGCGCCCGTCGAGCTGCCCTGGGCGGCGGCGCTCAGACTCAGCAGGAGGATTAGCGACAGCGCGGCCGCCCCGCCGCGTAGAGTGAATCTCATGGTAGGCTCCTTCCGAAGTTTGTGACTTGAGACGAGGACGCCGCGCTCGACGGCGGCGGCGAACGGTGACACGGAGGCCCGAAGGGGGCCGGCCACTTCACGATGCCTGCTGAATGAATGGAATGCCTACGAGAGGATGACGCTCGGGGCGCGCGCGGAACAAGGGCCTGCCGCGCGTGCCCGCTTCCCTACTCCCTGTGTAAGAGCGCGCCGGGATTGTAATGTCCATTTGAATGAATTTCAATCCATTTCTTTCGCCCGCGACGGCTTTTTTTAGACCGACCCCGCGGGACGCGCCGCGGGATTTGACACGCGAGGGCGCGGGCGCGAAAACTCTCCGCGTGCGGACTCCGGTCGCAGGCTTCCGACTAGACCTTCTGGCGGCGAACCCACTTGACTAACACCGACAGGCGACGGGGCG
>DASVUF010000248.1:0-11055 GCA_036387195.1 Pyrinomonadaceae bacterium | reverse complement strand
CGTCGCGCGCGCCGCGGCCGTCCGCGCCGGGCTCCCCGTCGAGACGAGCGCGATGACCATCAACCGCTTCTGCTCCTCGGGCCTCCAGTCCATCGCCATCGCCGCCGACCGCATCCGCGTGGGCGGCGCGGAGGTGGTCGTCGCCGGCGGCCTGGAGACGATGTCGCTCATCCCGATGGGCGGCCACATCATCCGGCCCAACCCGCACCTCGTCGAGCACTACCCGGACTTCTACCTCAACATGGGGCTCGCGACCGAGAACGTCGCGCGCAAGTACGAGGTGTCGCGCGAGGAGCAGGACGCCTTCGCGCTCCAGTCGCACCGCCGCGCCGCCGCCGCGCAGGACGCGGGCAAGTTCGACGACGAGATAGTCCCGCTCCGGGTCACGTTCGAGGAGCTGGACGAGCGGGGCCGGAAGACGACGCGCGAGGTGGCGTTCACGCGGGACGAGGGCGTGCGCCGCGACACGTCGGAGGAGGGGCTGGCCCGCCTGCGCCCCGCCTTCCACGCCAGGGGGACGATTACGGCCGGCAACGCCTCGCAGATGTCGGACGGCGCGGCGGCCGTCGTCGTCATGTCGGAGGAGCGCGCCCGCGAGTTGAACCTGAAGCCGCTGGCGCGCTTCGTCGCCTACGCGACGGCCGGCTGCCCGCCCGAGGAGATGGGCATCGGCCCCGTCCACGCCATCCCGAAGGTCCTGAAAATCGCCGGCCTCAAGGCCGAAGACCTGGACGTCATCGAACTCAACGAAGCCTTCGCCGCGCAGAGCATCGCCGTCATCAGGACGCTCGGGCTCGACCCCGAGCGCGTCAACGTCAACGGCGGCGCCATCGCCCTGGGCCACCCGCTCGGCTGCACGGGCGCGAAGCTGACGGCCACCGTCCTGCGCGAGCTGGAGCGCCGCGGCGGCCGCTACGGCATGGTGACGATGTGCGTCGGCGGCGGCATGGGCGCCGCGGGAATCTTTGAAAGACTGTGAGCGGTGGGCCGCCGGCCGCGGCCGCGCGCCGCTCATTTTTTAAGCGACCGAAAGGAGCAGACTATGTCAGCCGTTGCCGAAGATAAGAAGATCGTGGTGGGCGGGAGCTTCCTGATAGAGGAGCGGGCGCCCGGGGAGGTCTTCACGCCCGAGGACTTCACCGAGGAGCACCGCATGATAGCCGAGGCGGCGCGCGAGTTCATGGACGGCGAGGTCGTCCCGCGCACGGCCGAGCTGGAGAAGAAGGACTGGAAGCTGGCGCGCGAGCTGGTGCGCAGGGGCGCGGAGATAGGGTTCGTCGGCGCGACCGTGGCCGAGGAGTACGGCGGGCTCGGGCTCGACCAGGTGGCGGGCGCCATCCTCGGCGAGGCGCTCGGGCGCTCGGCCTCGTTCGCCACGACGATGGGCGCGCAGGGCGGCATCGGCCTCCTGCCCATCGTCTACTACGGGACGGAGGAGGCGAAGCGGAAGTACATCCCGCGCATCGTGACGGGCGAGCTGATCACGGCCTACGCGCTGACCGAGGCCGGCTCGGGCTCCGACGCGCTGGCGGCCAAGGCGACGGCGCGACTCTCGGAGGACGGCACGCACTACCGCATCAAGGGCGAGAAGATGTGGATCACGAACGGCGGCTTCGCCGACGTGTTCGTCGTCTTTGCCAAGGTGGACGGCGACAAGTTCACCGGCTTCATCGTCGAGCGGCAGGAGGGGCTGACGAACGGCGCCGAGGAGCACAAGATGGGCATCAACGGCTCATCGACGACGGCGCTCGTCCTCGACGACGTGACGACGCCCGTCTCGAACCTGCTCGGCGAGGTCGGCAAGGGGCACAAGATAGCCTTCAACATCCTCAACATCGGCCGCTTCAAGCTCGGCTCGATGTGCCTCGGCGGCATGAAGCTGATGACGACCGAGGCGGTGCGCTACGCCAACGAGCGCCACCAGTTCGGCAAGCCCATCTCCTCGTTCGGCGCCATCAAGGCGAAGCTCGGCGAGATGGCCGTCCGCGCGTGGGTCGGCGAGGCGACCATCTACCGCACGCTCGGGCTTATCGAGGGCGCCATCAACGCGACGGCCACGGCCGAAGACCCCGAGTCGAAGCTGCGCGCCATCGAGGAGTACGCCGCCGAGTGCTCGGCCATCAAGGTCACGCTCTCCGAGTACTGCGACTTCGTCGCCGACGAGATGGTGCAGATTTTCGGCGGCTACGGCTACTCGGCCGACTACCCGGCCGAGCGCGCCTACCGCGACGCGCGCATCAACCGCATCTTCGAGGGCACGAACGAGATAAACCGCATGCTCATCCCCGGCATGCTGATGCGCCGCGCGATGGCGGGCAGGCTCGCGCTGCTGCCGGCGGCGCAGGCGCTGATGGACGAGGTGCTGTCGCCCTCCATGCCCTCGCTCGACGAGGACGAGGCCGTGCTCGCGGCCGAGGCGAAGCTGGCGAAGAACGCGAAGAAGGTCGCGCTGATGGTGCTGGGCACGGCGGCGCAGAAGTACATGGCGGCGCTCTCCGAGGAGCAGGAGGTGCTCATCGGCGCGGCCAACATCATCATGGATGTCTACGCGATGGAGTCGGCCATCCTGCGCGCGCAGAAGCTGGCCGCCTCGCAGGGCGAGGAGGCGGCCGCGCTCCACCTCGACATGGTGCGCGTCTTCTGCAACGACGCGGCCGGGCGCGTCGAGGCCGAGGCCAGGAACACGCTCGCGGCCGTCGCCGACGGCGACGAGCTGCGCACGCTGCTCGCCGCGCTCAAGCGCTTCACGAAGCACACGCCCACCAACGCCGTCGCCGCGCGCCGCCGCGTGGCCGACGCGATGATTAAGGCGAACCGCTACGTCTACTAGCTCGGCGGCCGGCGGCCGGTAGCCGGCGGTCGGTGGGCCCCGCGCCGCGGCGGCCGGCGCTTTAAGCGCGCCGGCCGCCGCGGTTGCTTTTCCGCCGGCCGCTGGCTACTGTCTTTTTCGCCGGCCGCCCGGCCACCGTTTTCATCATGCGCATCATTCCCATCTCGGTGCCGACGCCCTTCTACGTGGGGCCCGTGAACGTCTACCTCGTGGCGGAGGAGCCGCTGACGCTCATCGACACGGGGCCGAAGACGAAGGAGGCGGCCGAGGCGCTGCGCGAGGGGCTGCGGCGCGAGCGCGTCCGCGTCTCCGACATCAGGCGCATCGTGCTGACGCACGCGCACGAAGACCACTGCGGGCTGGCGAAGGCTTTGCGGGACGAGGCGAAGGACGCGGAGGTCTTCGTCCACGGCTGGGAGACGGGTCACCGCGCCGGGCGCCTTGAGCACGGCGAGAACCGCGCGCTGTTAGAGCGCGCGGGCGTCCCCCCCGAAGAGATAGACGAGATGCGCCGGATGTACGAGGGCGTGCGCCGCTTCGCCGACTCGCTCGAAGACCACGAGCACGCCGAGCTGTTCGACGACGAGGAGATAAAGTTCGAGCGCGGCAGCCTGCGCGTCGTCCACACGCCCGGCCACACGCCCGGCTCGTGCTCGTTCCTGCGCGAGGCCGACCGCACCGTCATCGCCGGCGACTGCGTCCTCAAGCGCATCACGCCCAACCCGGTGCTCTCGCCCGACCCCGTGGACCCGACGCGCCGCTTCCACTCGCTCGCCGAGTACCTGGTCAGCCTCGCGCGCCTGCGCTCGCTGTCGCCCACGCTCGTCTACGGCGGCCACGGCGAGGCGGTCGAAGACTACGAGGAGCTTTTCAACCGCTACGTACGCTCAATCAACGAGCGCCAGTCGGAGGTCGCCCGCCTCATCCCCAAGGCCGGCGCGACCGCCTGGGACGTGGCCCTCGAACTCTTCCCCGGCGCGCGCGACGTCCACCGCTTCCTCGCCGTCTCCGAGGCGGTCGCGCACCTCGACCTCGCGCACACCGAGGGCAAGCTCGCCGTCGAGATGAGCGGGGGGCGCGAAGTCTACCGCCGCGCGTAACAGCAGCCCAGCCCGCCGGCCGTCTTCAGCGCTCCGCGCCCTCGCGGGGCGGGGCGTTGACGCGCGCGCTCATGTCGCGCAGCGCGGCCAGGTTCTTCTCGCGGAGAGGGAAGGCGGTCTTGCCGACCGACATCTCGACGGAGGAGGCGCGGGCGAGCTTGAGGAAGGCTTCGTAGGGGACGAAGACCTCCAGCGTCTCCTTCGCGTCCTCCGCCAGCCAGCCCTCGCCGACGTCCTGCGAGGCGAGGCGCATGCGGCCGAGGCGTAGAGTCTCGCCGTCGGCGACCGCCGTCAGGTCGCGCTCGCCCGCCGGGTGGCGGCTGTCCCAGTCCTTCGTCTCGAAGGTGAGCCGCAGCGTCGCGCCGCGCACGTAGTCGAGCTGCATGCCGGGGCAGTGGAGCGAAGCCTGGAGGCTGACGCAGACGCCCTTGAGCGCGCCCCGGCGGCCGCGCACGTCCTCGCAGGTGACGCCCATCCGCCTGAGCGCCACCCGCGTCTCGCGCGCGAAGCCGTCGTAGCTCGACTCTATTTTGCCGCCGTGCGCGGGCGGCTGCGCGGCGGCGGGCGCGTCCGGCCGGGCGGCGCGCGGCGCGCCCGTCTGCGCGCAGACGGCGGCGGCCGCCAGAAGCGTCCAGATGACGCACGACAGCGTGACAGTCCGTTTCATGGCTGTTGGAATCCTTGCGGGGCGCTGGGTTTTCTGCGCTGAGGCGCTTGCGGCTGAAGGGGCTTGCGGGCGAGGGCGACGTGGCATTGTGACGAGCCGCCGCGGGCTTCGTGTCGCCTTACAAAGATACTAGGGAGCGCCGCGCGGCGCTGTCAAGCAGAACCTTCCGCGCGTGCGCGGGACGGAGGGGCGGCGCGCCCTGTTCGTCCTGCGCCCCGCGCCCCCGAAGTCAGCCGCCGGCGGGCCCGCCGGACGAATCGAGCGGGGCCACGGACGCGAGCGCCCTCTCCCTCTGGCCGGGGCCGGCGAGGGTTTCGATGACCCAGCCGGCGAGGTGCTGCCCGGCGAGGCACTGCGCGGCGGTGGCGACGTTCCCCTCGCGGACGAAGGCACGCCAGACGACCTCCGCGCCCATGCCTTCAAGCGCCTCCTGCAACTCCTCGGACGGGTAGGTGGTCGCCTTCCTGCCGCGCAGGAAGCCGAGCGCGCCGAGCAGCAGCGCGCCCGAGTCTATCGCGCCGAGCAACTGCCGCCCCTCGTCCAGCCTGAAGGCGTCGAGGAAGGCCGCGTCCCTGAACTTCGCGCGCGCGCCCCTGCCGCTACAGAAGAGCACGGCGTCGGACGAGTTGGCCTCGGCGAGCGGCCCGTGCATCTTTATCTCGACGCCCGTGCTCGACGTGTGGGCCGGCGCGTCGCCGAGCATCATCACGCGCCAGCCGGGCTCGCCAGCGCGGTTGAGGATGTCCCACAGGATGAACAGGTCGAGGTCGGTGAAGTCGTCGAAGGTGACGATGGAGACTTTCATACGCTCCTCCGGGGCGCTTTAAGGCCGCGGCGCGGGCTAGTTGTTCCGCGCCTCGACATCGGCCGCGCGCCGCTCGTCCACGCGGCGCTCGAACCCCTTGGCGAAGGAGAGGACGAACATCGTGAAGATGGTGCTCAGCAGCGCCACGCCGAGGCTCCCGAGCCCGACGGCGACGCCGACCGCCGCCGTCATCCAGACGCCCGCCGCGGTCGTCAGCCCCTGCACGTCGCGCTGCTCGTTGAGCTTGAGGATGGAGCCGGCGCCGATGAAGCCGATGCCGGTGACGACGCCCTGGATGACGCGCGACAGCCCGTCCGAGGACATCCCGACGCCCGCGCAGGCGAGGACGAAGACGGCCGTCCCGAGCGTGACGAGGATGTGCGTGCGCAGCCCGGCCGGCTTGCCCGCGCGCTCGCGCTGAATGCCTATCATCGAGCCGAGCAGCGTGGCCGCCGTCAGCCGCACCAGCACGTGTATCAACTGCCCCGCGTCACCCAGCCCCGCGGTCAACTCCTGCCACACGATGTCCATCGGCGAGCCCTCCGAGAGCCTCCCTGCGAGTCTTCAAATCCCGTAGGCCGTGAAGCCGCCGTCAATGGCGACGCACTGGCCCGTGACGTAAGAGGCGGCCGGCATCGAGAGGAAGGCGACGACCGCGGCGACCTCCTCGGGCTCGCCCACGCGGCGCAGCGGCGTGTGCGAGAGGATGCGCGCCAGCCGCTCCGGGTCCGAGAGGACGGGCTCGACCAGCGGCGTGCGGATGTACCACGGCGCGACGGCGTTGACGCGCACGCGGTCGGCCGCCCACTCGACGGCGAGGCTGCGCGTCATCTGGAGGAGCGCCGCCTTGCTCATCGCGTAGGGCGCGCCCGTCGAGGTGTGCGTGAGGCCGGAGACGGAGGCGACGTTGACGACGCCGGCGTCGCCCGCCGCGCGCGCCGCGGCCGCGAGCAGCGGGTGCGCGGCGCGCGTCAGCTCGAAGGCCGACGTGAGGTTGGTCGAGATGACGCGCTCGTACTCCTCGAAGGCGTACTCGGTCGCCGCCTTGCGGACGTTCGTCCCGACGTTGTTGACGAGCGCGTCCAGGCGGCCGAACTCCCCTGCGCGCTCCAGCACGCGGGCGCGCCCCTCGGCCGTCGAGAGGTCTGCGGCCACGCCGTGCGCGTCGCGCCCCTCGCGCCGCCAGCGCGCGATTTGCGCGTCGAGCCGCGACTCGTCGCGCGCCGCCGCCAGCACCGTCGCGCCGAAGGCGAGGAACTCCTCCGCGACCGCCAGGCCGATGCCCAGCGTCGCGCCCGTCACGAGCGCCGTCCGGCCGGCGAGGCCCCAGCGCCCGCCCGCCGCCTGTGTATGCGTGTCTGACAAACGTCTCCCCTCCCGCGTCTCCGGAAACTTGCGCGGGACAGAATAAACAGCGGCGGGCGTAAAGTGGAAGCGCGAAAGTCGAAGGGGGCGGCCGCCCCCTCTGGCGGGACGCGCCGCGGTCTGCGCGCCCCGGGGGTTTTCATTCGGCGGCGCGTGTGAAGAGGACCAGAAAGGCGCGCTGGCCCTGCGCCGCCGCCTCGTAGACGCGCTCGGCGCGGTAGCCGCGCTCGGCGAGGAGCCTGAGCGGCTGGCGCGTCTCGTCCCACGCCGCGCCGCGGAAGGCGACCCAGAAGCGTTCGCCGCGGAGCGCGTCCGGCGTCGCCACGTCCACGCCGTCGAAGCCGCGCGGCAGGAAGTAGGCCGGGTCTTCCGCGACGCCGGGCGCGCGCTTGAGCGAGACGACGCGGAAGCGCCCCGCCGTCGCGCCGCGTTCGAGCGCGAACCAGAGGTGATAGGCCACGAGGTCTTCAAAGGCGTAGACCCGCGCCGCCCCCCCGCCCGCGCCGCCGGCTGCTAAACCGCCCACGACGCGTGAGTCGCCTTCAACGTTTGAACCGCCCCCGACGCGCGCGCCGCCTTCGGCGCGTGAACCGCCTTCGACGTTCGAGTCGCCTTCGACGTTCGAGTCGCCTTCGACGTGCGGGCCGCCGGGCGCGTCGCGCGCCTCGTCCCTCGCGGCGGAGGCGGCGAGCCCCTCCCACGCGCACCAGACGTAGGGCGCGTCGCGCCGCGCGAGCGTGAGCGCGCCGACGCCCGCGAACCAGCAGCAGAGGAGCGTGAGCGCCGCCGCCTTCCACCAGAACGGGCGCAGGCGTTCGAGCGCCAGCCCCCCGAGCAGCGCGTAAGGCGCGAACGCGACGATGAGGTGCCGCGTCCCCCACACCGACTGCGGCAGCGCGTAGCTCGCCGCGAAGGCCAGCGCGACCGGGAGCAGCGCGAAGGCCAGCAGGAACACGACCACGCCGCCCTCGCCCCACGCCGCCGGACGCGGGCTCACTTCGACACTGCTTTCAATACCGCCTTCAATATCGCCTTCAGCACCGCCTTCGTCACTTGGACGAGGCGAGCGCCCGGAACGCGCAAGACGGCCGCCTTCGACGCCGCCTTCGTTCACGGCCTCGGCGCCTGCCCGCGCCGCTCCGGCGCGCGACCCGTAGAGCGCGCGCGCCGCCAGCGCGACGACCGGGAGCCCTACGAACAGCAGCCCGAACAGCGCCCCGCCGCGCGCGTAGGCCGGGTCGGCCGAACTCTGCCGGAAGTAGAACGGCTCGTTGAACAGCGCGAAGAGCTGCACGAGGTCGCGCGCGCCCGGCCTCTCTATCCAGCCGATGTTCTGCGCCAGCCCGCCGCCCGCGCCCGCCGCCCGCCAGCACGCCCAGACCCACGGCGCGTACGCCGCCCCGAGCCCCGCGACGCCGAGGGCGAAGCCGCGCAGCCTCGCCCTGCCCCGGAAGGCGAGCAGCGCCGCCTCCGACGCGACCACCAGCCATCCGTAGTAGTGCGTGTAGACCAGCAGGAGGTTGACGAGGAAGAGCGCCGCCTGCGTCCACGCCGTCCCGCCCCGCGCGCCGAGCAGCCGCGCCAGCAGCCACAGCGACGCGAGCGTCAGCAGCAGCAGCAGGCCGTACATCCTGACCTCCTGCGCGTACTTGATGAGGTAGCCGTTGGCCGCCGCCAGCAGCAGCGCGAGGTTGGTCGCGCGCGCGCCCAGACGCAGCTCGCGCGCCAGCAGCAGCAGCGGGACGAGCGCCGCGACCGAGGCGAGCGCCGGCAGGAGCCGCAGCCACCACACGGACTCGCCGCCCAGCGCCATCCAGATTTTCAGCAGCGCGTAGAAGAGCGGCGGGTGGATGAGGTCGGCGGCGACGAACCGCCACAGGTCGCCCCACGCGTGCCGCGCCGCGTGGACGCTGAAGATTTCGTCGAACCAGAGGCACGTCGCCCCGAGCCGCCACAGCCGCGACGCCGCGTAGAGGCAGACGAGCAGCGCCGCCGTGAGCGCCGCGGGCCGCGCCGCGCGCGCCCTCAAACCCTGAACCGAGATTGCTCCCACTCCCCCTTCAGCATCCCGCGGCGGCGCGGCCGCTTCGCCATTTCACCAGGGAAGCGGCCGCCCGTCGCGGAAGAAGCCGCCCGTGGGGCCGTCGTCGGGCAGCGTCGCCGCCCAGACGACGCCGCGCGCGCCCTCCTCGACCGTGCGCGGCGCTTCGGGGCCGCCCATCTCGGTCGCCACCCAGCCGGGGCAGACCGAGTTGACGAGGACGCGCGCGCCGCGCAACTCGTCGGCCAGCATCCGCGTCAGCGCGTTGAGCGCCGCCTTCGAGACGCCGTAGGCGGGCGTGCCCGCGCCCATCGAGGCCAGCGAGCCCGACTCGCTCGACACGTTGACGACGCGCCCGCCGCCCGACGCGCGCAGCAGCGGGATGAACGCCTGACACGCGCGCCAGGCCCCGAGCGTGTTGGTCTCGAAAGCCTCGCGCACCACGCTGAGGTCGGCCGTCTCGGCGCGCTGCCAGGAGTCGTAGAGGATGGCGGCGTTGTTGACCAGCACGTCGAGCCGGCCGAACCGCTCCTCGACGAAGCGGCGCGCCGACTCGACGCTCTCCGGGTCGGTCACGTCGAGCCGGGCGGGGACGACGACGCCCGGCCCCTCCACCTTCAACGCGGCGGCGGCCGCCTCGGCCTTACGCAGGTCGCGCGCGGTCAGCACGGCCGCGAAGCCGCGCGCCGCCAACTGCCGCACGACCTCAAGGCCGATGCCCCTGTACGCGCCCGTGACCAGCGCGACCCTCTCCCCCTTTGACTTCATCCCCACGCCTTCCGCCCTGCCGCCTTCATCCTTCGCCCTCTCGCCCTTACGCCTTCCGCTCACGGCAGCGTCTCGGGCTCGGCCGCGCCCTCGTCGCCCTCGCCGAGGCTCTCGCCCGAAGCCTCTTCGAGTTCGAGCGCGGCCTCGCCGAGCCGGGCCGTCAGCCAGTTGAGGAAGACGCCGGCCTCGCGCCCCTTGCCCGTCCAGCGCGCGCGGTCGAACATCGTCAGCGCCATCTGGAGCGCGTGGTGCTGCCCCGCGCGGTCGCCCGCCAGCTCGAACTGGCGGTAGAGCCGGTTAATCACCTCGACCGACTCGGTCGCCGTCTCGACGTCCTTGAAGCCGAGCTTGCCGGCGAAGAACTTCGAGTAGATGTTCTGCGGGTGCGAGGTCGAGGTGTAGAGGTCGAAGTAGCCCTGGCGCAGCCCGGCCTCCTGCAAGACCGAGCCGACGTAGGACGGGCGCGCGCCCGTGATGACGGCGATGTCCTCTATCTCGCCCATCCCCGACAGGAAGAGCGCGATAATCTGGTCCTTGCGCGAGGGCCTCGACGAAGAGCGCCGCGCGCCCTCGGGCTTCTTAGGCTTGCTGCTCATAGGCTTTCCTCTCCGGTCTGTTTTTCGAGAGTATGCACCAAGAAGTTTCGGGGCGGAAGCCCGACGCGGGCGGGCGGCGCGGCGCGGCTACTTCAAGACCTCGAACTCGAAGTAGATGGTCTTGCCGCGGACGACGAAGCAGAGGTACTGCTCCCAGAAGCGGCGCAGGAAGCGCAGCGCGGGGTAGCGGTTGCAGGCGTTGACCGCCAGCTCGAAGCCGAGCGCGCGCCACAGCCTGAGCATCGTCACGCGGATGACGCGGGGGCGCAGCCGGACGTGGCTGTAGAAGTCGAAGTCAGGGCGGTCGCCCGTGAAGTAGGCGAACGACTCGGTGGTGAGGTGGCGCTTGTGCGTCGGGTCCGTGTAGGAGGCGACGTCCGAGAAGTGCGGCGTGTCGAGCCGGATGAGCCCGCCGGGGCGCGCGACGCGGTGCAGCTCGGCGACGACCGCCAGCACGTCCTCGACGTGCTCGATGACCTGGTTGCCGACGATGAGGTCGAACTCGTCGTCGGGGAAGGGGTAGGGCGTCCGGTCGAGGTCGTGCAGGACGTCGGCGTCCGAGCGCGGGTTGCTGTCCATGCCGACGGCGCCCGGCGTCTTGTGCCTGCCGCACCCGATGTCGAGTATCTTCATGCGCCGTCGGAGTGTAGCCGCCGCGCGCGCGCCCCGACAAGCGGGCGGCGCGCGGGGCCGGCCGGAAATTTTCGGAACCCGCGGCGCGCGCGGGGCGTGAAAGGATGCTGAAAAACTATCTCAGGAGGTCTTTCCGAACGTGAAACCTAAAGCTCTGTTGGGCGCGGCCGCGCTCGCGCTGTTGACCGCGCCGTCGCTGGCGCTCGGGCAGGCGGCCGCGCCGGCCGCGCCGGCCGCCCCCGGCCAGACG
>DASVUF010000247.1:0-17045 GCA_036387195.1 Pyrinomonadaceae bacterium | reverse complement strand
AAGCCCGGCGCCCCCGCGCGCTCGCGTCTTACTTACGGGCCACGCCTAGCGGAGCGGCGCGACGGAGACGGTCCTGGTCAGAGGGTTGACCGTGAACCTGAGCAGCTTGACGCCCGTGAGCGAGCCGCCCGCGACGTTCGTGCCCGCGCCGCCGGTCGCGCCGCCGGTCGAGGTCGAGCCCGAGGTCGAGCCATTCGAGCCGGTCGGGGTCGCCGGCGTCGAGCCGCCGCCCGCCGTCGAGACGCTGGCGATGACGCGCGCCGTGAAGGTGAAGAGCGCCGTGTTCGGGTTGTTGAACTTCAGCCCGCGCGCCGCGCTCTCCTCGTTCGGCCGCAAGTCCGCGCCGACGAAC
Source organism: Pyrinomonadaceae bacterium (assembly GCA_036387195.1). Taxonomy (GTDB): domain Bacteria; phylum Acidobacteriota; class Blastocatellia; order Pyrinomonadales; family Pyrinomonadaceae; genus QHXN01. The sequence continues at coordinate 16,693 of DASVUF010000247.1, read as the reverse complement.
TGCGAGTAGTCGAAGACGGCCACGCCCGTCACGCCGTCGCGGCCGTTGTCGGCGTTGGCGACGCGCACCGTGTTCCCGCTCGACTCGACCGAGACGATTTCGAGCTGCGCCGCCGGGTAGAAGACCGTGGACGAATCGTTCCTGAGCGCCGTCGTCAGGTCGGTCACGCCCGCCCCGAAGACGATGGCCTTGTTGACGGGCGCGACCGAGCCGCTGGCGTCCACGGCCGAGCGGCGCGCGACGGTGACGCTCTCGACGTTGGACGGGTCGGTGACGTACTTGCCGACGCGCCCGGCGGTGACGGCGCGGACGCGGAAGCTGTGCGCGCCCTCGGACAGGTTCGTCAGCTCGGCGCTGATGTCCACGTCGCGCGCCGTCCGGACGACCCTGTAGTTCACGCCGTCGGCCGACTCCTCTATCTCGTAGGACTCGACGTCGCCCTGCGGCTGCCACCTGAGCGTGACGGCGCCGTCGAAGTCGTACCGCTCGGCGCCGAGCGTCAGGTCGGCCGCGATGGGCTGGACGACCGGCGCCGCCGCGCCCCTGAGCTTGGTGCTCTCGATGCGGAAGTCGGTCGGGCCGTTGGCCCAGCCGTAGACGCGGTAGGTGTAAGTGCCGGGCGCGGTCGTGTCGGCCGAGACGTGCTCGGGGCCGCTGCCGTGGCCCGAGTCGTCAATCTGATTGCCGTTCGGGTCGAGCAGCAGGAAGTCGAGGTCGGGCAGCCCGACGCCCGCCTCCGGAACGTCCGTGTAATCCCACGTCAGCGTCGCTTCGAGCTTGAGCGTCGCGGCGTCGGCCTCGACGGGCACGTCAACGTAGGTCACGTCGCCGAGGGCGTAGACTTCGTTGTCGCGCTGGACGCCCGCGTCGCCGGCCGTCACCGTGCCCGTGAAGACTTCGGACTCGGAGCCGGAGGCGTCGTTCGACGGGAGGCTCTGCGTGGCCTTCAGGTACATCGGCATCCGCAGGCGGTCGGCGGAGCCTGCGCGCTGCGCGACGACGTACCACTGGAGCTGTTTGGTCGCCGTGTCGCGCGCCGCGTCGCCGTCAATCGTGATGGCCGCCCTGAAGGTGGCCTCGCCGCCCGCCGGGACGTTGACGCTCGCGGGGCTGACCGTGGCCGCGAAGCCCGGCAGGTCGAGCGCGCGGTTGTTCGCGGTCGAGAGGTTGTACGTCCCGCCCTGCCCCGAGAGGTCGCGGATGGTGACGGTCACCTCGCGCGTGTTCGTCACGCGGTTGTTGAGCACGGCCCACTCGCCGAAACTGTGGCTGCCGAGTATGCCGGGGGCTTCGACGCCGTCGCCGGCGACGCCCATCAGCGCCCTGGCGTTGACGGCCGCCTTGACGTCCACGAGGCCGCCGCCCTGGTCAATGATGGAGTCGGACTGCGCGCCGTCCTCGCGCGGCGCGCCCGCCGCCGTGCGCATGTTCGTCGCGGTGTTAATCATCGCGGTGCGAATCATGTCGGGCGTCCAGCCGGGGTGCGCCTGCCTGAGCAGCGCCGCCACGCCGGCGACGTGCGGGCCGGAGAAGCTCGTGCCGGTGGCGAGCGTGTAGCCCGACGGGTCGAACATCGTGCCGCCGTCGGGGGTCGCGGCGCCGGCGCGCACGGTCGCGCTCAGGATGTTGATGCCGGGCGCGGTGACGTCGGGCTTAATCTGGCCGAGCCCTTCGACGGGGCCGCGCGAGCTGAAGGCGGTCGTCGCGCCGTAGAAGACGTCGTCGAGGTACGGGTTGATGCGGATGGGCAGCTCCGAGACGGAGCCGTTCGGCGGGTCAACGGCGTTGTCGTCCGACGACGAGAGCGCGTCCACCAGGATTTCGCCGTCCGCCGGCGAGACGATGGCGCACGGGATGAGCCCCTTGACGGCCGTCGGGTTGGTCGTCTCGCTTATCAGGATGCAGCCGACGGCGCCGGCCGCGGCCGAGCTGGCCGCCATGTCGAAGAAGGTGGCCGAGGCGGCGCCCGAGTCCTTGATGAGCGCGACGCGCCCGCTGACCGACGCCGGGTAGGCCACGGTCGGGTTGTTGACCAGCACGTAGCGCTGCGCCAGTGAGCCGGCCGCCGGGTCGGGCGTGCCCGCCATCGGGTAGAGCTTCAGGCGGCCGAAGCCTTCGGCCGCGGGCAGACCCTTCGCGGGCGTGACCGCGCCGACCTGCGTCGCGGGGACGGCCGAAGCCTTCAGGAAGTCAACCGACCAGTTGGAGTTGGCCGCCGCCGGGTGCGTCGTCGCGGCGACCGAGATGACGTGGCGGCCCGCCGCGGGCGAGCCGACCGTGCCCTCGCCGGGGCCGTCGTTGCCGGCCGAGGCCACGACAATCGTCCCCAGCAGCGCCGCGTTCGAGGCCGCGACCGCCGTCGCGTCGTCGGGGCCGCCCGCGCCGCCGAGCGACATGTTGATGACGTGCGCCACCGGCTTCGGCTGCATCGTCACGGAGAGGGGCGAGACGGCGTCCTCGATGCCGAGGATGGTCGAGGAGCTGACGCACGAGCCCGTGCCCGTGCAGACCTTGTAGCCCATCAGCTTCGCCTGCGGCGCGACGCCGTGGAGGCGCACGTCGTCGGCCGTCCCCGGCAGGCCGTCCCCGCCCGGTGCCGTCGCCAGGTAGCCCGCGATGTTCGACGAGGCCGCCGACCCGTGCCCGAAGTCGTCAATCAGCCCGCCCGAGAACGACATGTAGTAGGCGACCTTCTGGTTCGAGTTGACCGCGGCGACCGGCGGCGCCGTGCCGAGGCGCGGCGGGGTCGGGTCGCCGCCGAACATCGGGTGCGTCCAGTCTATGCCCGTGTCGAGCACGGCGACGTAGACGCCCTGCCCCTCGTAGCCCTCGCGCTGCGTGTCGAACTGCGTCAGCTCCGGAACCTGGCCGTAGACGGCGGGCGCGTTGATGTACTTGACGCTGCTGTGGAGGTCGAGCCGGAGGACGGCGTTGTTGACGACGCGCTTGACCTGCGGCATCGCCTCGATGACCCTGATGGCCGCGCCGGGGACGTTGAGCGTGACGCCGTTCATCACGAGGCTGAAGCGGTGGTCGGCGCGGCCGACGACCGAGCCGGCGAAGTCCTTGAGGTCAACGCCCTCGACCGTGAAGCGGACGCCGCGCGCCTTCAGCTCTTCGAGGAACTGGTCCTGCTGCGCGGTGACGGAGGCGCGGTACTGGCGCAACTGCTCGTCGGAAACGCTCCGGCCCGACCTCTCCATCCTGGCCTTCCAGACCGCGCCGGGCTCGGCCTTCAGTTCGACGATGACCGAGCGGGCGAGCCCCGCGGCCTCCGTCCTGAAGAGGCCGGCGAAGGCCGAGCAGACGAAGGCGGCCGCCAGCGCGGCCGAGCAGGCCGCGGTCAGCAGGCGGCGGACGCGGCGGGGCGAGGCGCAAGACCCAACTTTGGGATTATTCATTCTCATTGCTCATCTCCGTTTTGATTTAATACTGCGACCGGGTTCGTGGCTTACGAGGACGGCGCGGGAGCGGCCCCGCGTGCTTGGAACTTGCGCCACCGTCGCATTCGGGCGTGAGAGTAAGAGAAGGCGGTTGAGGATAACTTGAGGCGCCCTTGAGCCCCGGCGCGCGGCGACTTGAGGCGACTTGAGGCGAGGGCCGGCCGCGCCGCCCGAGGCCGGCTAAAGGCCGGAACGTCAGTCTTTAAAGGCTTTCACCGCGCGCCGCGGCCGCGACCGCGGAAGCCCGGTCCGGCCGACCGGACTCCGGGCCCGGGCGCGCGGCGCGGGCCGGCGCGCGCGGTAGATTTTCGGCCGGATTCGATGTAAGGTCGTAGACCGTCCCCCGGCCAACAGGAGGCCGACGCCCGCGGCAGGGCGCGGCCGAAATTTTCAAGACTCCGAGTGAGAGACTCCTCATGCCCAAATTCATCAAACGCAGCCTGGCGCTGCTGCTCGTGGCCGCGTTCGCGAGCCTGTCAGTAGTCACGAAGGCGGCCGCCGAGAGGACGCCGGGCGGTCAGGACGCGCGAGGCGTCGAGGCCGGCGCGCGGCAGGCCGCGCAGAACCCGCTCCTCGCGGAGTGGGCGGGCCCCTTCGGCGGCGTGCCGCCCTTCGACCGCGTGCAGGTGTCGCAGTTCAGGCCGGCGCTCGAAGCCGGCATGGCCGAGCAGTTGGCCGAGATTGACAAGATAGCCTCGGACGCGGCGGCGCCGACCTTCGAGAACACCATCGCCGCGCTGGAGCGCGCTGGGCAGACGCTCGACCGCGTCCAGACCGTCTACGGCGTCTGGGGCTCGACGATGAACACGCCCGAGTTCCAGGCCGTCCAGCGCGAGATGGCGCCGCGCCTCGCCGCCTTCAACGACAGGATTACGCAGAACGAGGCGCTGTTCCGCCGCATCGAGGCGGTCTACAACTCGCCCGGCAGGGCGAAGATGAGCCCCGAGCAGCAGCGCCTCGCGTGGCTCTACTACACAAACTTCGTCCGCTCGGGCGCGAGGCTCGACGCGAAGTCGAAGGCGCGGCTCTCGGAAATCAACCAGCAGCTCGCCGGCCTCTACACGCGCTTCGGCCAGAACCTGCTGGCCGACGAGACTGAGCAGTTCCTCGTCCTCAAGAGCGAGGAGGAGTTGGCGGGGCTGCCCGCCTCGGTGCGCGACGCCGCCTCGGCCGCGGCCGCCGCCAAGAAGGCGCCGGGCCAGTGGGTCATCACCAACACGCGCTCGTCCATTGACCCGTTCCTGACCTACTCCGACCGCCGCGACCTGCGCGAGAAGGCTTGGCGCATGTTCGTCAACCGCGGCGACAACGGCGACAAGAACGACAACAACGCCATCATCACGCAGGTGCTCCAGCTCCGCGCCGAGCGCGCCGGGCTGCTCGGCTACAAGACGCACGCGCACTGGCGGCTGGAGAACGCGATGGCGAAGACGCCCGAGCGCGCCGTCGAGCTGATGGAGGCGGTCTGGAAGCCCGCGGTCGCGCGCGTCCGCGAGGAGGTCGCCGACATGCAGGCGCTCGCCGACCGCGAGGGCGCCAGGATAAAGATCGAGCCGTGGGACTACCGCTACTACTCCGAGAAGGTCAGGAAGGCGAAGTACGACCTCGACCAGAACGAGGTCAAGCAGTACCTCCAGCTCGAACGCCTGCGCGAGGGCATCTTCTGGGTCGCGGGCGAGCTGTTCGGCTTCGAGTTCAGGCCGGCGGCGAACGTCCCCGTCTACCACCCGGACGTCCGCGTCTGGGAGGTGACGGACAGAAAGTCGGGCCGCCACGTCGGGCTGTGGTACTTCGACCCGTACGCGCGCGAGGGCAAGCGGTCGGGCGCGTGGATGAACGCCTACCGCGGCCAGGAGCGGATGGACAGGGACGTCACGACCATCGTCTCGAACAACTCGAACTTCGTGAAGGGCAAGCCGGGCGAGCCGGTGCTCGTCTCGTGGGACGACGCCGAGACGTTGTTCCACGAGTTCGGCCACGCCCTGCACGGCCTCTCGTCCAGCGTCACCTACCCGACGCTGGCGGGGACGGCCGTCGCGCGCGACTACGTCGAGTTCCCCTCGCAACTGCTCGAACACTGGCTCTCGACGCCCGAAGTTTTGCAGCGCTTCGCCGTCCACTACCAGACGGGCAAGCCCATCCCGCAGACCCTGGTCGAGCGCATCAAGCGCGCCTCGACCTTCAACGAGGGCTTCGCCACGACCGAGTACCTTTCGAGTGCGCTGGTGGACATGAAGCTGCACCTCGCCGGCTCGCAGAAGATTGACCCGGACGAGTTCGAGCGCCGCACGCTCGCCGAGTTGGGGATGCCCTCGGAGCTGGTCATGCGCCACCGGACGCCGCAGTTCGGCCACGTCTTTTCGAGCGACGCCTACTCGGCCGGCTACTACAGCTACCTGTGGTCGGACGTGCTGACGGCCGACGCCTTCGAGACGTTCGTCGAGGGCGGCGGCCCCTACGACAAGAAGGTCGCCGAGCGGCTGCGCAAGTTCATCTTCTCGGTCGGCAACACGGTTGACCCGGCCGAAGCCTACCGCGCGTTCCGCGGCCGCGACCCGCGCGTCGAGGCGCTGATGCGCAAGCGCGGCTTCCCCGTCGCCGGCCCGAAGGCCGGCGGCGACAAGCCCGCCTCGAAGGCCGGCTCGAAGCGGGACTGAGGCGCGCGCGCGCGAGGGTGAGAGGCGTGCGACGAACGGCGTCAAAGAGAAGGCCGCCCCGGACACTGGCGTTCGGGGCGGCCTTCTGCCTGCTGGCCGCGCCGCCGTGCCCGCCGGTCGGCCTCGGCCGCCAGCGCGTGGTCGAGGCCCCGGCGCGCGCACAGACCCGGCCGCTGCTCGGCGTCACGCTGAGCGCCGAGGTCGCCTCGTGGCTCGGCGAGGTCGAGGGCAAGCTCGGCAAGGAGGTCTACGCGGAGTTCGCGGAGCTGGACGAGGCGGGCGCGGCCGGCGACTACACGCTGGGCGTGAGCTATCTGACGCGGGAGGGCGAGGCGGTCGTCCGCGTGGACGAGAGCTTCCGCGGGCGCGGCGCGCGCGCGACCGAGGCGGTCATCGCGCACGAGCTGCTACACCTGCGGCTGCGGGCGCGCGGCTTCCCGCTCTTCCTCTTCTCGCCCGAGGTGATGACGGCGCGCGGGCCGGCCGAAGACGTCGAGCAGTCGAACGTCAACGACCTCGTGAGCCTCATCGAGCACAGGATGTTCGCCCCCGAGATGCGCCGCGCCGGCTTCGACAAGTTGATTGACCTGACGAACGGGCTCGAGGCCGCGCGCCGAAGGCGCGGGCGGCGCGACGGCCAGGCCGAGGCGCTCAACTTCGCGCGCGCCGCGCTGGAGTGGGACGACCCGCGGCTGCTGGAGGAGCTGGCGCGTGTTCACCGCGCGAACGGGTGGGGGCGCTCGCTGGCCGACGGGCGGCGGCTGGCCGAGATTATCCGCGGCGCGGACATCAGGACGCCCGACGCGGTCGCGCCCGTCTTCCTGCGCTGCATGTCCGTCCTCTACCGCGCCGGCTTCGGCGTCGAGCGCGACCGGCGCTTCGCGCTCTCGGCCATCTACCCGCAGATGCTCATCCACGCCGCACGGCCGCGCCGCCGGCGTTGAGGGTCAACGCTTCCGGCCTTTCGCCGCCTTCGCCTTCGGCGGCTGCTTCTTCTCCGTCTTCTTCTCCGTCTTCTTCTCGGCCTTCTTCTCAGCCTTCTTCGGCGGCTCGGCCGGCTCGGCGGGCCGGCCCCTCCTGCCGAGCACGCGTTCGACCTCGGCCTCCGCGGGCGGCCGCCCCCCTGCGAAGACGAAGACGTGGTAGTGGTCGCGCAGTTCGCGCAGCGCCTCAAGGCGGCCCGCGTCCTCCAACCGCGCTATCTCGCCCATGACGAACTCCTGCTCCTCGGCCGTCATGTAGCGGTAGTAGACGTCGAAGGCGAAGCCCGTGGTGTGCGGCGGCGGCGCGACGTCGGCCGCGTTCGGGTTGCCCGACTCGCGCAGAAGCCGCTGGTACTCCTCGGTCCTGACGAGCGACGTGACGGGCAGCGGCCGCCCGAACTTCGCCTCGTAGGCCGTCCCCAACTCTTCCAGCAGCGCGAGCGCCGCCGGGCGGACATGGCTCAGCATGCGCGCCTGAAACTCGCGCGAAGAGGCGGGGTCGCGCAGGTCGTAGGAGCGCCCGCCGAAGTCGCGCGCGAGCGCCGCCTGCGCGGCGTACTCCGCGAAGAAGCGCGCGCCCGCCTGCTCGCGCCCCTTCGCGCCCGGCCGCCCGTAGTAGGCGGCGATGAGCTTCTCCTTCTCCGCCACCGCCGTCATGTCCTTGCGGCGCGAGGCGGCGTCCGCCAGCAGGCGCGCTCGCGCCTCGCGCTCGCCGCGCCCCAACTCCTTGAGCCTGACCTCTATCTCCTTCAGCCCGTTCGCCAGCCGCTCGCGCTCCTCCGCCAGCCCGCGCTCGGCCGCCTCAAGCTCCTCAAGGCCGGAGTAGAGCGGCACGACCTTCCGCGCCTTCAGGTCGTAGTGCGTCAGCGCGCCCGTCGCCGTCAGTCCCACGCCGTAGAGGACGTAGCCGCGGCCGAACCGCGGGACTTCGACCAGCTCGCCGCCCGCGCGAATCCTCTCGGCCAGCTCGGCGAAGTCGTGCGGCGGACGCGCGCCGGCCTCGGCCGCCGCCGCGCCCTGGATGGCGAGGAAGCGGCGCGCCTCCCTGTACTGTCTCAGCTCCGACGGAATCTCGACCTGCGCCCTGCGCCCCGCGGGCTCGCCGCCGCGGTCGCCCTCGACCTTCGAGACGGCCTCGGCGTAAGGGTCGGCGGGCGGCCCGCCCGTCAGGATGTCCCGCACCTGCTCCGCGCCGGTCTTCAGGCCGCCAAGCACCTCGCGCCGGTTCCTGTCGTAGACGAAATAGGCCGCCAGCGCGCCGCACATGAGGACGGCGAGCGGGAGCCATGGGGTCAGGGTCGAACGCTTTTTGGGTGAAGGTCTGGGGGGAGGCCCGCCCGCGGGCGCGGGCGCGGCGGCGGGGGCGGTGGGGGACTGCGCCGCGTCGTGGGAGGGCTCGCGCGCCGGGGCGTGCCCGCCGTTAACGCTGTCGCCGCCGCCCGACTCGCCGCCCCTGCCCGCCCGCTCGGATTGCACGCCCCTAAAATAACACGGGGCTTTGGCGGCCGCATGCGCGGGCCGCGTCAGCGGATGGCGTCTGCGAGGCGGCGGCCGTTGACGAAGACGCGGACGGAGCGGACGCCGCGGAACTGCCGCGCCGTCTCGGTAATCTGCCCCTCGATGCGCGGCACGTCGCACACGCCCGCGACGTAGACCTGCCCGCCGAGGCGGACGGTCGCCACGCCGCCGCGCTGCGTCACGCTCTGCACGCGCAGGTTCTCGCCGAACCAGTAGTTGCCGAGGCCGCCCTCGTTCTCGCGCGGCGTGGCGAGCAGCAACTCGACCGCCGCCCTGAGCAGGTCGGAGCCCGGCGCCGTCGTGCGCGTGACGGGGACGAGGCTGTCGTTGCAGCCGACGCGCTTGCCTCGCCTGCCGTTGTCGTTGAGCGCGACGAGGTAGACCTTGACCTCGCGCCCCGCGCCGGCCGGCGCCGGCTCCCAGCTTTCGAGCGACATCCTGCGCCGGAGGTTCTGGTAGACGACGGCGTTCACGTCGCGCGTCTCGCGCCCCTCGCGCACGCTCAGCAGCAGGCGGTAGTTGAGCCCGGCGACCACCTGCGCCTCCGCGCGCCTGACGGCTACGAGCGTCAGGCGGCGGCCCGTCTGCCGGCCGCGCTCCCTGACCGCGAAGGCGGCCGCGGCCGCCACGCCGCGGTCGTTCGTCGGGCGCTCGCCGTAGCCGCCCGCGACCGGCTGCTGCTGCGCCCGCGCAGCGCCCGCGCCCGCGCACACAATAAGAAACGTCAACGCCGTCAAGAGAGCACGCTTCATGAGTCCTCCACGCTTCAGACGATTCGGCCGGCCGGCGCTCCGGCCGCGGCCCCCGCGCGCCGGCCCCGCCCTTGAGTAGAAGCCGGCCGCCGCGCGAATGGTTGGAAATTATTTTACGGGCGACCGAATCGCCCGTGCGCGACGAGACGGCGCGCGAGCCCCACGCCGCCGTCTGCCCGGCGGGGTCGGACTCGCGCGCCGTCTCACACGTGCGCCCGCGCGCTCTGCGCCGCGGGGCGGGTTGGGCGCGGTCCGCGCCTTACGGGGTGGTGGCGCCCGGCGTCCCGACGCCGTAGCTGAAGTTCGCCGCCCCCGTCGCCGCCAGAATGGCGTAGAGGATGATGAGCACCGTCCAGATGAGCATGATGTTGCGGAGGTTGAGCTTGCCCGCGTTCATCCAGCCCCAGATGAAGGCGTACAGGCTGCACAGGATGCCGATGATCCCGTGCACGGCGCCCGCGTTCTGGAACATCTTGATGACCACCATAATCCAGCACACGATCATCCCCAGCATGGCTAACAAAGCTAGAATTCCCATTCAACTATCCTCCTTCTATTTGCTTCGGACAGAAAAGAAAGGCCGTTTGGCTCAGCGGCCGAACAGACCCGGCAGGAAGAGCAGCCGCACGGACCAGTAGAGCAGGAGCGCCGCCGGCAGCAGGACGGAGACGCGCGCCCGGCGCTCGGCGCGCTCGACGGCGTCGGCGAACGCCTCGCGCCGGCGCGCGGGCAGCAGCGCCGCCACGGCGACGGCCGCCGCCCCCAGAAGCAGCAGGGGCGCGAAGGCGTGCGCGGCCAGCGACTCGCGCCACTCGCCGTGCAGCAGCGCCATCACCCCGCGCGTCAGCCCGCAGCCCGGACACGGCAAGCCGGTCAGGGACTTGAGCGGGCAGGGCCACCCGCCCAACCCCGCCAGCCCCGCCACGAGTTGCGCCGACGTCGCGGCCGTCAGGACGACCGCCACCCTGCGGTCGCGGATGAGCGACGCCAGCGCGGCATCCGGCAATGCTGCTAGGGGCATACCAGCCAGAGTGTTGTAAAACTTGCTGAAGAGACCGGCGCCGAGCCGTTGAAGAGCGAAAAAAAACGCCGGGGCTCAAACTCCAGAACAGGTTGAACTCCCGACGTGCGTTGAAAACCGGGCGATTATACGAGAAACCGCGGAGAAGGCAAGCTTTATCTGCGGGGGCGCGCGGGGGCGCGCGCGGGCGCGACTTTTCCCGGCCTTCAGCCCTCGGAGGCCGCGCGCGCCCCGCCTGCGGCCGGCGCCTCGCGGTACCACGCGATGGTGCGCCGCAACCCCTCGACGAAACCCACGCGCGCCTCGAACCCGAACAACTCGCGCGCGCGCGTCACGTCGAGCGCGCGGCGCGGCTGCCCGTCCGGCTTCGACGCGTCCCAGACTATCTCGCCCGCGAAGCCCGTCTCCCGGGCGACGAGTTCGGCCAGCTCGCGGATGCTCATCTCCATCCCCGAGCCGAGGTTGACCGGGTCGCGCCCGTCGTACTTCTCGGCGGCGAGCACGATGCCCTCGGCCGCGTCGTCCACGTAGAGGAACTCGCGCGTGGCCGCGCCCGTCCCCCAGACCTCGACCGAGGGGAGGCCGCGCTCGCGCGCGTCCACGAACTTCTTGATGAGCGCCGGGATGACGTGCGACGTGTTCGGGTCGAAGTTGTCGCCCGGCCCGTAGAGGTTGACGGGCAGCAGGTAGACGCCGTTAAAGCCGTACTGGTCGCGGTACGCCTGACACTGCACGAGCAGCGCCTTCTTCGCCACCCCGTAGGGCGCGTTCGTCTCCTCGGGGTAGCCGTTCCAAAGGTCGTCCTCCTTGAACGGGACGGGCGTGAACTTCGGGTAGGCGCAGATGGTGCCGACCTGCACGAACTTCTCGACGCCCGAGAGGCGCGCGCCCTCGATGAGCTGCGCGCCCATCATCAGGTTGTCGTAGAAGTAGCGGCCGGGGTTCTCGCGGTTGGCGCCGATGCCGCCGACGACCGCGGCGAGGTGGATGACGACGCGCGGCGACAGCTCGCGGTAGAGCCGCGTGACGTCTTCGCCGCGGACCAGGTCGTAGTCGCGCTTGCGTACGACGACCACGTCCTCGTGGCCGCGCTCGCGGAGCTTCGAGACGACGACGCGGCCGAGGAAGCCGCCGCCGCCCGTCACGCAAATCCTCTTGCCCCGAAGGAAGTCCGACATAAGGCTCCGCTCAGTTCCCCGCGCGCGCGCCCGCGAGGTCTTCGAGCCACGCCGCGAGCAGTGGCAACTCCTCGCGCCCGACCAGGGACATCTCGACCAGCTTCTCGTAGCAGGCCGTGACGGCCTCTCCCAGGCGGCCGACGCCGGGCGGCAGCGTCAGGCCGGCGAGCGCCTCGCGGATGGCGTCGTTGTGCAGGTAGCCCGGCACCTCGTCGCGGAAGTCGCGCATCAGGTTGTGCTCGTTGCGCTCCTGCCAGACGGTCGGCTCGTGGAAGAGCACCGACCAGCCCTGCTCCCACGCGACGCGCTGCGCGACGAAGCTGCGCCAGATGTCGGTCATGCGGAACGAGCAGTAGGCGGGCAGGTAGAGGAGCGGGAAGGCGTCGGCCCACCACGTCGTGTTCTGGCTGTTGAAGGGGCACCACGCGCCGGCGGCCAGCGCGACGCGACGGTCGCGCCTGAACGACTGCGGCAGCTCGGCGACGAGGCGGTAGATGGCGTCCACGTCCGGGTTCTCGTCGGCGAGCCCCTGCTGGACGGGGCAGTCGGCGTCCGTGACGGCGAGCGCGTCGAACTCCGCGACCGGGTCCTTCACGCGGTCGAGCGGCAGGCCCCGCGGCCAGATGTTCGCCTCGGTGAAGTAGCGGTAGGCGTTGACCCAGCCGCCGCCCCCGACCGTCGGGACGGGCTGCGCCCGCCGCCGCTCGCCCCAGAACTCTTCGCGCGGGAAGTTGTCGTCGTCCGTCTCGACGATGACGCGCGCGCCGCCGCGAATCGCGAGCAGGTACCCGAGGTTCTTGCGCGCGTAGTGGCGCACGGGGCAGAGGCGCGCGAAGCCGAAGTCCGTCGCGCGCTGGGCGTCGAGGCCGTAGTAGTCGCAGCCTTCGAGGCGGAAGTCAGCCGGGCTCTTCTCGTCGCCGACGACGACGAAGCGGTGGCCGCGCTCCTGACACCCCCCGGCCAGCGCGCGCAGCACGGGGTTCGGCCCCGAGATGGAGGTGACGACGACCGCCAGCGCTTCCTTCATCCCAGCTCGTCCTGTTTCAACTCGCGGGAGGAGGCGGCGCGCGCCTCGGCCAGCCGCGCGCGGAAGAGCCGCCAGAGGTTGCGGAGCGCGTCCTTCAGCACGTCGTTGTTGACGCTGTCGCTGGCCGCGCGGTAGTGGATGGGGACTTCGGCGACGCGCAGGGGCTGGCAGTGCGCCTTGATCTCGGTCTGGAAGAAGTGGCCGCGCGAGTGAATCCCCTTCTCCAGCACCTCCTGGAGCGCGGCGCGCGAGAACAGCTCGAAGCCGCTCGTCATGTCCGAGAGCTTGGTGCCGAGCAGGAGGTTGGTGAGCGCGGTGCCCCCGCGGCTGATGAGGCGGCGCTTGAAGGAGCTTTCGGTGATGCGCCCGCCGTGGGCGAAGCGCGTGCCGAAGACGCAGTCGTGGCCCTCGGCCATCTTCTCGAAGAAGGCGGGCACGTCGGAGGGCTGGTGGCTGTAGCCGGCGTCTATTTCGAGCACCCAGTCGCAGCCGGCGTCGAGCGCCTCGCGGTAGCCGCGCAGGTACGCGTCCACGACAGAGCGGTTCTCCGGCGCCCAGACGACGCGCAGCCGCGGCTCCGTGGCTTCGCGCGCGCGCAGCAGGTCGAGCGTCCCGTCCTTGCTCACGCGGTCGAGGACGGCGAAGAAGGTGACGGAGGCGAAGGCGAAGGGCTCGCACGCCGCCAGCACCTCGCCGACGAAGCGCTCGGCCGAGTCGCGCTCGTTCGCCATCGGGCAGACGACGCCCAGCCGGACGCGGCTGAACTTAGAGTCGAGGGAGACCGCCCGCGGGGCGGCAACGCTAGTCAACAAAATCCTTCCCGAACCTTCCTGTGTGATTGCTGCAAAAAACCAGGCGACAGACTCTAACACGCGCGCGCGCGATGCGCGAAACGGCCGCGGGGGGATTCGGAAGGCTCGGGGCGGAGGGACGAAGCGAATGTTAGCGGCCGCCCCTTCGTCCCTCACCCTTCCGCCTTCGCCCCCGCCCGCAGGCCGTCCCAGGTCTCCTTCGCCAGGAAGACCCAGAGCCCGAAGGCGGCGAAAAACTTAATCGTGTTCAGGGGGGCGAGCCACCCCCCGAGCAGGTACATCTCGTCGCGCGGGAAGTCCCACGCGATGACGAAGAGCGCCGCGACGACCGCCACGGCCGCCGCCGGCCGCGCGCGCCCGCCGAGCAGTAAGTGGACCGCGAACAGCGCCGCCGGCAGCGCGTAGGCCAGGTGGTGCTCCCACGAGAGCGGCGCGACCAGAAACATCATCAGCAGGAAGAGCGCCACCTCCACGTCGAGCGTCCGCCCGCCCGCCCCCCTGCGCGCCGAGAGCAGCGAGAGCCCCACGGTCGCCAGCGCGACGGCCCCCGCCAGCAGGTAGGTCAGCGGCCTCGTCACCCAGGCCGTCGGCAGCCCGAGCAGCGACGGCGTCCTGTCCTGCACGAAGAGCATGAAGCCGTTGATGCTGTGGTTCCAGGGCTCGACCGGCAGGAAGAGGCCGAACGGCCTGAGGCCGTAGCCGCCCGTCGGCGCGACGTTCCGCGCCCAGTCGCCCCACAGGCTCGCAGGCAGCGCGAGCCACGCGGCGAAGGCGTAGAGCCCGAGCAGCGCCACGGTCGCCGCCGCCGCCCAGTACCGCCTCCGCAGGACGAGGAGCGCCAACAGCACCAGCGGGTAGGTCTTCAGCAGCACCGCCAGCGACAGCGGGACGGCGATGCTCAGCGCGTGCCCCCCCTTCTTGAGCGCGAGCCACGCGAAGCAAATCAGCGCCAGCACTATCAGGTTGATTTGTCCCCACGCGAAGTTATCAGCGACGGGGTAGTAATTCAGTACGAAAACGGTCATCAGCGCGGCGGCGAACCCGCGCCCGCGCGGCGGCGGCTCGAACGGCTTAATCCTCTTGAAGAGAAGGTAGAGGATGACGAGCAGGCTGACGTGACTGGCGACGAGCAGCCGCGCCTTGGCCGCGTCGTAAGGGACGGCCGAGAAGGGGTAGAAGGCGAGCAAGGAAGGCGGCGGGTAGAGGTAGGGGAAGACGCGCCGGTTCTCGCGCCGCTCGACCCCTGCGAACGCGCCCTCGACGTAGGGCGAGCGCCCCTCCTCGAAGACCATCTTCGCGCCCCAGTAGAGCGTCGGGAAGTCGCCCGGGCTCTGCGCTACGCGCTGGTAGCCCTGCTGGTAGAGGTATGGGACGTAGAGGAGGACGAACAGGCAGACGAGCGCACGCTTTATCGTTTTGTCATCCACGCGCGTATGTGTCTATGTGTCGGGGGCGGCCTCTGAAGCCTGTGAAGCCTGAAGGGGTTGCGACGACGGCGCGCGGCTCACGCCCGCCCGCTCAGAATCCCGGGCAGGCCGGAGTCGCCGCCGTTGCGGTGAACCTTGTAGGGTTCGCGCGCGACCGCGCACGGCGCGGGGTCGTGGTCGTTGATGACGGGCGGCGGCCCGGCCGGCTTCCCGACAAACTGCGCGGGCGCGGCCGCCGCCGCGAGCGAAAAGGTGGCGAGTGAAAGCAGCGCCTTCTTCATGCGTTGGCTCTTCTCCTTCGGAGGCCGCGCCCTCAGACGGCGTCGGCTATCGAGCGAAAGAACTCTGCGTCCTTCGGGTGCGTCAGCATCGCCGCGACGCGCGACTTCTCGACCCAGACGGCCTCCGGGTTGTCCGGGTCTACGGGCCGCAGCTCGGTCGCGGAAGTCCTGAAGAGGAACATGTGGATGGTCTTCAGCTCGGACGCGTCCTCGCCGCCGTCCGCGCCGAGCCGGTGGCGGCTGTAGCTGCCCAGACCCCTCAACAGCTCAAGCTCGGTGACGCCCGACTCCTCGTAAATCTCGCGCCGCGCCGCTTCGAGCAGCCCCTCGCCCGCCTCGACGTGCCCCTTCGGCAGCGACCAGCTCGTGCCGTTCTGGCTGATGACGAGCACCAGACCCTCGGCGTTCAGGACGACGCCGCCCGCGCTCTCAGTATGAATCATAAGCGACTGACGCCCGCGTCCCGCCCGACGCGCCGGGGCGCCGCGGCCAATCTACCACCGACGGCGTGAAAGCCTCTAACCGCGCGGCGTCAACACGACGCCGAAGTGCTCGCGCAGCGCCTCGGCGAACTCGGCCTCGCCCGACACCTCGCGCTCGCGCCTCTCGCCGCCGTCCGTGGTGATGAGCCGCGTCCCCGTCAGCGTGACGCGCCCACCCGGCGTGAGCCGCGAGCAGAGCCGCCCGCGCGTGAAATGCGACTCCGGCGAGGTCTGGTGGTAACGGCACATCTCTGCGTAGTCCGCGTACTCGCGCGGCTCAAGGCCGAAGCGGTACTGCGCGGCCCACACGCCGCCCTCGCCCCTCCGCCACAGCGTCAGCCGCCCGTCGGCGTCTTCGTCCAGGCGGAAGACGCCCGCGGCCTGCGTCTGCTCGCCGCGCTCGTCCAGCAGCAGCGGCTCGACGAACGAGTCGCCGAAGCCTACGTCGGCCAGCCACCGCTCGCCGAGCGTGACGAGCAGCGCCATGTGGTCGAAGTCGGGCCCGAAACCCCCGCCGCTTCTGGCGACGCCGGCCGAGAGCATCCGCACGTCGAAGCCGAGCGAGCGCAGCAGCGCGGCGAACAGCCCGTTCAGCTCGTAGCAGAACCCGCCGCGCCGCCGCGCGACTATCTTCTCGAAGAGCGCCGCGTCGTCGAGCACGACGGGCTCGCCCGCGTGGATGCTCAGGTTCTCGAACGGCACCGCGAGCAGGTGCGCCAGGTGGAGGCGCCGCAGCGTCTCGGCCGTCGGTTCGAGCGGCCCGCGGTAGCCGATGCGTTCGAGGTAGGCGGCGGTGTCCAACTGCAAGCTCCTCAAGTCCTGTTCAACCCCGGCCGGGTCGGGTTATCTTACCGCCACCCTGCGGCAGTTTGCACCCGAGAGTAAGCCGAAGAGACTCAGATGAAACAGGAACGCGCGGGCGTGTGGTTCACGCTGTCGGTCTTATTCGCCGCCAACACGATGAACTTCTTCGACCGGCAGATTCTCGGCGCGGTCGGCGAGGCGGTGCGGCGCGAGTGGGACTTGAGCGACGGGGCGGTGGGCGCGCTGGGGACGGCCTTCACGCTGCTCTACGCCTTCGCCGGCGTCCCGCTCGGGCGCCTGTCGGACCG
>DASVUF010000246.1:0-1646 GCA_036387195.1 Pyrinomonadaceae bacterium | reverse complement strand
CCCCCCACGCCCGGCCCTTGCCTTTCCGACCCGAAGTTGTAGAATTCCGCGCACGCAGGCCGCGCCCCCTTCACACGGCTCGGCCCGTCCGCTTCGCGAGAAGACGCCCTTCGGACTCTACAAGACGCCGACACAAAAATTGTAAGCGGCCCGCCAGCCCCTTCGTCGCCAAAGGAGGTCTGGCGTGTCCTCACCCGCAGGGCGAGCCCCGGTCTTCAGCCGCGCCGCAGCCGGCGGCCCGTCCGCGTCCTTCGAGCGCGCCCGGGCGGTCGAACGCGCCCCGGCCGTCAGACGCGCGGCGGTGACCGCCGTCGTCGCCACGGTCGCCGTCGCGCTCGTCGCCTTCTCGATTCCCTTCCGCCTTCGGCCCGCGCGCGCCGCGTCGCAGGTCGCGCCGCCGCGCCGCGTCACACATACGCCTGCTGGCGCCATAAGCCTCAACCCGACGCTCGGCGGAGACGGCCGCGCGCTCGCCTTCGAGTCGAGCGCGGACCTCGCGGGCACCGGCTCGGGCGCGGGCTTCCGCCTCCTGACGGCCGACGCGCTCGCGCCCGCGTCTTTCAGCGAACTGGCCTTCGGGCGCGCGCCCGCGCCGGCCGTCTCGCAGGACGGCTCGGTCGTCGTCTTCGCCGGCCGCGAAGACCCGCTCGGCGAGAACCGCGACGGCGACTCCGAAATCTTCATCCACGAAGGCGGGCGGCTCCGGCAGCTCACGCGCACGACGCCCGACGACCCGGCGCGCCGAGCAGAGCAAGGCTGCTTCCGGCCTTCGGTTAGCGACGACGGCCGGCTGGTGGCCTTCGCCTGTGACCGCGACCTCGCGGGGCGCAACGCCGACCTCAACTCCGAAATCTTCCTCCTCGACACACGCGCGCAGACCCTCCTGCAAATCACCTCGACCGAGGGCGGCCCCGGCGCGCGCGACGCGAAGGTGAGCGGCGACGGCTCGCGCGTCGCCTGCGTCCGCGAACGCCTGACGGCGGAGGGCGTCGTCGCCGACGTCCTCGTCTACGCCGTCGCCGGCGGCGCGACGTTCGAGGCGGCGACCGGCGTGCGCGAACTCTCTTTGACTTACGGCCGCGCCCTGAGCGACGACGGCCTGCGCCTCGTCTACTCCGCGCGCGGCGCGACGAACGCCACGCAGGTCTTCATGCTCGACGGCCGCAACGGCTACGCGGCGCGGCAACTGACGCGGCTCGGCTCGCGGCAGGCGGACGTGCCGCTGCACCCGACCATCAGCGGCGACGGCTCGCGCGTCGCCTTCGCCACGCGCCGCAACGTCGCGGGCGGCAACCCGGACGCGAGCGTCGAGCTGTACCTGCACGACCTCCCCACCGACACGACGACGCGGCTGACCGACGCGCCCGCCGCCGCGACGGCCGAAGTCGTCTCCTCGCTCGACGACCGCGGCGCGCTCGTCGCCTTCAGCTTCCCGCGCGCGCTCACCGAGCCCGGCGCGCCCGCGCAGACGGCCGACGACCCCGAAATCTACCTCGCCGACGCGCCCGCGCGCCCCGGCTTCGCGGGCGGCCTCCAAATCTTCAACGCCGCCGCGCCCGACAAACCGCCCGCCGCGGGCGCGCTCGCGCCCGGCTCGCTGGCGGTCGTCAAAGGAGAGAACCTCGCGCTCGCCGCGGCGCAGGCGT
>DASVUF010000245.1:0-13949 GCA_036387195.1 Pyrinomonadaceae bacterium | reverse complement strand
GGGTGAAAACTTTGCGCCCCCCGGCGACTTCCCCGCGCGCTTTGCGGTAAAATCCCCCGTCGAGTTTCGCGCGGGCTTTCCCCCTCCGAACTTATGCTCCAGTGCCCGAAATGTCTCCGGCGGTTCGACTCGGACGCCGCGGCGTGCCCCGACGACGGGACGCCGCTGCGGGCCGACGCGACCGTGCCGTCGGGCGCGGCCGACGCGCCGCCCGCGGTCGCGCCGGCCGCCGCGGCCTCTGACCCGCTCGTCGGCCTCGTCCTCGACGACAAGTACCGTCTGGACGAGCGGCTCGGCGTGGGCGGCATGGGCACGGTCTACCGCGCGACGCACCTGCTCATCGAGCGCCCCGTGGCCGTCAAGGTGCTGAACGCGCGGCTCGTCGCCGACGAGACGGCCAGGGAGCGCTTCAGGCGGGAGGCGCGCGCCGCCGGCCGCCTGCAACACTCCAACGCCGTCGCCGTCACAGACTTCGGCGAGACGCGCGAGGGCGTCGTCTACCTCGTGATGGAGCTGCTCGAAGGGCTCCCGATGCGCGACGTGCTGGCGCGCGAGTCGCCGCTCGACCCGGCGCGCGCCGTCTCGCTGATGCTGCAAATCGCGGCGGCGGTCGAGGCCGCGCACGAGGCCGGCATCATCCACCGCGACCTCAAGCCCGGCAACATCTTCCTCGTACAGCGCCCCGACTCGCCCTACATCGTCAAGGTGCTCGACTTCGGCATCGCCAAGCTGGCGACCTCGGGCGAGGCGGGCGGCGAGTTCGGCTTCGCCGACACGCTGACGGGCACGGGCGTCATGATAGGCACGCCGCGCTACATGTCGCCCGAGCAGTGCGACGGCGCGCCGCTCACGCCCGCCTCGGACGTCTACAGCCTGGGCGTCATCCTCTACGAGATGCTGACGGGGCAGACGCCCTTCTCGGGCGGCTCGCCGCTGGCGCTGGCGCTGGCGCACTCTTCGGAGGAGCCGCGCCCGCCGCGCGAGCTTGCGCCGAACGTGCCGCCCGCGCTCGAAGCGGTCGTGCTCCACGCGCTCGCCAAGGGCGCGGGCGAGCGCCCCGCGGACGCGGGCGAGTTCCGGCGGGAGCTGTTCGCCGTGGCGGAGCGTCTCGGACTCGAACACTACGCCGGCTTCAGCGCGCCGACGCTTGAGACGCTGCGCGACGTCGGCGCCGAGACGCCCTCGGGCCGCCTCGTCATAGACATCGAGCGCCTGCGCCGCACACGCGCCGCCGCGCACACGGAGGAGGTCGGCCAGCCCACCTCCGAAGAGGAGGCGCCCTACACCGCGGGCCGGCCCGCCGTCGCCGTCCACGCGCCTCACGACGCGGGCGGCGGCGACGAGGGAGACGAGCGCGACGAGCGCGAACACGCGGGCGCGCGGGGCGCGCAGGCGGCGCAAGCCCCGGCCGACGCGGGCGCCCGTGAAGTCTACGAGGCGGGCGCGGGGCGTGGGAGGCGTGGGCGCGCGCGGCGCGGAGGCGTGCGGCGCGGCTGGCGGGATTTGCTGACGCACCCGCTGGCCTTCGTCGTCATCATCTCGGCGGCGCTGCTGCTGGTCTTCGGCGGCGTGCTGCTCAGGCGCGCGGCCCAGCAGCGCCGGGGGCCGTACGCGGCCGCGGGGCCCGCGGGCGGCGGCGAGGAGGCGGCCGACGCCTTCGGCCGCACGCTCTCGGGCGGCGAGGCCGAGACGCGCAGCTCGCTCGTCTCGCAGCCGCGCACCGCCGCGGACTACTACGAGAACGGCGCCTACTTCATCTCCATCCGCAGCTACGACGCCGCCGTCCGCGACCTGCAAAAGGCGGTCGAGCTTCAGCCCGAGTTCCCCGAAGCGCACAACCGTCTCGGGCGCGCGCTGATGCGCAAGGGGCAGTTCCGCGCGGCGGCCGACTCGTTCCGCAAGGCCGTCGAGCAGCGCGGCGGCCGCTACCCGACCGCGCAGTACAACCTCGGCTTCGCGCTCCAGCAGCAGGGCGAGCGGGAGCAGGCCGTCGAAGCCTACATGGGCGCGCAGGAGAGTAACGACGGCCACTACCCGGACGCCCTCTACCAGGTCGCCGTCATCCGCTACGAGCAGGGGCGCTGGGACGAGGCCGCCCAGAACTTCCAGCGCGTGATAGAGCTGAACGGCGGGCGCGACCCCGAGGCTTATTACAGGCTCGGGGCCGCGCTCGTCCAGCAGAAGAAGTACGAGCCGGCCGAGCGCGCCTTCCGCGAGGCCGTCGCGCAGCGCGGCGGCGACTTCGCCTTCGCGCACTACAACCTCGGCCTCCTCTACCAGCAGACCGAGCGGTACGAGGAGGCCATCAAAGAGTTCGAGGCGTACCTGGAGCAGGCCCCGGGCGACGAGAACCGACACCGCGCCGAGAACACGCTGCGCGACCTGCGCCGCAGGGCCGCGCGCCGGAAGGACGACTAACAGTGAGCGAGAATCCGAAGCAGACCGGGGCGCGGCCCTTCAAAGTCGGCGACGCGACCTTCGGCGACGGCCGCCTGACGCTCATCGCCGGCCCGTGCGTCGTCGAGTCCCGCGAGCACGCGCTCTGGATGGCGCGCGAGTGCCGGAAGCGCGCGGCCGACGCCGGGCTCGACTACGTCTTCAAGGCTTCCTACGACAAGGCGAACCGCTCGTCGCACGCCTCCTACCGCGGCCCCGGCATGGGCGAGGGGCTCGAAGCCCTGCGCGCCGTCAGGGAGGAGACGGGCCTCCCCGTGCTCACGGACGTGCACGACGTCTCTCAGGTCGAGGAGGCGGCCGGCGTCGCCGACGTGCTGCAAATCCCCGCCTTCCTCTGCCGGCAGACCGACCTCATCGTCGCGGCCTGCCGCACGGGCAAGGCCGTGAACGTCAAGAAGGGGCAGTTCCTCGCGCCGTCGGACGCGCGCAACATCGTCGAGAAGGCGCGCGCGGCCGGCTGCGACCGCCTGCTCCTGACCGAGCGCGGCTTCACCTTCGGCTACAACAACCTGGTCGTGGACATGCGCTCGTTCCCCATCATGCGGTCTTTCGGCGCGCCCGTCGTCTTCGACGTGACGCACAGCCTGCAACTGCCCGGGGGGTTGGGGAGTGCAACGGGCGGACAGTCCGAGTACATCGAACCGCTCGCACGGGCCGGCGTCGCCTGCGGCGTGGACGCGGTCTTCATGGAAGTCCACGAGGCGCCGGAGCGCGCCCTCTCCGACGGCCCCAACGCGCTCCCGCTCTCGCGCATGGCCCCGCTGCTCGTGACGCTGCGCGAGCTGCACGACCTCGTCGCGCGCTCCGCCCGGCGCGGGGCGGGGGGGGCCTCGGAGGGCGCGGCCGGCGGCGTCGGCCGCTGAAGACTTCGGCGGAGGCGCGCGCGCGCGACCCGGACTCCCGCGGCTTCGACTTTCAGAAACTTTGTGACCCGTGTGACTTCAAGATGAGAACGCTCGCACTTTTCATTCTCTTCGGCCTGTCCCTCGTCGCGCCGGCTGCGGCGCAGCAGCCCGCCGAGGCCGGCCCCGTCTGGCAGGTCACGAGCTTCGACCTGAACGTGAACGCGGCCGGAGCCTACGGCCCCGAGCGCGCCATCTCCGCGCGCGCAACCATCCTGGCGCGCAACGTCGGCGGCGCGCCCGGCCGCACGCTCACTCTGCGCCTCAACCCCGCGGCCAGGGTCGAGTCGGCGACGGTCGGCGGCGAGGCGGCGCGCTTCGCCGCCGGCCGTGACGCGCGCGCGCAGTTGCAGACCGCGCAACTCACGCTGCCCGCGCCCGTCCCGCCCGGCGGGGCGCTGACGGCCACGCTCGACTATCGCCTGCCAGTCGCGGAGAACACGGGGCTCGCCGCCGTCTCGCCGTCCGGCCTGCAGTTCCTCCCGCTCTCCTACTGGTACCCGACGCCCAACACGACCTTCGCGCCGCGCGGCGTTGACTACGCGCCCGTGCGCCTGACCGTGACCGGCCTGCCCGGCGGCGAGGCGCTCGTCTCCTCGGGCAGGGCGACGGCCGGCGGCTTCGAGCAGGCGCTCAACTCTCAGCCCTTCTTCGTGACCGGGCGCTGGGACGCGGTCGAGGGCGCGGGCGAGGCGCGCGGCGTCACCGCCATGCTCCACGCCGGCGCGACGGCCGACGAGCGGCGCGCGGCCGAATCGCTCGTCGCGCTCGCGGGCGCGGCGCGCGCCTTCTACGGCTCGCTCCTCGGCGCGGCGCCGGACGCGCCCCTGCGCATCGTCGGCGTCAGCCGCGGCGCGGGCTTCGAGACGGGCGGGACGCTGCTCGTCAACCACGCCGCCTTCCGGCGCCGCAAGGCGGACGCCGTGACGGCCATGCAGGTGGCCGACGCGGTCGCGCGCCTCTGGGTCGGCGGCGCCGTCGGCGTCGAGGGCGAGGGCGCCGGCGCCGTCCGCGAGGGGCTGCCGCGCTACCTCGCGGCGCTCTTCGTCGAGAAGCAGTTCGGCCGCGCGGCCGCCGACGCCGAGTGGCTGAGGATGGCGACGCTCTACGCGCCCGTCGCGCAGCGCGACCCGCCGCTCTCGAAGCTCGGGCCGTCCTTCGACACCTACTACAACTCGGCCGCGAACAAGGGCGCGCTCGTCTGGCGCGTCGTCGCCGCGGCCGTCGGGCGCGAGCCGTTCGCCGCGGCGCTGCGCGCCTTCGCCGCGCCCGACGCCGCGAGGCGGTTCTCGCTCGCCGGCCTGCGCGAGCGGCTGGGCGCGGCCGGCGGCGACCGCGTGAGCCTGCTCATGAACTCGCTCTTCGACCTGCCGACCGACACCGACCTGCTCGTCGGCCTGCCCGTGCAGCGCGGCGGCGTGTGGGTCTCGAACCTGCGCAACACCGGCTCGTTCGACGTCGAGGTGACCGTGCAGGCCCTGACCGAGCGCGGCGAGCGCGTGACGGCGACCGCGCGCGTCCCCGCCAAGGACTTCGGCGAGGCGCAGTTCACGACGGCCTCAAGAATCGTCCGCGTCGAGGTGGACCCCGAAAAACTCTACCCGCAGGTCAACTACGCCAACGACGTCGCGCCGCACGGGCCGGGCGTCGCCGAGGCGGTCGAGCAGGCGCGCATCCAGCTCGGCCAGCAGCCCGCCCGCGCCGAACAGCTCGCGCGCGACGTGCTGTCGCGCCTGCCGGCGGGCGAGGAGGCGCGCGTCGTGCTCGCGCGCGCGCTGCTCGAACAGAACCGGCTCGACGACGCCGAGCGCGAGTTCCGCGCCGCGCTCGACTCGCCGCTGCCGCTCCCCTCGACGCTCGCGTGGGGCGACATCGGGCTGGGCGAAATCGCCCTGCGCCGCGGCCGCCCGGCCGACGCCGCCAGACTCTTCGACGCCGCCGCGCGCGCCGAGGCCGACTACGCCACGACGCTGGCGGCGCGCGCGGCGCGCATCCGCGCGGAGGCCGCCGCCGGCGCCCCGCCCGCCGTGGACGAGCAGGTCAAGGCGGCGGTCGCGGCGCTCGACGCGGCCATCAGGTCGGGGCGCAGGACGGAGATAGAGGCGCAACTCGCCGCCGGCGAGCTGTCCGGCTTCGCGAAGGGGCTCTCGGGCATCCCGCCCGAGGCGTGGCAGACGCGCGTCGTGCGCACCGAGCAGTTGGACCCCGCGCGCGTGGCGGCCGACGTACAGCTCTCGACGCGCGTCAGCGGCCGCGCGCAGGAGGGCCCGGCCGTCTACGTCTTCGCGCGCACGCCCGCCGGCTGGAGGCTCGCGGAGATTCCCATCTTCGAAGTCAAATAAGGATGCTTGAGCGCGAAGAGGTCGAGAGGCGCGCGGCGCGCGTGCGGCTCCTGCTGCTGGACTGCGACGGGGTGCTGACCGACGGGCGCATCACGCCGGTCGAGGGCGGGGAAGAGCTGAAGAGCTTTCACACGCGCGACGGCCACGGGCTCGTCCTGCTCCACCGCGCGGGGCTGCGCTCGGGCATCATCTCGGGGCGCAGCTCGCGCCTGGTCGAGTTGCGCGCCGCCGACCTCGGCGTCGCCTTCGTCCGCCAGGGCGCGCACGACAAAATCGAGGTCTTCGAGAGCCTGCTCGCGGAGGCCGGCGTCGGGGCCGAGGGCGTCGCCTTCGTCGGCGACGACGTGGTTGACGTCCCCCTGATGCGGCGCTCGGCGCTCGGCGTCGCGGTCGCCGACGCCACGCCCGACACGCGCGACGCCGCCGACTACGTCACCCGGCTGCCCGGCGGCTTCGGCGCCGTCCGCGAGGTCTGCGAACTCATCCTCAAGGCGCAGGGGCTCTGGGACGGGCTGATGAAAAGATACCTCGCCTGAGCGGCTTCGGCGGCTTCACTCCGAACCGCCCTCACTCCGAATCGCCCTTAGTCCGACTCGGCCGCCGCCTTCACTTCCGCGACTTCGCCGCGCGCTTCGCCGACGCCTTTACGCCCGCCGCCTTCTTGGACGCGCGCCTCTGCGCCGGGCCGGCCTCCTCGGCGCCCGCCGCGAAGTGCGCGCGGCAGAGGTCGAGGAAGGTCTGCGTGACGGGCGAGAGGTAGCCGCCGCTCAGGCGCGCCAGCCCCATCTCCCAGTTGATGCGCGCGCCCTCTATCCACCAGCGCACCAGGCGGCCGCGCTCGACGTCGTCGCGCGCCACCGACAGGGGGACGATGCCGACGCCCATGTCGGCCGCGACCATGTTCTTGATGGCCTGCTGCCGGCTCAACTCCATCGCCACCGTCGGCTTCAGCCCCGCCTCGGAGAAGAACTCGTCAATCAGCCGCCGCGTGTTGCCGCCGCGCTCGCCCAGGATGAGCTTCTCGCCGGCGAGCGCGAAGGCGCTCACCACGCGCTGGCCCGCGAGCGCGTGGCGCGGGCTGGCGATGGCGACGAGCTGGTCGCGGCTCAGAAGCTCCGTCTCGACGTTGCGCGCCTCGACGGGCAGCGAGACGAAGGCCGCGTCCGCCTCGCCCGCCAGAATCTTCCTGACCAGCTCCTCGCTCGTCCCCGACATGACCGACACCTCGGCGTGCTGGTGCGCCTTGCGCAGCCGCTTGAGTATCTGCGGCAGCGCGTCGGCGCTGACCATCCCCGAGGCGCTCCCCACCCGCAGGCGGCCGTGCTTGGCCCCGGCCAGCTCGGCCAGCTCGGCCAGCGCCGCGTCGTGCTCGCGCAGGATGAGGTGCGCGCGCTCCAGCAGCCGCTCGCCGGCCTCCGTGAGCACCACCCGCCGCGGCATGCGCGTGAAGAGGGGGACGCCCACCTCCTTCTCCAACTGCTTGATCTGCATGCTGAGCGCGGCCTGCGTGTAGTGGATGCGCTTGGCGGCGGCGGTGAACGTGCGCGCCTCGGCGATGGCCAGAAACGCCTTGAGCTGTCTAATCTCCATCTGGGGCTCCGGTATCAGGAACGGTTATTGTAGAAATAAAATCTTTTAGTTTTGATTATAAACAAACTTCCGCTACGATTGCACAAATTTTTTCAGGCGCGGGTCGCCGTTCCCCCGCCGCCGCCCTAAGTTTCCCCGATGAGGCCCAAGCGCCGACCAGTCAAACTACAGTCAAAGCGCGCGCCGCAGCTCGCCGCGCGCCCGCTCGTGCTCGGCGTGGACGGCGGCGGCTCGAAGACGCGGGCCGTGGTCGCCGACGCCGCGGGCGAAGTGCTGGGCGAGGGGCTGGCCGGGCCTTCGAACCCGCTGCGCGTGGGCGTGAGCGAGGCGGTCGCCGCCGTCCGCGAGGCGGCCGACCGCGCCTGCGCCGAGGCCGGCGTCCGCCGCGTCGAGATAGCCGCGGCCGAGGTCGGGCTCGCCGGCGTCCGCCGCGCCGACATCCGCGAGAGGATGCTGGCCGGGCTGGCCGAGCTGGGCGTCAAGACGGTCGAGGTCGTCGCGGACTCGGACATCGCGCTCTACGGCGCGACCGGCGGCAAGCCCGGCCTCGTCATCATCGCGGGGACGGGCTCCATCTGCTGCGGCGTCAACGCGCGGGGGCGGCGCGCCTGCGCGGGCGGCTGGGGCCCGGTGGTGGGCGACGAGGGGAGCGGGTCGTGGATAGCGCGGCGCGCGTTGCAGGCGGTGGCGCAGGCGACCGACGGGCGCGCGCGCAAGACCGCGCTCGTCGAGTCGGCGTGCGAATACTTCGACGTCACGCGGCCCGAAGACCTCTCGACGGCCGTCTACGCGCCGAGCATGACCAACGCGCGCATCGCGGGCTACGGCGGGCGCGTCATCGAGGTCGCGCGCCGGCGCGACGTCGTGGCGCGCGAGATAGTCGAGCAGGCGGGGCGCGAGCTGGCGAGCGCGGCCGGGGCGGTCGTCCGCAAGCTGCGGATGGAGCGCGAGCGCTTCCAGGTGGCCTACGTCGGCGGCGTCTTCTCGGCCGGCGCGCTGATACTCGACCCGCTCGGCGAGGAGCTGGCGGGCGTCGCGCCGCGCGCGTACGTCGCGCCGCCCCTGCTCGCGCCCGCCGAGGCCGCGGCGCGCATGGCCGGCGAGCAACTGCAACTCGCCCTCGCCGGCTGAGCCTTTAGTGTTCGGGGCGGCGAGTCTTCCACGGAGTTTGATGAGCGCAGAGGGCACGACAGAGCTTCCCGTCACGGAGCAGGAGAACCCGCGCACGCGCGGGCTGAGCGGGCTGCCGACCGCGGACATCCTGCGCCTGATGAACGAGGAGGACGCGGGCGTGGCCGCGGCCGTCGGGCGCGTGCTGCCGGACGTGGAACGCGCGGTCGAGGCCGTCGTCGCGCGGCTCGGGGCGGGCGGGCGGCTCTTCTACGTCGGGACGGGCACGTCGGGGCGGCTCGGCGTGCTGGACGCGTCGGAGTGCCCGCCGACGTTCGGCGTGCCGGCGGAGTTGGTGCAGGGCATCATCGCCGGCGGCTACGAGGCGCTGCACCGCGCGACCGAGGCTTCCGAGGACGACCGCGCGGCGGGCGCGCGCGACGCCGAGGCGCGCGGCGTGACGGGGCGCGACGCGCTGGTCGGCGTCGCCGCCTCGGGGCGGACGCCCTACACCATCGGGGCGGTCGAGTACGCGCGCGCGCTCGGCGCCTTCACGGCGGCCGTGACGTGCGCGCCCGGCTCGCCCATCACGCGCGCGGCCGAGGTCGCCATCGCGCCGGTCGTCGGCCCGGAGGTCGTCGCCGGCTCGACGCGCCTGAAGGCCGGGACGGCGCAGAAGATGGTCTTGAACATGCTCTCGACGGCGACGATGGTTCGGCTCGGCTATGTCACCGGCAACCGCATGACGAACATGCGGCCGAGCAACGTCAAGCTGCGCGCGCGCTCCGAGCGCATCCTCGCGGCCGAGGCTGGGCTCGGGGAAAGGGAGGCGCGCGCGGCGCTCGACGCGGCCGGCGGCGACCTGCGCGTGGCGCTCGTAATGTCGAAGACCGGGCGCGGGCGCGAAGAGGCGCGCGCGGCGCTCGAAGCCTGCGGCTGGGTCGTCGGCCGCGCCGCCGCCGAGCTGTCGAAGTAGACCGGGCCGGCCCGCCATTTCCGCGGCCGGCCCGCCTTTTCCGAAGACCGCCTATGCTCCACCCTGTACTCAGCGGCGCGCGCGCCTGCGTCTTCGACGCGGGCGGGACGCTCGTCCACCCGGACTGGCCGCGCCTGGCCGCGCTCGCCGAAGGCGTCGCCGGGCGCAGGTTCACGGACGAGGAGATGCGGCGCGCCTTCGGCGAGATGCTGAAGCGCGTCAACGAGCCGGAGCTGGGCGGCCGCGTGATAGAGCAGACCGGCCGCCACTGGACTTTCCGCGCGATGTACGGCGGGCTCGGGCTCGACCCGGAGGCGTGCGCGGACGTAGTCGGCCGCATTGACGCGGCGCACGCCGAGCGCCACGTCTGGTGTGGCGTAGACCCGGACGCGGCGCGCGTCGTTGACGAGCTGAAGTCGCGGGGGCTCCTCGTCGCCGTCATCTCCAACACGGAGGACGGCCGCCTGCGCGACTCGCTCGAAGCGGCGGGGCTGGCCGGGAAGTTCGATTTGCTCGTGGACTCGCACCTCGTCGGCTGCCGGAAGCCGGACGCGGCCATCTTCCGGCTCGCGCTCGAACAACTCGGCGTCGAGCCGCGCGAGGCCGCCTTCGTCGGCGACTCCTACGCGCACGACGCGCTGGCGGCGCGTGACGCGGGGATGCGCGCCGTCCTGCTCGACCCGCTCGGCCTGCACCCGTCGGCCGCCTGCGCGCGCATCCGGGGCCTCGCCGATTTGCTTCGGGGCGAGGTTTGAAAATAGAATCCAGGCTACTCCCGCTCGTACACACTGACTGTCCGCCGGCCCAAGTATGCAGACGCTCGACCTGGTCATCATCTTCGGATACCTCCTCGGCATCACGGCCTTCGGCATCTGGTTCGCGGGCAAGCAGGAGACGACCGAGGACTACTTCGTCGGCGACCGCAGCGTGCCGTGGTGGGCCATCGCCGCCTCCATCGTCGCCACCGAGACTTCGACCATCACCTTCATCAGCGTCCCCGGGGTCGCCTTCGCGCGCGGCGGCAACTTCCAGTTCCTGCAGCTCGTGCTGGGGTACATGTTGGGGCGCGTCGTCATCTCGCTCCTCTTCATCCCGTCCTACTTCCGGGGCGAGCTGCTGACGGTCTACCAGCTTCTGGAGCGGCGCTTCGGCGGGCGCATCAAGATGCTGGCGGCGGCGCTCTTCGTCGTGATGCGCAACATCGCCGACGGCATCCGGCTGCTGCTGACGGGCATCGTGCTGGCGGCCGTCTACACGGCCTTCCAGCCGCAGGCGAACGTGACGACGGTGACGCTGGCCTCCATCGTCCTGCTCGGCGCGGTGATGATCGTCTTCACGTACTACGGCGGGATGGAGGCGGTCATCTGGGTCGAGGTCGTGCAGCTCGGCGTCTACCTGGCGGGCGCGCTGGCGGCGGCCTTCGTGCTGGCCTCGGCCGTCGCGGGCGGCTTCGGCGGCGCCGTCTCGCTCGGCGAGCAGTTCGCCAAGTTCGACGTGGTGGACTTCGGGCTGAGGCAGACGCCGTACGCGCTCTCGTTCCCGCTCACGGACGCGACGCTGAGCTTCACGCTGCCCGTGGACCTGACGAAGAGTTACACGTTCTGGGCGGGGCTCGTCGGCGGCTGCTTCCTGACGATGAGCACGCACGGGACGGACCAGTACCTCGTCCAGCGCTACCTGTGCACGGACCGCCCGCGCCGCGCGGCCACCGCCCTGCTGTCGAGCGGCGCGGTCGTCTTCGCGCAGTTCGTCGGCTTCCTCTTCATCGGCGTGCTGCTCTTCGCCTTCTACGGCCCGCACGCCTCGCCCGTCTACAACGACTTCGCCGCCGCCTGCGCGCAGGTCAACCCGGCCGAGGCCGCCGGCCGCTGCCTGTCGGACCCGGCCTTCGCGCGCGCGGCCAGCGCCACCTTCCCGTTCGCCGGCGGCGACCGCGTCTTCCCCGACTTCATCACCCGGCACATGCCGACGGGGCTGTCGGGCCTCGTCGTCGCGGCCATCTTCGCGGCGGCGCTCTCGTCGTCGCTCAACTCCATCGCGGCGACCGCGGTCAACGACCTCTACCGGCCGTTCCGCCCGAAGCGCCCGGACAAGCACTACCTGCGCGTGTCGCACTGGCTGACGCTCGTCTGGGGGCTGGTGCAGATAGGGGTGGCGGCCGTGGCGATGCGCTACCCCAGCTCGGCGCTCGACAAGGCGCTGTCGGTAGCGTCGCTGATTAACGGGCCCGTGCTCGGCGTCTTCCTCGTCGGCACGTTCCTGCGGCGCGTGAGCGAGCCGCCGGCGCTCGTCGGGATGGTGACGAGCATCCTCGTCATGCTCTACGTGCGCTTCTACACGCCGCTGGCGTGGACGTGGTACGTGCTTCTGGGGAGCGGCGTGACGCTGCTGGCGGCGTGGCTCGCGTCGTTCGCCTTCGCGCCCGCGCCCGCCGAGCGCAGGGACGAGCTGGCGCCCGGCGCGGCCGACCGGGCGCCGATAACTTTAGAGGAATCTTGAGAGATGTTCTTTAGTTCACCGACGCTGCGCGCGGCGCTGTCGCTTCTGCTTCTCGTCTCGGCGGCCGCGGGGCGGCCGCAGGGGCGCGCGGGCGCGCGGCCTGAGGCCCCCGCGACCGGCGCGGGCGTCCGGCCCTACACGCGCGCCGCGTCGGCCGAGGCGCTGCGGTGGGCCGACGCCGAGCTGAAGAAGATGACGGTCGAGCAGAAGGCCGGACAGCTCATCTCGGTCGGCGTCAACGCGCGCTTCCTCAACCGCGAGGGCGCCGAGTTCAGGGAGCTGCGCCGGCAGGTCGAGGAGAACCACGTCGGCGGCGTCATCCTCTTCCGCGGCCCCGTCTACGAGTCCGTCCACCTCGTCAACCGCCTGCAGCAGCTCGCCGCGCGCCCGCTGCTCATCTCGGCCGACCTCGAAGCCGGCAGCGGCATGCGCTTCGAGGACACGGTCAACCTGCCGTGGGCCATGGCGCTCGGCGCGACGGGCGACCCGGACTTCGCGCGCCGGCAGGGCGAGCAGACGGCGCGCGAGGCGCGCGCGCTCGGCGTCCGGCACGTCTTCGCGCCCGTCGCCGACGTCAACAACAACGCCGGCAACCCCGTCATCAACGTCCGCAGCTTCGGCGAAGACCCGGCGGAGGTGGCGCGCTTCGTCGCCGCCTTCGTCGAGGGCGCGCAGGGCGCGGGCGTCATCGCCACCGCCAAGCACTTCCCCGGCCACGGCGACACGGCCACCGACTCGCACCGCGGCCTGCCCGTCATAGACGTGCCGCGCGCGCGCCTCGACGCGGTCGAGCTGGTGCCGTTCCGCGCGGCCATCCGGGCGGGCGTCGGCTCGGTCATGCCCGGCCACATCGCGCTGCCGCAGATAGACCCGACGCAGGTGAGCCCGCTGCCGGCGGACTCCATCGTCCGCCCGGCCTACGCCGAGCGCGAGGTCTTCACGGAGAACGCCGTGCTGCCCGGCACGCTCTCGCACGCCGTCACGACGGGGCTGCTGCGCCGCTCGCTCGGCTTCGACGGCCTCGTCGTCACCGACGCGATGGACATGAGCGGGCTGACCATCTACTTCAGGCAGGACGAGGCGGCCGTGCGCGCCGTGCTGGCCGGCGCCGACATGCTGCTCAAGCCGGCCGACCCGGACGCGATGCGCCGCGGGCTGGTCGAGGCCGTGCGCTCGGGCCGGCTGACCGAGGCGAGGCTCGAAGAGTCGGCCCGCCGCATCCTCGCCGCCAAGTTCGACCTCGGCCTCGTGCGCGAGCGCCTGACGCCGCTCGAACAGGTTGACACGCTCGTCTCCGGCCCCGAGACGCTGAGGCTCGCCGACGAGATAGCCGAGCGCGCCGTCACGCTCGTCCGCGACGACGCGCGGCTCGTCGCGCGCGAGGACGGCGGCGCGGGGCTGCGCCCCGACGCGCGCATCTTCGTCCTCGGCGTCACGAACGGCGAAGACCGCCCCACGATAGCCATCCCCTTCGTCTCGCAACTGGCGCGGCTCGGGCGGCGGGCGGAGGCGGTCGTGCTCGACGGGCGCTCGACCGAGCAGGAGGCGCGCGAGGCGCTGGAGCGCGCGCAGAAGGCGGACGTGGTCGTCGTCGCGATGTACGGGCGCGTCAGGTCGGGCGCGACCAACAGCGTCGGCCTGCCCGAGCAGGGCGCGCGCGTCCTCTCGGCGCTCCTCGACAGGAAGGCGCCGGTCGTCGGCGTCAGCTTCGGGAACCCGTACCTTTTGCAGGGCTTCCCGTCTCTGCGCGCCTACGTCGTCGCCTACGGCGACATGCCGAGCCTGCAACGCGCGGCGGCGCGCGCGCTGCTCGGGCAGGCGTCCTTCACGGGCCGCCTGCCCATCTCGCTCCCCGGCCTCTACCCGCGCGGCTCGGGGATTCAGTTGAAGGCCGCGCCCGCCGCTTCCGCCCCTTCCGCCCCTTCCGCGAAGTCGGCCCCGGCCGCCGCGACCCCGAACGACCGATGATGAGAACAGTCTTGAAGAGGCGCGCCGCCGCCGCGCTGCTCGCGGCGCTCGCGCTCGCGGCCCACGCCGGGGCCTCGGCGCTTCCGGCGGTTCAGCCCGCGAAGG
>DASVUF010000244.1:0-11347 GCA_036387195.1 Pyrinomonadaceae bacterium | reverse complement strand
CCCCCCCGCGCGCCCCCGACGCCCGCCGCGACGCCGACGCCCGCCCCGCGGCCTTCGCCCACGCCCAAACCCGCAGGGGTCGAAGGGCATGGAGGCTCACACCACGCCGGGGACGCGCACGGCGCAGGGGCCGGGCAGCACGACAGGCACGGCGCGGTTGACGACTCGAAACCCGCGGCGACCGGCAGCGACACACACCACGAGCACGGCGACGACGGCGGCTCCCCGATGACGAGCCGCGACGGCTCGGGCACGTCCTGGCAGCCAGCCTCGACGCCCGTCTACATGCTCCACAGGCGCGCCGGCGACTGGCTCCTGATGCTGCACGGCGAGGCGAAGCTCGGCGTCAACTCGCAGGGCGGGCCGCGCGGCGTGACGAAGTTCGAGTCGCAGAACTGGCTGATGCCGATGGCGACGAGGCAGGTTGGACGCGGGACGCTGGAGCTGCGCGGCATGTTCAGCGCGGAGCCGCTGACGTATTCGGGCGCCGGCTCGCCGCAGCTCTTCCAGTCGGGGGAGGTCTACGAGGGGCGTCCCATCATAGACGCGCAGCACCCGCACGACCTCCTGATGGAGTTGTCGGCGCGTTACACGCTGCCGGTGGGCGAGCGCGGCTCGTGGTTCGCCTACTTCGGCTACCCGGGCGAGCCGGCGCTCGGCCCCGTCGCGTTCATGCACCGCGCGTCGGCCTCCGAGAACCCGGCCGCGCCGCTCGCGCACCACCTGCAGGACTCGACGCACGTCGCCTTCGGCGTCCTCACGACCGGCTTCACCTACCGCGGGCTGAAGGTCGAGGGCTCGGTCTTCAACGGGCGCGAGCCGGACGAGGAGCGGTGGGGCTTCGAGGCCGGCCCGTGGAGTTCCCGCTCCGTCCGCGTCTCGCTGGCGCCCAACGCGAACTGGGTCTTCCAGTACTCCTACGGCTTCCTGAAGAACCCCGAGTTGCTCCACGAGGGCGACACGCACAGGCAGACGGCCTCCGTCCAGTACAACCGGCCGCTGCGGCGCGGCAACTGGGCGACGAGTCTGGTCTGGGGGCGCAACCGCGAGGGGCACGACGGGCACGCCTTCAGGTTGAACAGCTACCTGCTGGAGTCCACGCTCAACTTCCGCGACAAAAACTACCTCTACACGCGGCTCGAACTTGTAGACAAGAAGGACATCCTGCGGCCGGAAGACCTGCGCAAACTCGGTTACGGCGAGCACGCGCACCCACAGTTCCGCGTCGGCGCCTACACGTTCGGCTACGTGCGCGACCTCTACGCGGGCGACAGGTACACGCTGGGCCTCGGCGGCGACACGACCCTCTACTCGAAGCCGGAGGCGCTCGACGCGCTCTACGGCGGGCGGCCGATTTCGTGGAGGGGTTTCCTGCGGATTCGGCTCGGGGGCAGGGGCGCGGGCCGCGGGATGTGAGGGATGAAAATCACCCCTTGACCCTGTAGACGACTACAGGCTTTATACTGGACTCATCTTGAGACGGGGGGCGGAGACGATGCGCGAGACGAGGCGGGGCGTGAGGGTGGTGGACGAAGACGAGGGGCGGCGGATGCTGAAAATCGGCGACGTCTCCAGGCGGAGCGGCGTCGGCGTCGAGGCGCTGCGCTTCTACGAGAAGGGCGGGCTGCTGGACAAGCCCTCGCGCACGTACGGCGGCTACAGGGTCTACGGCGAGGAGGTTCTGGAGCGCCTGGCCTTCATCAGGCGCGCGCAGGCGCTGGGCTTCTCGCTCGACGAGATCAGGCAGATAGTTGACGACGCGCGCAAGGGGCAGAGCCCCTGCGACGAGGCGCGCGAAATCGTCCGGCGCCGGATGGAAGAGCTGGACGCGCGGCTGCGCGAGCTGCACCGCTACCGTAAGGAGCTGAAGCACACGCTCGAAGAGTGGGACAGGGTCGGGCGCGCGCCCGGCCACATCTGCGGCCTCATCGAGGGCGCGGAGGTCGGGCAACCCGACCACTGCAAGACGGAAGGGCTGAAGCGCCGCGGCAAGCGCCGCGACTGAGCCCGGGGTTGACGGCCCGGCCGGCCGGAAGGGGGTTTCGAGAGATGCAGGCGACGACGGTCATGGAAGGGGAGTTTGTTGACCCGGTTTGCGGGATGACGGTAGACCCCGCGCGGGCGGGCGGCGTGAGCGAGCGCGGCGGGGCGCGGCGCTACTTCTGCTCGCCCGGGTGCAAGGCGAAGTTCGACTCCTCGCGGGGCGCCGAACCGCTCGGCGGGGCGGGCTGCTGCGCCCCCGCGCGGATTAACGAAGCCCGGCCGGCCGCGCCGGAGCCGCGGTCAGGCTGCTGCGGGGGCGCGCCGGCGGCGGCCGCTTCGGCGCCCGTGCGGCTGTCTTCGGCCCGCGGCGCGTCGCAGGCGCGCGCGGTCTTCGAGGACGCCGCCCCGCGGACGGGTCACGCGCACGCGGGGCGCGCGGGACGCGAGCAGACCGGGGGCGCGACGGAGCGCGACGCCCCGCGCCACGCCGGCGCGGAGCAGGCGGAGGAGCAGGGCTACCGCACGATGATGCGCAAGTTCTGGGTCGCGGCGGCCGTGGGGCTCCCTTTGCTCCTGCTGATGTTCGCCGAGTTCGTGCCCGCGTGGGGCCACGCGCTGATGCCCTACCACCGCCTGATAGGCGTCGCGGCGGCGGCCGCGACGTTGCCTGTGCTCGCGTGGTCGGGCGGGCAGTTCTTCGAGAGCGCGTGGAACGGCCTGCGCAATCACAACACGAACATGGACACGCTGGTCGCCCTCGGGACGGGCGCGGCGTGGGTCTACTCGGCGGCGGCGGTGCTCGCGCCGTGGTTCTTCCCCGCGGGCGCCACGGACATGTACTTCGAGGTGGCGGTCATCGTCATCGCGCTCATCCTTCTGGGACAGGCGCTCGAAGCCAGGGCGAAGAGGCGGTCGGGCGACGCGCTCAGGAAGCTGCTGGAGCTACAGGCGAAGACCGCGCGCGTAGTCCGCGGGGGTGTGGAGGTGGACATCCCCGTCGAGGAGGTCGTCGTGGGCGACACGGTGCTGACCCGCCCGGGCGAGAAGGTGCCGGTGGACGGGGTCGTCCTCGAAGGCGAGTCGGCCGTGGACGAGTCCGTCGTGACGGGCGAGTCGGTCCCGGTCGAGAAGAAGCCCGGGGACGCGGTCGTCGGCGCGAGCGTCAACAGGACGGGCGCCTTCACCTTCCGCGCCACGAAGGTCGGGGCCGACACGGCGCTGGCGCGCATCGTCCGGATGGTCGAGCGGGCGCAGAGTTCCAGGCCGCCCGTCGGGAGGCTGGTGGACAGGGTCAGCTCCTACTTCGTGCCGGCGGTGATGATTCTCGCCGTCCTGACCTTCCTCGCGTGGTTCAACTTCGGGCCGGAGCCCGCGCTCAGCCACGCGGTGGTGACGACGGTGGCCGTGCTGGTCATCGCCTGCCCCTGCGCGCTCGGGCTGGCGACGCCCATCAGCCTGATGGTCGGGGTCGGAAAGGCCGCGGAGCACGGCGTGCTCATCCGCAACGGCGAGGCGCTTGAGACGGCCTCGCGGCTGGAGGTGGTGGTCTTCGACAAGACGGGCACGCTCACGAAGGGGAAGCCCGAGCTGACGGACGTGCTGCCGCTCGGGGGCTTCGGCGCGGATGAGCTTTTGCGGCTGGCCGCGGTCGCCGACCGGCGGAGCGAGCACCCGCTCGCGGAGGCCATCGTCCGCGG
Organism: Pyrinomonadaceae bacterium; assembly: GCA_036387195.1. Classification (GTDB taxonomy): domain Bacteria; phylum Acidobacteriota; class Blastocatellia; order Pyrinomonadales; family Pyrinomonadaceae; genus QHXN01. Next base: position 7,667 of record DASVUF010000244.1, on the reverse strand, counting down.
CGCGCGCGCGCGCGGGCTCGAACTGGGCGAGCCGGAGCGCTTCGACTCCGTCCCCGGCCACGGCGTCGAGGCGGTCGTGGGGGGCAGGCGGGTGGCGGTCGGCAACCGCAAGCTGATGGAGCGCGAAAAGGTCGCGGCGGTCGAGTTCGAGGCGCTGGCCGCCCGACTGGCCGACGACGGCAAGACGCCGATGTTCGTGGCGGTGGACGGCCGCGCGGCCGGGGTCGTCGGCGTCGCCGACACGCTCAAGGACGACTCGGCGGCCGCGGTCAGCGCCCTCCGGCTGTTGGGCGTCGAGGTGGTGATGATGACGGGCGACAACGAGCGCACGGCCCGGGCCATCGCGCGGCGCGCCGGCATCACGCGCGTGCTCGCGGAGGTGCTGCCCGAGGAGAAGGCGCGGCAGTTGGAGAAGCTGCGCGCGGAAGGGCGCCCCGGGAAGGGGCGCGGCGGGCGGGGCGCGCGCCTCGTGGGCATGGTCGGCGACGGCGTCAACGACGCGCCGGCGCTGGCGCAGGCCGACGTCGGCTTCGCCGTCGGGACGGGGACGGACGTGGCCATCGAAGCGGCCGACGTGACCCTCGTCGGCGGCTCGCTGCGCGGCGTGGTGACGGCCGTCGAGGTGTCGCGCGCGACCCTGCGGAACATCAGGCAGAACCTTTTCGGAGCCTTTATCTACAACGTGCTCGGCATCCCCGTGGCGGCCGGGGCGCTCTTCCCCGTCCTGGGGCTGCTGCTCTCGCCCATCATCGCGGGGGCGGCGATGGCCGCGTCTTCCATCACGGTGGTGACGAACGCCAACCGGCTGCGGTTCTTCGAGCCGCGGCCGTCGAAGGAGGTTTAGTTCATGAACACGACTCAAATCATAGTCACGCTCGCCGGGTTCGGCGTCATCGGCTGGATAGTCTGGTACTTCTGGCTGTGGGAGGGCGAGTCGGTGGACGCCGGCGTCGGCGAGGGCGGCGTGCAGGAGGTGGACGTGACGGTCAGGGGCGGCTACCAGCCCGCGGCCGTCGTGTCGAAGGCCGGGCGGCCGCTGCGGCTGAACTTCACGCGGCGCGAGGCTTCGCTCTGCGGCGAGGAGGTGGTGCTGCCCGAGTTCGGCAAGCGCGCGCGCCTGCCGGAGAACACGACCGTCGGAATAGAGATTACGCCGCAGCGGCCCGGCGAGTACGAGTTCACCTGCGGCATGAACATGTACAAGGGAAAACTCATCGTCCGCTGAAAGCCCGAAGGGGGGCTTCGGAAGCCCCCCTTCGGGTCACGGAGGGCGCGCGGGAGGGGGCGTGAGATTCAACTCGCGCCCCCTTCCGATTTGAAAGAGCACGGACGCCTCGCGGGCCGTGGGCGTTAAAGCATGTTTCGGGGCGCGGTGGGGGGCCTTCACCTGCCCGGCAGCAGGCTGGTCAGCGCGTCCTTCAGCCGCTCGGCGAAGGACGCGGTCAGCGACCAGGGGCTCGGCTGCCTCACGACGTGGAGCGCGCCGCGCTTGTCCAGAACCTCGTAGTCGCCCGCCCCGTCGCGCCGGCGGTAGAAGCGTATCGAGACTGTCGCGTCGCCGACCCGCAGGTCGCGGAGCGTTATCTCGGGGAGCCAGTCGGGCATGTGCGGGTCAACGAGCAGCAGACGGAGCGGCGCGTAAGGGTAGAGGCCGAGCACGGCCTGGAGTTGGCTGAAGAGGGACGAGGCCGACCACGCCTGCGGCGAGTTCGCCTGCGGGTAGAAGGCCGGGAAGGGGTGGTCGTCGTCGCGCGCGTGGCCGCTGAAGACTTCGGGCAGGCGGTAGAAGTCGAAGAGCGCGGCGGCCTCGAACTGCGCCCGCGCTATCAGCTCGACGACCCTGTGGTACCCGTAGCGCGCGAAGGCCAGCGCGAACGTCCCCTGCTCGACGGGCCACACCGAGCCGCGGTGGTAGCTGTAAGGGTTGAACGCGGGATGGTCGCTTGAGAGCGTGCGGACGCCCCAGCCCGAGAAGAGGTCGTCGCCGATGAAGCGCAGCGCCGCGCGCGGCACGAGCGCGTCGTCCACGACGGCCGTGGCGAGGCAGTGGCCGGGGTTCGACGTGATTGACCTGATCTGCCGCTTTTGACTGTCGAGGCCGAGCGCGAAGAAGCCCTCGTCCTCCATCCAGAACGCCTCGTTGAAGCGGCGCTTGAGTTCGCCCGCCTCGCGGAAGAGACGCCGCGCCTCGTCCTTCTCGTCGAACCACCAGAGCACTTCCGACATGTGCAGCTTCGCGAGGTAGGCGAAGCCCTGCTCCTCGCAGGTGGCGATTGGCGGCTCGGCCTGCCGCCCGTCCTCGTAGACTATCGCGTCCGGCGAGTCCTTCCACGCCTGGTGGCGCACGCCCTGCTCGGAGAGCGTGCGGTACTCGTAGAAGCCGTCGCCGTCAACGTCGCCGTACTCGTCGAGCCAGCGGAGCGCCTTGAGCGCGGGGGCGAGCAAGGGCCTTATCAACTCCCTGTCGCCCGTCCAGTGCCACAACTCGGAGACGACCACGGGGTAGAAGCCGGACGTGGTGATGGAGCCGTAGTAGCGCCCGCGCGGGTCGTAGTTGAGCGCCTTGAGCGGCCCGCCGTGCGCCTCGTGAATCATGCGGCCGGGCTGCTCGTCGCGCCAGTCGTTGACCTCCCGGCCCTGGAGGCTCGCCAGGAAGGGGAGCGTGCCCTTCATCATGTCGGGGCCGAGCAGTGCCGCCTGCCACGCGGCCGTCAGCATGTCGCGCCCGAAGAAGGCGAGGTAGATGGGCAGCCCCGCCGCCATCGTCCACGCCCGCTCGCCGAGGTCGGCGCGGTAGAGGCGCAGCGACGCCAGGTCACGCTGCGCCTGTTGCAGCGAGCCGGTCACGACGTGCGACAGCGTGTGGTCGCCCGGCGCCTCGACGCGCGTTGACTCGGCGAGGAAGATTTTGCGGCGGCGGTCGTGCTCGTTGTGCGCGCCCTCGAACGAGCGGCAGCCGTAGAGCGGCCTCAACGTCTCGCCGTCAATGGACGGGATGAGGTCGAGGCACGCGTGCCAGGCGGCGCGCGGGGCCAGTTCGACGCGGAAGGAGAGCCGGCCGTCTTCGTAAGCGGGCGGCGAGCCGGCGTGCCCGACGCGCAGCGTCAGGCCGCGGCGGATGCGCGCCGCGCCGGCGTTGCCCTGGTGCTCGTAGGCGTGTTCGGCCTCGTAGTCGAAGCACAGTTCCCATGCGCCCCCGCCCGCGTCCCGCCACGCGCTTTGCAGCGCGCCCTTCTGGCGGCGCCCGCCCTTCGTCTCGTCTATGTCGGCGAAGTCGGCGGCGATTTCGAGGGTGAGGGTGAAACCCGTCGCGCGCTCGGAGTAGTTCGTCAGGTCAACGTCTTCGTGGAGCCCTTCGCCGACGTAGCGCGACAGCCGGAGTTCGAGCGTCTGCTCGGAGACGGCCTCCATCTGCCCGCTGCCGTAGTCGGGCGGCGGCGGCGGCGCGCCCGGCGGCGCCACGATGTAGTAGCCGAGCCACGTGTGCTGCCCCACGTTCGAGAGCGCCACGGGCGCCGGCGGCTCGCCGTCTATCAGGTAGCGGTACAGGGAGACGAGGCGCGTCTCGTCAACGACCAGCCCGTGGTCCGCCCCGCCCTTGATGAAACCGTCGCGCGCCGTCGCCAGCACCGTATGGCCCTGGCTGACGTAGAGCGTCTCGCCGCGCGGGCGCAGCCGGACGAGGTAATTTTCACGACTGACGGCCATCCGTTCACGCCCCCGCCGTCGCCGCCCTGCCGACCACCGCCGCTACCTCGACGAGCGCGCGGCGTCCTGCGACGCCGGGCGTTTGGAGAGCGAGCTGGGCGCGTCGAGGTGCGCGCCGTCGTCAACGCCCACCGAGAGGCGGTCAACCAGTTCGCCCCCCAGCCAGCCCGTCATCCCCGCCAGCGCGAAGCCCGCGAACGAGAGGGCGAGCGCCACGGCGTCAGGCGCGTACGCGGCGGCGTCGTTTGAATGGCCGCGCCGCATGTACCAGCTCGCGGCGAACAGCAGGAGGACGAAGACGTTGCCGACGCCGTGCAGCAGCCCGACCGACTTGGCGCGCGTGCCCTGCGGGATGGCCAGGTAGTCTATGAGCCCGAACGGCGCGGCGACGAGCCCGCCGATGATGCCGGCGGCTATCATCCAGTATGCGACCGTCGCCATCGTCGGGTTGCCCCATATCAGGTAGACGACGTCGAAGATGACCGCCGTCGCCAGCAGCCCGAACGGGAACGGTATCAACATCTGGTGAATCGGGTGCCCGAGTGCTTTGGCTCTACTCTCCATAGTCCTTCTCTCCTCGATTCTCTTACGTGCGCGAACTGAGCTTTCCGAACCCGACCGCCCGGCGGGCCGCTTCGCGCCGAATGTCCCCCGCCGGCCGCGGCCGACGTTCGCGCCCCGCCCACGCTCGCGCGGCCACGAAATCGGTTCCGGGGGACGCGCCTTTGACGGCGCGCGTCCGCCCTTCACCCTCTGAGCCTCGCGCCTGCGGAAAGACTCCCCTCCGGGCGCTTCGTCCGCGCCCCGGCGAGTCGAAGCCCCTTCCCCGCCACTTCGGAAGACGCCCCGACAGGCTTTATCCCTCGCACTGCTGTGAGGTCTATAAAATACGCTGCTTCCGCGATAAGTCAATCTTTTATTTGACTTATTCGCAATTACAACAGAAACCTGCGATTTTGACGGACGTTTTGCGCGAACGTGCGGAGCGGACGCCGGCGCGGACGACCCCTGGCGGGGCGCGCGGGTGTTTTTAATCGGTTTGTGACAGGGGGCAGGCTCGGAGGCAGTCCCGCCCGTCGCCGTCTCGCAGGGCCGCCCCTGCTGACTTACTTACGGGGCGCGGGCACGGCGCGCTCGCCGTCGCCGCGGACGAAGACGAGGTCGCCCCTCGCGCCGGGGTAGCGGACGATGACCGTGTTGACCTGCTCGCGGAAAAGCTCGAACAGGAGGTGGTCGCGCAGGCGCGCGCCGGCGAAGCCTTCGGGCATGTCCGCCTCGACGTAGACCCACGCGACGCCCGCGCGCAGCTCCATGCCGACCCACCTGAGCGCCTTCCCCTCCCCCGCGCGGTTCTTAATCTCGAACGCCTCGCGTAGGTAGTCGAGCACGAGCCGGTCGGCGTCCTTCGTCCGGTCGAGCTTCACCTCGCGCCCCGCGCGGCGCTTCAGGGCCAGCTCGAGGTCGTCGGCGAAGACGCGCAGCGTGACCTCGACCGTCTTCTCCTCGGCGTTATACTCGACCCGCGCGAGGCTCGTGTAGAACTTGTGGGCCGCGCCGGGCGTCGCGCACACGGCTGCGCAGCCGAGCAGCGCGGCGAAGGAAAGGGCCGTCAATCGTCTCAAGCGTCTCATGGGTTCCTCGGGGCGTCCGGGGTCTGCTTCTGCGGCTCGCGCTGCATGGGGTTGGGGCGCGTCCGCTCCTTGTAGAGCTGGAAGCGGCTCTTGACGGGCCGGCGCGGGAAGCTGTTGTTCGACAGGTCGGTGTCGGCCGTCTCCAGGTGCGGGTCGAGCCTGATGGCGGCGACCTCCTTCTTCGTGATGAGCAGCTTCTCGACCCGGAAGTTGTCGTAGCGCCAGACCTCGGCCGGGATGCGCATCTCCTCCGTCGTCCCGTCCGCGTAGTCCACACGCAGGATGAGCGGCATCACCAGCCCGCCGACGTTCCCGAACTCGACGACGTAGAAGTTCATGCCCGTCTTCAGCAGCTCGCGCTCGCGCGGCGTGAGCGTCTGGAGGAACTTCTGGTACTCCTCGCGGTCGCGCGCCGTGACGGCGAACTCGTCGTAGGCGTTGTAGAAGTCCTTGAGCGTCGGGAACTCGTCCACGCGCTTGGGGAGCGACGCGTTGCGCCGTTCGGAGAGCGTCTGCGGCCGCGCGTCGGGCTCGCGGCGCTGCGCCGGCTTGTCAACGTCCGGGTCGCCCGTGTCGAGCGCGTAGAGGCGGACGCCCTCTATCGAGATGTCCACGTGGTCGGTCGTGTAGAACCAGCCGCGCCAGAACCAGTCGAGGTCAACGCCCGAGGCGTCCTCCATCGTGCGGAAGAAGTCGGCCGGCATCGGCCGCTTGAACTTCCAGCGCCGCGCGTACTCGCGGAAGGAGAAGTCGAACAGCTCGCGGCCCAGCACGGTCTCGCGCAGGATGTTGAGCGCCGCCGCGGGCTTCCCGTAGGAGTTGTTGCCGAACTGAAGGACGGACTCCGAGTTGGTCATGATGGGCGTCTGCGCCTCGGAGGCCATGTACTCGGCGATGTTCTGCGGCTCGCCGCGGCGCGAGGGGTAGTTCGTCTCCCACTCCTGCTCGGCGAGGAACTGGAGGAAGCTGTTGAGGCCCTCGTCCATCCACGTCCACTGCCGCTCGTCCGAGTTGACTATCATCGGGAAGTAGTTGTGCCCGACCTCGTGGATGACGACCGAGATGAGCCCGTACTTGGTGCGCGCGGTGTAGGTGCCGTCCGCCTCGGGCCGCGGGCCGTTGAAGCAGATCATCGGGTACTCCATCCCGCCGACGGGGCCGTTGACCGAGATGGCGACCGGGTACGGGTAGGCGAAGGAGTAGCGCGAGTAGACGTTGAGGGTGTGGACGATGGAGTGCGTCGAGTACTTCGACCAGAGCGGCTCGCCCTCCAAGGGGTAGAGCGACATGGCCATCACGCGGTTGCCCTCGACGTCGTGCCCCTGCGCGTCCCAGATGAACTTGCGCGACGAGGCGAAGGCGAAGTCGCGCACGTTCTCGGCGTGGTAGACCCACGTCTTCTTGCCGCGCGGTCTGGAAGACTCGTTCGCACGGGCCTCCTGCGGCGTGACGACGAAGACGGGCTCGCGCGCCGTCTCGGCCTGCCTGAGCCGCTGACGCTGCGCCGGGCTGAGCACCTCCTGCGGGTTTTGCAGGACGCCGGTGGCGGCGACGACGTGGTCGTCCGGGACGGTGAGGCGCACGCGGTAGTCGCCGAACTCCAGCGTGAACTCGCCCGACCCGAGGAACTGTTTGTGCTGCCAGCCCGAGACGTCGTTGTAGGCGGCCACGCGCGGGAACCACTGCGCTATCTCGTAGACGTAGTTCCCGTCGCGCGCGAAGAACTCGTAGCCGGAGCGCCCGCCGAGCGCCTTCGCGTCGTTGATGAGGTAGTTCCACTCGACCGAAAAAGTCGTCTTCTGCCCCGGCGCGAGCGGCGCGGGCAGGTCAACCCTCATCATCGTGCGGACGACGGTGAAGCGCAGCGGCGCCCCGCGCGCGTCGCGGACGGCCGTGACGCGGTGGCCGCCCTCGAACGTCTCCTGCGTGAGCAGGCGGTCGAGCGTCGCGTACGGGATGCGGTGCGACTCGGTGAACTCGTCGCCGGGCTCCGGCGTCGGCGTGAAGGTCGGCGCGGCGCGCGTCAGGTTCGCCTCCGACCCGCGCTCGAAGATGTTCTGGTCGAGTTGCAGCCAGAGGTACGTGAGCGTGTCCGGCGAGTTGTTGTAGTAGGTGACGGTCTCTTTGGCGGTGATGCGCCGGGCCGCGTCGTCCAGCTCGGCCTCTATCGAGTAGTCGGCGCGCTGCTGCCAGTAGCGGTGGCCGGGCGCGCCCGACGCGGCGCGGTACTCGTTGGGCGTCGGAAGCTCCTCCTCGAGTTGGCGGAACTTGTCGCTCGGACGCGACTTCGACTGTGCGGCGGCCGGCGCGGCCGCCGACAGGCAGAGC
>DASVUF010000243.1:0-58162 GCA_036387195.1 Pyrinomonadaceae bacterium | reverse complement strand
GTCGTCCCGCCGGCCGACCTCGCGCGGGAGACGCGCGCGCTGGCCGAGCGTCTGGCGCGCGGCCCCTCGTTCGCGCTCGGCGTGACGAAGGAGGTGCTGAACCGCGAGATGGACGTCTCGCTCGACGCCGCGCTCGAACTCGAAGCGCAGGCGCAGGCCGTCTGCATGCAGCACCCGGACTACGGCGAAGCCTACCGCGCCTTCACCGAGCGGCGCGAGCCGCGCTTCCACCCCGCGCGCCCCGCCGAAGGATGAGAGGGGCGCGCCCATCAGTCGCCGCACGCGCGCTCCGCGCCCTCGCCGGGGCGCTCGCCCTCGCGCTCGCGCACGCCGCGGCGGCGCGGCCGGCCGGGCCGGCGCACGCCTTCCGGCCGGCGCAGGGCGTCCCGGCCGACGCGCCGGCGGCCTTCGAGTTCGAGATGAACGGCTTCGCCTACCGCGTCGCCTCGAACGGCAACGGGCGGCGGACGAAGGGCGACAGGACGCGCCACTTCAACCTCCGGCTCGAAGGCCAGACGCGGCTCGGCGCCAGCGTCTACTTCGCCGAGTACGAGGGCGACCTGCTGCTCGCCTACGAAGTCACCGACGGCGTGAACGCGGGCGGCAGGGTGACGCGGCTGCTGCAACCCTCGATGCGCGCGCTCTGGAACGCGAATCTGCCGCGCGGCCGGCCCGGCCCGCCGGCGCGCGAGGGGCGCTTCCTCTACCTGACGGCCGCGGGCTTCGTCGGCCGGCTCGACCTCGCGGGCGGCGCGTGGGCGTGGTCGCACGACGACCTGCTCGGGCGTGGGCGCGAGGGTGCCTTCGCCTCCTTCGCCGCGCCCGAGCCGTCGGGCGACGAGGTGCTCTTCAGAGAGGCGCCGGTTTACAATGGCCGCGCCCTGACCGTCTTCGCTGAGAAGAGGTCGGGCAAAATTAAACGCGTCGAGTGAGGGGACGGTGACGAGCCGGATGCAGCGCGACCGATTCATAGAGCAGACGCCTTTCTTCAACGACGGGCACGCGCGCCTCGCGGCCGGCGTGGCCGACTTCGCCGCGCGCGAGGTCGAGCCGCTCGCCGGGCGCGAGGAGGGGCCCGAGGCGGACGAGCACTTCCGCGCGCTGCTCGGGCTGCTGGCGCAGGCCGACCTGCTGAGCTACTCGGTGGCGCGCGGCGACGGCTCGCCGCTCGACGCGCGCGCGCTCTGCGTCGTGCGCGAGTCGCTGGCCTACCACTCGGCGCTGGCCGACCTCGCCTTCGTCATGCAGGGGCTCGGGACTTACGCCCTCTCGCTCGCCGCGCCCGAGCACGTCCGCGACTTCTGGCTCGGGCGCGCGCGCGCCGGCCGCTCCGTCGCCGCCTTCGCGCTGACCGAGCCCGAGGCCGGCTCGGACGTCTCGGCCGTCCAGACGACGGCCGAGCGCGAGGGCGACGCCTACCGCATCAGGGGGCGCAAGCGGTTCATCTCGAACGCGGGGCTGGCGGACTTCTACACGGTCTTCGCGCGGACGGGGACGCGCGCCGACGGCCGCGCCGAGCTGTCGGCCTTCGTCGTCGGCGCGCGCATGCCCGGCTTCCGCGTCGTCGAGCGCACGGAGCTTCTGGCGGCGCACCCCATCGGCGAGATAGAGTTCGACGGCGTGCTCGTGCCGGCGGAAGACCGCGTCGGGGCCGAGGGGCAGGGCTTCGGCCTCGCGATGCAGACGATGGACATGTTCCGCGCCAGCGTCGGCGCGGCCGCCTGCGGGATGGCGCGGCGCGCGCTCGACGAGGCCGTCCGCCACGCGCGCACGCGCCGCCAGTTCGGCGTCACGCTCGCCATGCACCAGCTCGTGCAGGAGAAGCTGGCCGTGATGCAGACCGAGCTGGACGCCGCGCGCCTGCTCGTCTACCGCGCCGCGCACCTGAAGGACTCGGGCGCCGACCGCTCGCTGCTGACGCGCGCCGCGAGCGAGGCCAAGTTCTACGCGACCGAGGCCGCGCAGCGCGTCATAGACGACGCCCTCCAGATACACGGCGGCGCGGGGCTCGTCCGCGGCTCGGCGGTCGAGCGCCTCTACCGCGACGTCCGCGCGCTGCGCGTCTACGAGGGCACCACCGAAATCCAGAAGCTCATCATCGCCCGCGAGCTGCTGAAGGAATAACCCGTAGGATGAGAATCAACGTCATCGGCGGCGGGCCGGCGGGGCTCTACTTCGCGCTCCTGATGAAGCGGCGCGACGCCTCGCACGAGGTCGTGGTCTACGAGCGCAACCCGCCGGGCGCGACCTTCGGGTGGGGCGTGGTCTTCTCGGGGCGGACGCTCAGCCGTTTGCAGGAGGCCGACGAGGAGTCGCACCGGCGCATCACCGAGAGCTTCGAGACGTGGGACAACGTGGACGTCGTGCTGCGCGACAGCAAGGTCAGCGTGCGCGGCAACGACTTCTCCGGCGTCGCGCGCCTGCGGCTGCTCAACATCCTCCAGGAGCGCTGCGCCGGGCTGGGCGTCGACCTGCGCTTCGACACGGCGGTCGAGGACGTGGACGCGCTGGCGCGCGACTGCGACCTGCTCGTCGGCGCCGACGGCGTCGGCAGCGTCGTGCGCGAGCGCTACGCCGCGGAGTTCCGGCCGACGCTCGACGCCGGGCGCAACAAGTACGCCTGGTACGGCACGCGCCGACTCTTCCACGGCCTGACGCTCACCTTCCGCGAGGCGGAGGCGGGCGTCTTCGCCGCGCACTCCTACAAGTTCAGCAGGGGGCTGAGCACCTTCATCGTCGAGTGCGACGCGCAGACGTGGGCGCGCGCGGGGCTCGACCGGATGGCGGACGCGGAGGCGCGCGCCTACCTCGCGCGCGTCTTCGAGCGCGACCTCGGGGGCGAGGAGCTTCTGTCGAACAACTCGCGCTGGATAAACTTCCTGCTGGTGAGGAACGGGCGCTGGAGCGCGGGCAACGTCGTGCTGCTCGGCGACGCGCTGCACACGGCGCACTTCTCCATCGGCTCGGGGACGAAGCTGGCCATCGAGGACTCCATCGCGCTCTTCCGCCTCTTCGACGCGGGCGCCGACGTGCCGGGCGCGCTCGCCGAGTTCGAGCGCACGCGCCGCCCCGTCGTCGAGGAGTACCAGGAGGCGGCGCACGAGAGCCGCGTCTGGTTCGAGCGCGCCGGCGAGCACGTCCGCCTCGACCCGCTGCCGTTCGCCTACAGCCTGATGACGCGCAGCAAGCGCGTGGGTCACGAGAGCCTGCGGCGGCGCGACCCGGCCTTCGTCGCGGCCTACGAGGAGGCGACGGCGCGCGCGCGATGACGAGACGGGCGACAAAGGCGAGGCGCTTCGGCGCGGCGGCGCGGCTGCCGCTCGCCCTGCTGCTCGCGGCGCCGGCGCCGCCGGCCGCCGCGGCGCGCGCGCCCGACGCCGTGACGCAGCGCGCGGTCGCGGAGCGCGTCGTGCGCGGCTCGCTGGCCGAGGTGAAGGGCTTGCGCCGGACGGCGCTGCTGGCGTCGAGGTCGCTGGTGGTTGACGCGCGCGAGCCGGCGCTCGCGGCGCTCGAAGACTACCGGCGCGCGCTGGCGGGCGAGCCGCCGCGCCAGCACGTGGCGGCCGCGCGGCTCATCGCCGGCAGGCTCAACAAGTACATCCGCAAGTACAGGATGATGACGGCCGCCGAGGACGTCGCGCAGGCCGACCTCGTCCTCGTCTTTCAGGTGACGGGCCAGCGCCGCTCGGCCATCCCCGGCGAGCCCTTCGTCTGGGGCAAGCTCTACGCCATCGCGGTCGGCCGCGACCGCGCCCCGCGCCTCGTCTGGGAGTCCGAAGGCGACGGCGTCGAGGCGCAGGACGCCGCCGACGACTTCCTCAAAGCCTTCAAGGCCGCGCGCGGCGAGAAGTGACCGGGAAGACCGAGAACGAAGGACGAGGGGTGAAGGGACGGCTGATTGTCTTCAGCCGTCCCTTCACCCCTTCATCACTTCACCCCTTCATCCCTTCACCCCTCGTCCCTCGCCCCTTCGTCCTTCCAGGGCGGCGGGAGGAGGCGGCGGCGGCCGTCCGTCGAGAGGGCGACGCCGGGCTCCGTGAGGCCGGCGCGGTCCCAGAGCTTGCATGTGACCTGCTTGTGCGACTGGTCGAGCGCCTCGCAGTAGTTGGTGAAGGTGCAGCGGCGCACGTCGGCGCCGCGCCCGGCGCGGGTCTTGAGGAACCAGTCGGGGTCTGCGAGCGACTGGCGCGCGGCCCCGACGATGTCGGCGTCGCCGCGCCGCAGAAGCCCCTCGGCCAGCTCGAACGTGCCGACGCCGCCCGCCGCCACGACCGGCGTCTCGAAGCCCGCCCCCCTCACCGCGTCCCTGACCGCGCGCGAGAGCGGGAGGTTGCGGCCGAAGGGGCCGCGCCCGTCCGACAGCACCGTCGGCATGCACTCGTAGCCGCTGCGGCCCGTGTAGGGGTAGACGGCCTGCCCGACCTTCGGCTGCTTCGCGTCCTCGAACTTGCCGCCCTTCGAGACCGAGAGGAAGTCCATGCCGGCGCGCGCGAACTCGGCCGCGTAGAAGGCGGCGTCGCCGACGCGGCCCCCACCCTCGATGACCTCGTCGCCGAGGAAGCGCGCGCCGACCGCGTAGTCCGCGCCGACCTCGTCGCGCACGGCGCGGTAGACTTCAAGGGGGAGGCGGGCGCGCGCCGCGGGCGAGCCGCCGTAGCCGTCGCCGCGGTCGTTGCGGCGGCTGAGGAAGGAGGCCATCGTGTAGGCGTGCGCGTAGTGCAGCTCGACGCCGTCGAAGCCGGCCTCGCGCGCGCGCCGCGCCGCCGCGGCGAAGAGGCCGGGCAGCGCCCGCGGCAGCTCGCGGACGTGCGCGAGGTGCGTGTCGGTGACGCGCTCGCGGTAGCCGAAGCGCAGCGCCTCGACCTCGCGCGCGTCGAGAATTTTTTCGACCGCCTCGTCCGCCGCGTCGCGCAGGAAGGCGCGCACGTCACGCTCGTCGCGCGCGAGCCAGCCTTCGTCCCCGGTCAGCGCGGCCAGCGCGCGGCGGTGGCGGTCTTCGACGCGGAGGAACCGCTCGAAGAACTTCGCCTTCTCGGGGCGGCGCTTGACGGCGAGGAAGTCTATGAGCTGGATGAACAGGCGCGTGCGGCCGCCGGACTCGCGCCGCACCGTGTCGGCCAGCTCGCGCAGGCCGGGCAGGAAGCGGTCGTGGCCGATGCGCAGGAGCGGGCCCGAGGGCACGTCGCGGATGCCCGTGGCCTCGACGACGATGGCGCCGGGGCGGCCGGCGGCGAAGCGGCCGTACCATTCGAGGTTCTCGCGCGTGACGAAGCCGTCCTCGGTCGCGCGCCACGGCACCATCGCCGGCACCCACGTACGGCTCTCAAGCTCGACGCGGCCGACGCGGACGGGACTGAAGAGCAGGGAGCGCGCGGCCTCCTCGCGGGTGGGCCAGCGCGCCTCCGGCAGCTCGTGTCTGACGACGGGTTCGGGATGCCACATAGTTTTTCGCGGTCTGCGAGTGTAACAGGCGCGCAGGCGGCAGTCAGCCGCGCAGAGCGTCGAGGCGGCCGCCCGCCCGGGGTTCGAGACGCGGAGGCGCGGCCGGTCTAAAAGCCGGCAGCTAACGGCCGGCAGCTAACAACCGACAGCCGGCAGCTAACAGCCGGCAGCTAACAGCCACATGGCGATTCACGTCGGGACTTCCGGGTGGAGCTACAGGCATTGGGAGGGCGTGCTCTACCCGCCGGGGCTCGCGCCGCGCGAGCGGCTGGCGCTCTACGCGCGCGCGTTCGCGACCGTCGAGGTCAACAGCAGCTTCTACCGCTGGCCGCGTCGCGCCTCCTTCGCGCGGTGGCGCGACGCGTCGCCCGAGGGGTTCGTCTGGACGTTCAAGGCGCCGCGCGGGATGACGCACGCGGCGCGGCTCTACGCGCCCGAGCGGCGGCTGGGCGAGGTCTGCGCCGGGCTCGAACGCCTGGGGACGAAGCGCGGCGTGCTGCTCGTCCAACTGCCGCCCGGCCTCGAAGTTGACCCGCCGCGCCTCGGCTACTTCCTCTCCATCGTCCCCGAAGGCTTGCGGGTCGCGGTCGAGTTCCGCCACCCGAGCTGGCTGCGCGAGGAGGTCTTCAGCCTGCTCGAAGCCCGGGGCGCCGCCTACTGCGTGACGAGCGGCGCGCGCCTGCCGTGCGTGCTGAGGGCCACGGCGCCCTTCGTCTACGTGCGGCTGCACGGCCCCGACCGCGAACACCTCTACGCCGGCTCGTACCCCGAGCAGGACTTGCGCTGGTGGGCGGCGCGCGTCGCCGAGTGGGCCGGCGCCGGGCGCGACGTCTACGCCTACTTCAACAACGACGGCGGCGGCCACGCCGTCCGCAACGCCGCGCGCCTGCGCGAACTGCTCGGCGTCTGAGGCCACGCCGCCCCCGACGCCCCGCACGGCCGGCTCCACCTGTTCGACCTACTCGACGATGACGCGGTCGCTCCGCCCGCGGCCGAAAGTCTCGGGCGAGTACATCTCCTCGGCCCTGGCGGGCGGGACTACGAAGGAGCCGGGCGTCGTCGCGCGCTCAGGCGGACTGCGCGCGGCAGGACGGGTCGGACTGTAAGAAACGCTCCCCCTGGTTTCCCTATGGGTGCGGGCTCGGCGCGAAAAGGTGGTCCGGGGTCGGACGTCGGTGCGAAGTTTTAGACGCGGCGCGGGGCCGTGCGCGGCCGTCCCTTCACCCGCGCCTCACCTGCGCGCTTCGACGCGGAGGCCGGCGCCAAGCTCGAAGACGCCGGGGACGGTGACGGGGAGGCGGCCGCCGATGGCCGTCTCGCCGAAGATGGCGCGCGCGGCCGCCGCCTGCGCCACCTCCTCGATGGCGTAGGCGACCATGTAGGCGGGCGCGTCCTCGAACTGGCGTATGAGGTAGGGGCCGGCGAAGGCGACGACCGCCAGCGGCTTCTTCGTGGCGACCAGCCTGCGCACCAGCTCGGCCTGCGCCTCCGGGAGCGCCACCGTCCCCTTGCTCGCCGCGCGCCTGACGAACGGCGCGACGACGATGCGCTCGGCCCCGGCCGCCTCCGCGAGCGCGGCCTCGTACTCGGCGGCCGGCGAGCGCGGCCCGATTCTCAGGACGCGCGCCCCGCGCGCGCGGCGCTGCACCTGCGGGATAAAGACGCGCCCCTCCTCCTCGTCCTCGTCCGCGGCGATGACGACGAAGAGCGTCGCGGCCGAGCGCGCGGGGTCGAGCGGCAGCACGTCGCCGCGGTTGCGCAGGAGCGTCATCGAAGCCTCGGCCACGCGCTGCGCCTCGCGCACGCTCTCGGGGCGCTCGACGGAGCGGTTCACGTCTTCGAGTCTGACGAAGCGCGAGCGGGCGAGCCCGAGCCTGTGCTTGGCCGCGAGCAGGCGGCGCGCCGACTCGTTGACCCTCTCCTCGGTCAACCGGCCTGACCTGACCGCCGCTTCGAGCGCGTCCACGGCCGCCTTCGGGTCGGGCGGCGTCAGCGCCACGTCGGCGCCGGCGAGGACGGCGCGCACGGCCGCCTCGCCGCCCGGGTAGCCGCGCGCGACCGCGCCCATCGAGAGCGAGTCGGTGACGACTATCCCGTCGTACTTCAGCTCGCCGCGCAGCAGCCCCGCCGTCATCCGCGGCGAGAGCGTCGCGGGCGTCGCGTCGCCCGTAACGTCGGGCAGCGCGACGTGCGCCGTCATCACCGAGTCCACGCCCGCCTCGACGGCCGCGCGGAACGGGACTAACTCGACGCGTTCGAGCCGCGCGCGGTCGGCGCGGATGGTGGCGAGGCCGATGTGCGTGTCCACGGCCGTGTCGCCGTGGCCGGGGAAGTGCTTGGCGGTGGCGAGCGCGCCGCCGTCGCGGATGCCCTTGACCATGGCGGCGACGAACTCGGCCACGCGGCGCGGGTCTTCGCCGAAGGAGCGGATGTTGATGACGGGGTTGTCCGGGTTGTTGTTGATGTCGGCGACGGGGCCGTAGAGCCAGTTGACGCCGAGGGCGCGCGCCTCCTCGGCGATGATCCTGCCCTGGCGGTAGGCGGCCCCCACGTCGCCGGCGGCGGCGACGCCCATGTTGTTCGTGAACGGCGTGCCGTGCTTCATCTGCATCCGCAGCCCGCGCTCGTAGTCGGCCGAGACGAGGAGCGGCACGCGCGCCGCGCGCTGCAACTCGTTGGTCAGCGCCGCCACCTCGTTCGGGCTCCCGCCGCGCACGAGCACGCCGCCGACGCCGAGCGCCGCGACCTGCCGGCGCAGCTCCGCGAAGCGTTCGCCGTCGAAGTTCATGTAGTCGCTCTGCGCGGCGACGACGACGAGCTGCGCGACGCGCTCGCGCAGGGAGAGCGAGCGCAAAGTCTCCTCGACCCACTTCGACGCCTCGGCGTCGGCCTGCGCCGCGGGGCGCGTCTGCGCGGCGGGCCGCGCGGGGGCGGGCGCCGCGGGCGCGCCCGCGGCGAGAAGGAAGGCGGCGAGCCAGAGCGCCGCCGGCCTGGCGAGTGTGTTGGGTGTCCGCTTCATGCCTTTTTCATTTCCGCCGGTGATAATATCCTTCCGCCGCACGATGATACACGACGACGAAAAATCGGAGGGCACGGGGGCCGCCGCCCCCCGGCCGCGGCCGCGACTCGCGCGGCCGGAGTGGCTGCTCTTCGCGTCGCTCTGGCTGGCGTACGGCGTCGCAATCAACTCGGGCAACCTCGAAGCGTTCGGGTTGCAGCAGGCGGGCGTCGAGGCTTACGTCGAGCGCGGCCACTTCCACCTCGAAGGCTCGCGCGTCGAACGCTTGCAGGTGAAGCCGGTGGTGGACGCGTTCCTCTACCGGGGGCACGTCTACCCCGCGAAGCAGCCGGGGCAGTTCATGGCGGGCGCGCTCGCCTACGCGCCGCTGCGCGCGGCGGGGCTCAGCTACGGGCGCGACTACCTTCTGACGGCGGCGCTCGTCACCTTCCTGACGGCGTCGCTCGTCACGGCGGCGGCGGCGGTCGCGGTCTTCGGGACGGCGCGAGAGTTTTTGAAGGAGAGCGGCGGCGGGCGCGGCGGCGGCGTCTTCTGGCCGCTCGTCGCCGCGCTCTCTTACGGGCTCGGCTCGACGGCCTTCGCCTACTCGGGCGTCGCCTGGCACGACTCGCTCGCCGCGGGCTACATGACGCTGGCGCTGTGGCTCGTGCTCCGGCTCGGGCGCGGCGGGGCGCGAAGGCCGGGCGCGGCCTCGTTCGCGGCGGGCGCGCTGTTGGGGCTGACGGTGACGACCTCGATGCTGCCCGCGCCGCCGGTCGCGGTCGCGGGGCTGTACTTCGTCTCGTTAAAGCGCTGGAGGCTGCTTCCCCTTTTCGCCGCGGGGGGACTGGCGGGGCTCGCGCCGCTGCTCGTCTACAACGCCGTCTGTTTCGGGAACCCGCTGCTGCTGCCGAACGTGGCGGGCGGCTACAGCGACACCTTCTTCCGGCCGTCGTGGGAGAACTTCGCGGCGAAGTCTGTCTTCTACGCGCGGATGCTGACGCTCTACGCGCCGGTCTTCTGGGCGGGGCTCGTGGGGCTGGCGCTCCTGCCGCGCGGCCTGCGGCGCGAGCGGTGGTTGCTCTTCGGGATGCTGGCGGCGCTGGCCGCGTACATCCTCAACATCGAGGCCGACGGGACGTGCCAGTACGGCCCGCGCTACCTGCTGCCGGCGATGCCTCTGGCGTGCGCGGGGCTCGCGGGCTTCGGCGCGCTCGGCGGCGCGGGGCGCAGGCGGGCGGCGGCCGTCCTGGTCGGGGCGGCGGCGCTGCTGTCGGCCTTCGTCAACCTCGTCGGCGCGGCGCACGGGGCGATGCTGTGCTACTTCCCGCACTGGGCGGTGGGGCGCTACCTCTCGGAGATGTTCGGCGGCGGGGCGCGCGCCTACCCTCTGGCGCCGTGGCTGGCGCTCCCGCTCTGCGCGGCGCTGCTGCTGCTCGCGCGCGAGTTGGCCGCGCGCCGCGGGCGGCGGGGCGTGGCGACGCCGGCCGGGGAGTGGTAAAACTTACGCCTGAGAAAACGACAGATGAAGTTCCTCGGGATTGACGTCGGGACGGGCGGCAGCCGCGCGCTCGTGGTGGACGCCTCGGGCCGGGTCGTCGCCTCGGCGACCGTCGAGCACGCGCCTTTCGCCTCGCCGCGGGCGGGCTGGGCCGAGCAGGACGCGCGCGACTGGTGGCGCGCGAGTCGCGAGGCCGCGCGCGCCGTGCTCGCCTCCGAAGGCGTGCGGGCCGAAGAGGTCGCGTGCGTCGGGCTGACCGGCCAGATGCACGGCGCGGTGCTCCTCGACGAAGGTGACGAGCCGCTGCGCCCCTCGATCATCTGGCGCGACGCGCGCACGCACGAGCAGTGTCGCGCGCTGACCGAGCGCGTCGGCCGCGAGCGGCTCATCCGGCTCGTCTCGAACCCTGCGCTCGAAGGCTTCACGCTGCCCAAGCTGCTCTGGGTGCGCGAGCGCGAGCCCGAGGTGTGGGCGCGCGTGCGGCGGGTGCTTCTGCCGAAGGACTACGTGCGGCTGCGCCTGACGGGCGAGCGCGCGACCGACGTGGCCGACGCCTCGGGGACGCTGCTCTTCGACGTCGGCCGGCGCAGGTGGTCGGGCGCGATGCTCTCGCTGACGGAGCTGGACGCGGGGCTCCTGCCGCGGGTCTTCGAGTCGCAGGAGGTGGCGGGGCGCGTCTCGAAAGAGGGCGCGGAGGCGACGGGGCTGCGCGAGGGCACGCCGGTCGTCGCGGGCGCGGGCGACCGGGCGGCGGGCGCGGTCGGCGTGGGGCTCGTCCGTCCCGGCGCGGTCGGCGCGACTATCGGCGCGTCGGGCGTCGTCTTCGCCGCCACCGACCGCCCGGCGCTCGACCCGAAGGGGCGCGTCCACACCTTCTGCCACGCCGTCCCCGGCGGCTGGCACGTCATGGGCGTGACGCAGGGCGCGGGGCTCTCTCTGCGCTGGTTCCGCGACCAGTTCGGCGCGGGCGCCGACGACGGCCGCGACCCTTACGAGCGGCTGGCGGACGAGGCCGCGCTGGCGCCGCCCGGCTCGGACGGGCTGCTGTGGGCGCCGTACCTGATGGGCGAGCGCACGCCGCACCTCGACCCGCACGCGCGGGCGGCGCTGGTCGGGCTGACGGCGAGCCACACGCGCGCGCACGTCGTCCGGGCGCTGATGGAGGGCGTCGCCTTCTCGCTGCGCGACACGCTGACCGTCTTAGAGGAGATGGGCGCGCCGGTCGGGACGATACGGCTCGGCGGCGGCGGGGCGCGTTCGCCCCTGTGGCGGCAGGTGCAGGCCGACGTCTACGGCCGCGAGGTCGAGCTGGTCGAGGCCGACGAGGGCGCGGCCTACGGCGCGGCGCTGCTGGCCGGCGTGGGCGCCGGCGCCTGGGGCTCGGTCGAGGAGGCGTGCGACGCCGCCGTCCGCGTGCGCGTGCGCGTCGCGCCGCAGGCGGACGCGGCGAAGGTGTTGGACGAACGCTACAAGGCTTTTCAGAAGCTCTACCCGGCGCTGCGCGGCGTGGGTCAGAACCACCCGCGGTAGCGCGCGGGGGTTCCGAACGCGCCGCGCCGGCGTCGGGGGGCTTGAAGCGCGGGCGGCTCGGCCGGTTGACGACGGACATCCCGCCCGGCGTCCGCCGAGGCGCGAAGGGGGGCGTGCTGAAACGATGATTCCCAAGCTCGAACTGCTGCGGCGCATCACCGACGCCGGGCTCGTCGCGGTCGTGCGCGCCGAGACGGCCGACGCCGCGACGCGCACGGCCGACGCCGTGCTCGAAGGCGGCTGCCCGGCCGTCGAGATGACCTTCACCGTGCCGGGCGCGCACCGCGTCATCGAGGCGCTCGCGGCGCGCTACAAGCCGTCCGAGCTGATACTCGGCGCCGGCACCGTGCTCGACCCCGAGACGGCGCGCATCGCCATCCTGTCGGGCGCCTCTTACGTCGTCGCGCCGTCGCTCAACGCCGAGACGGTCCGGCTGTGCAACCGCTACCAGGTCCCCGTCATGCCGGGCGCGATGACGGTGCGCGAGGTCGTCGAGGCGATGGAGGCGGGCGCCGACGTCGTCAAGCTCTTCCCCGGCGAGGCCTTCGGCCCCGCCATCATCAGGGCCATCAGGGGGCCTCTGCCGCAGGCGCCGCTGATGCCGACGGGCGGCGTTGACCTGTCGAACGTCGCCGAGTGGATACGCGCCGGCGCGGTCGCCGTCGGCGCGGGCGGGAGTCTGACGGGCGGGGCGAAGACGGGCGACTTCGCCTCGGTCACGCGCGCGGCGCGCGACTTTATAGAGCGAATCAGGGAGGCGCGCGGGCGCTGACCCGGCGCCGGCCGGCGGGAGGAGACAAACGACTTATGCGGGTGGTGACATTCGGAGAAATCATGTTGAGGCTGGCGACGCCGGGGCGGCTCCGGTTCTCGCAGGCGCGGGAGCTTGAGCTGACCTACGGCGGCGGCGAGGCCAACGTCGCGGTGAGCCTGGCCAACTTCGGGCTCGACGCGCGCTTCGTCACGCGCCTGCCCGCAAACCCCTTCGGCGACGGGGCCGTCTCGGCGCTGCGCGCGCACGGCGTGGACACGTCGTTCGTCGCGCGCGGCGGCGAGCGCATCGGCGTCTACTTCCTCGAAACGGGCGCCAGCCAGCGCCCCTCGGTCGTCGTCTACGACCGCGCGGGCTCGGCCGTCTCGCAGGTCGGGCCGGGGCAGTTCGACTGGGGGCGGGTCTTCGACGGCGCGGGCTGGTTTCACTTCACGGGCATCACGCCGGCGCTCGGGCCCGGCGTCGCCGCGGCGACGGCCGAGGCATGCCGCGCGGCGAAGGAGGCGGGGCTCACCGTCTCGTGCGACCTCAACTACCGGAAGAAGCTCTGGACGCCCGGGCAGGCGCAGGAGACGATGAAGGGGCTGATGGAGTGGGTGGACGTCGCCGTCGGCAACGAGGAGGACGCCGAGAAGGTCTTCGGCGTCAGGGCCGAGGGCTCCGACGTCGAGGGCGGCCACGTCGCCGCCGCCGGCTACGAGCAGGTGGCGCGCACGCTCGCCGGGCGCTTCGACCTGAAGGCCGTCGCCATCACCCTGCGCGAGAGCCGCTCGGCCGACGACAACGGCTGGTCGGCGATGATGCTGCACGAGGGGCGCGTGCTCCAGTCGCGCCGCTACGACGTGCGCATCGTTGACCGCGTGGGCGGCGGCGACTCGTTCGCGGCCGGGCTCATCTACGGGCTCTTCACCGGCCGCACGGGGCAGGAGGCGCTGGAGTTCGCGGTCGCCGCCTCGTGCCTGAAGCACTCCATCGGCGGCGACTTCAACCTCGTCTCGGCCGCGGAGGTCGAGGCGCTGGTGGGCGGCGACGCCTCGGGGCGCGTCCAGCGCTGAGCGTGCGGGCGCGGGGGGCTCGAAGGTGGGGGCGCGCCGCGCGCGCGCTGGCCGCGCTGGCCGCGCTGCTCGCCGTCGCGGCCGGCGGGCTCTACCTGTGGCTGTCGCGCACGACGGGTGAGGCCGTGGCCGAGCACGCATATTTCAAGGGGGACGCGCCGGGGCGGACGCTCGTCATCGCGCACCGCGGCGGCGCGGGGCTGTGGCCCGAGAACACGCTCTACGCCTTCGAGCGCGCGGCGGCGCTCGGCGCCGACGTGGTCGAGACGGACGTGCGCGCCACCTCGGACGGCGAACTGGTCGTCATCCACGACTCGACGGTCGAGCGCACGACCGACGGCGCGGGGCGCGTCTCGGCGCTGACGCTCGCCGAGCTGAAGCGGCTCGACGCGGCCTTCCGCTTCACGCCCGACGGCGGCAGGAGCTTCCCCCTGCGCGGCCGCGGCGTCACCGTCTCCACGCTGCGCGAGGTCTTCGACGCGCTGCCCCGCCTCCGCTTCAACATCGAGCCCAAGCAGGCCGACCCGCCCGTCGTCGCCGCGCTCTGCCGCCTGATACGCGAGCGCGACATGACGACGCGCGTGCTGGTCGCGGCCTTCAGCGATTCGACGATGGAGCGGTTCCGGCGCGAGTGCCCGGAGGTGGCCACGTCGGCGAGCACTTCGGAGGTGGCCTCCTTCCTCGCGCTGCAAAGGGCGGGGCTCGGCCGCTCCTACAGCCCGCGCATGCAGGCTTTGCAGACGCCCGAGTCGGCGGCCGGCGCGCGCCTGCTGACCGAAGACCTCCTGCGCGCCGCGCACGAGCGCAACCTGCGCGTCCACGTCTGGACGGTCAACGCCGAAGACGACATGCGCCGCCTCGCCGCCCTCGGCGTTGACGGCGTCATGACCGACTACCCCGACCGGCTCCTGAAAGTTCTCGGGCGGTGACGGTAGAAAGGCCGAAGGCCCAAGGCTGAAGGCTGAAGGGTGAGGGGCGAAGGCTGAAGGCCGAAGGGTGAGGTACGAAGGGAACGCCGGCGGCCGTCCCTTCATCCTTCAACGTTCCGCCTTCAGCCTTTCCGTAATCAGCCGCTTGAGGTCGTCGAGCGTGCGGCAGGCGTTGACGGCGTCGGCGCCGGCGAGGAGTTCGAGGTCAGCGCCGCGCTTGCGGAAGACGGCGGGGAGCGGGGCGTCGGCTGCGGGGTAGCGCGCGCGCAGTTCGTCGGCGTGGAGAAATTCCAGCGGGCGGCCGAGGCCGTCGAGGAAGGCGCGCCACTCCGCGCGCTCGCGGAAGGCGCCGTGCGTGAGCGCGCAGAGGTTGCAGCCGTACGTGCGCGGCGAAAAGATTTTATGCGCCGCGTCGGCCAGCGCGTTGAAGACGCCACTGTCAGCGTTGTAGACAAAGACCAGCGCCGCCCCCGTCCGCCCCGACTCTCCCCCCATCACCCAAAACCCCCGGCCTCCCGGCCCCGTGCGCCGGGGAGATTCGCCCGCCTCACGCCGAAACATTCCTGAAGCGCCGGAAAATCCTAGACGCCGCCGCGCGAAAATTCAATCGAGCCGCGCCGCCCGAGTTCTACTCATTACGGTTGACGGCGAGCCTCTCCCGCCCGCCGGCGCGGCGGACTCGCCCCGCCCCTGCGACGACGGCCGGCGCGACGACGAGGGGGCGGCCGACGGCCTCCGCGCCGTGGGCGCCGAAGCGCGCCCGGCGCGCGGCGACCGCTTCGTCCGCGCGACGGCGGACGCGGACGCGGCCGACGGCTTCGTCAGCTTCGGCCGCCGAAGCCGCGCGTGTTACAAATGTCGGCATGACGAAAGTGCTGGCGGCGGTGATGCCGGGACCGGGCGAGCCGGTCGAGGTGCGCGAGGTGGCCGAGCCCGAGTTGGAGATGGGCTCGGCGCTGCTCGCCGTCGAGCTGAGCGAGGTCTGCGGGACGGACGTGCACTTGCAGCGCGGGCGGCTGGCGGGCGTGCCCTACCCGCTCGTGCCCGGCCACGTCTCGGTCGGGCGGCTGGAGAAGATTCGCGGGCGGCTGCTCGACGTGGACGGCCGCGAGTTCCGCGAGGGCGACCGCGTCACCTTCCTCGACGTTCACCGCACCTGCCACGCCTGCTGGCACTGCCTCGTCGCAAAGGCGACGACGCGCTGCCCCTCGCGCAAGGTCTACGGCGTCACCTACGGCCTGGCGGACACGCTCGCCGGCGGCTGGGCCGAGAAGGTCTACCTGAAGCCGGGCACGCGCTGCATCCCGCTCGCGGGGGTCGAGCCCGAGCGGTTCATGGCCGGTGGCTGCGCGCTCCCGACCGCGCTCCACGCCGTCGAGCGCGCGGACATACCCCTGGGCTCGACCGTGCTCGTCCTCGGCTCGGGGCCTGTCGGGCTGTCGGCCGTCGCGCTGTCGCTGATGCGGGGCGCGCTGCGCGTCATCTGCACGGGCGCGCCGGCGCAGAGGCTGGCGGCGGCGCGCGAGATGGGCGCGGCGGCCACGCTCGACGTAGAGCGGCGCGCGCCCGAGGAGCGCGCCGCGTGGGTGCTGGAGCAGACGGAGGGGCGCGGGGCCGACGTCTGCATCGAGGCGACGGGCGCGCCCGGCGCGGTCGTCGAGGCGATGCGCTACGCGCGCGACGCCGGCTCGGTCGTCGTCGTCGGCCAGTACACGGACCACGGCGAGGTCGCCTTCAACCCGCACTCGGACCTGAACCGCAAACACCTCGACGTGCGCGGCTGCTGGGGCTCGGACTTCTCGCACTTCTACCGCGGGGCGCGGCTGATGGCCGACGGCGCGCGCTCCGAGCCGTGGTCGCGGCTCGCGCTCGACGCCTACCCGCTGGCGCGCGCCGGCGAGGCGCTGGCGGCCGTCGCCGAAGGGCGCGTCGTCAAGGCGCTCATCAACCCGCGCGCCTGAGCGGGCCGCGCCCGCCGGGGTCGGGATGATGAAGCGGCCACGCCGGCGCTCGCCCTTCTACCGGGCCGCGTTAGAATCGCAGGGCGGGTGGGAATGAAGTAAAGGGTGAAGGCGGGGGCGGCGTAGAAAAGGGGACGCGGCTTGATGAAGTAAATCATCAAGCCGCGTCCCCTTGTTCTACGTTGTCAGCCGGCTCTTCGAGCGAGCCGCGCGCCGGGCGGCTTAGTAGCCGTTGTAGCCGTCGCGGTAGCCGTTCTCGAAGCCCTGACGGAAGAAGCGCTGGTAGAGCGAGCGGTTGCCGAGGCGCGAGCTGTAGTCCTTCGAGGCGCTGCGGTAGTCGCTCTCGTCGGTGAAGTTGAAGCGCTCGCCGCGCTGGCGGTCGCGCCGCCCTTCCTCGATGCCGTTGTTGTAGCCGGCGTTGAGCGCCGTCTGCCGGAGCTGCTGCGAGCCGCCCCAGCCGCCGTAGTTGCCCCAGTCGCGGCCGCGGCGCGACTCGCGCCTCTCCTCACGCCTCTCCTGGCGGTCCTCGCGGCGCTCCTCGCGGCGCTCCTGGCGCTCCTCGCGGCGCTCCTGCCGCTCGTCGCGCCTATCCTGCGCGCCCCAGTAGCCCGTCTGCGCGAGCCCCGTGGCCGGCAGCGCGAACAGAAGCCCGAGCGCCAGCGCCGAAGCGCCCTTCGTCAAACCTTTACGATTGCTTGCCATCTTTCAATATCCCCCTTCTCCACCTTCAAAGGCCCGCTCGGCCCTGCGCCGGCGAAGCATGTGACGCTCTATGCTGTTACAACCCCCGTGCCACTCGGCCGCGGGCGCGAAGCCCCGCCAAAAACGTCGTTCACGCGCGCGCGCCGCGCCGCCCTGCGCACCTTAACGTGTCCGCTCTTACCGCAGAAGGGGTAAATGCCCGTACGCAAACAATTCCCGCCCGCGCCGGCCGCCGCGCGCGGCCCGGCGCAACGCGAACGCAACACTGACGGGCGCGCGCCGACCGGATGGTGTCGGCCGGCACACGATATCGGCCGCTAACGTACGCTTTCTCGACGCGGGCGCGCGCCGCCGGCGGCGCGCGGCCCGGCGTAAGTTCAACGGCGACGGACTAAGACGCCGCGGCGCGGGGCGGGCGGCGCGGCGGCACGCCGCTTGTGTGTATTTATGAAGTATATAAATCAGTCTGCAACGGAGATGTAACAATCGTGAGCGCACGTTCCAACAATCTGAAAGTCTGGCGGCGCCTGGCGCTCGTCTTCCTCGGCTTCGCCGCGCTCGGCGCGGTGGCGGGCGCGCTCTGGATGAGGCGCGAGCCGAAGGCCGAGGCGGTGGCCGGGGCGCGCGCCGTCCGCGTCGAGCGCGTGGACGGCGAGGTGGGACTCAGCCGCGGGCTCGGCGCCGACGCGCCCGAAGACCAGTGGCTCGCGCTGACGCCCAACACGCCTTTGACCGAGGGCGACCGGCTCTACGCGCGCGAAGACTCGCGCGCGGCGCTCGCCTTCACGGGGCGCAACTTCGCGCGGCTCGAGCCCAGCTCGTCGCTCGACGTCGTGTCGCTCTCGGAGCGCCGCACGCAGTTGGCGCTGCGCGAAGGCTCGGCCATCTTCAACGTCGGCCGGCTCGAACCCGGCGAGTTGTTCGAGGTGGCCACGCCCTACGGCGCCGTTGACTTGCAGGAGCCGGGGCTCTACGAGGTCGGCTACAACGACGACGGCTCGGCCTTCGTCTCGGTCCTGAGCGGGCTGGCGCAGGTCGTCGGGCTCGCGGGCAGCGGGCAGGTGAGCAAGGGCGAGATGCTGACGCTGCTCGGGCAGACGGCCGCGCAGGTCGCGCTCTCGCGGCTGAGCCCGGACTACGCGGGCGGGCTGCTCGACGACTACTACGGCTACCAGTACCCGGACGCTTACGACGGCCGCTACCAGGACTACAACGCGTACCTGAGCGACCCCAACTATTACGACCCGTACGAGAGCTACGAGAGCTACCGCTACGTGCCCGAGCGCGTGCCGGGGGCTTACGACCTCGACCGCTACGGCGAGTGGAGCAGCCTCGACGGCTACGGCAACGTCTGGAGCCCGCGCGTGGACGAGGGCTGGGCGCCGTACCGCGAGGGCTACTGGGCGCTCGACGACCCGTACGGGCTGACGTGGGTGTCGAACGAGCCGTGGGGCTACGCGCCGTATCACTACGGCCGCTGGCTGAACGCCGACGGCCGCTGGTACTGGGCGCCGGGCGACGCGGGCGCGCAGAACTCTTACGCGCCGGCGCTGGTGGCCTTCCTGCCGGCGACGGGGGCGAACCAGGTCGGCTGGTCGCCGCTCGCGCCGGGCGAGCCGTACGCGCCCGCCTACTACGACGCCGACTGGCAGCCGCGCTACCCGGACGGCGGCCAGACCTTCTTCGAGCGCGTCCTCAACGTGAACGCGCCGGGCGGGCTGACGGTCGTCTCCGTGGACGACTTCGGCCGCGTGATTGACCGCGGCGCGCTGGCGCGCTACGACCCGCGCGCCTTCGAGGGCGTGCGCCCGCAGCGCGACCCGCTGTCGGTGGCCGCGCTGCGGCAGGCTTCGCTCGCGCGCGCCGTCGAGCGCCGCGGCTTCACTCTGCCGCCGGGGCTGGCGAAGAAGCTCGACGCGACGCAGGTCTACGCGAGCGCGCCGCCGCCGGCGCGTCCCGGCCGCGAAGACCTCGCGCGCAGGCTCGGCGTGGCCGCGCTGCCCGAGAAGCAGAAGAAGCAGAAGCTGAACCTCGACGACGCGCGCCAGCCCCGCCGGCAGGAGAGGGCGCAGGAGGGGCGCGCCGAGAAGACGCAGGGGCGGGCCGCGCGTGTCAGGGACTCTTTCCCGCAGCAGCAGCAGCCCGGCGTCCCCTTAGGCGAGAGGGTCGCGGGCCGCGGCGACGAGCGGGCGCGCGGCGAGCGCCCCGGGCACGCGCGGCAGGAGCAGAGGCAGGCCGAGCGGCAGCAGCGCGCGGTCGCCGAGCGGCAGCAGCGCGCCTCGAAGATGCAGCAGGCCGAGGGGCGCGCTCAGGCGCGGCAGCAGGCCGCCGCGCAGCGCGAGCAGCAGCGCGCCGCGCAGCGCGCCCAGCAGCAGGAGATGATGCGCGCGCGCCCGCAGTCGCAGCCGCGCGGCCGCGGCGGCGCCGGGCCGCAGTCGCAGCCGCGCGCGGCCGCGGCGCAGGCGCCTCCAGGCCAAGCGCGCCGTCAGCAGTCGCCCGCCCCGCAGGGCGGCGGACGCCACGCGGGCGGCCCTCCGCAGGGCGCGAAGCAGCACGGCGGCGGCGCCGGCGGGGGCAACGGCAAGGGCAAGGGCAAGAACTGACCGGCCCGGCGCCGGGAGCGCGGGGACGCCGACCGCGGCGGGCGCGCGGCGCGGACGTTAAGAAGCGCCGTCACTCGACACAGAGTGACGGCGCTTCTTCTTTAAGCCTGCTTTCGAGCGCCCGGGCGTGGAAGCTCGCGCCCCGCGCGCCGTTCGCGGCGTCTTTCAAACGGAGAGCCCCTGCGGACTTTCAAGTCCGCAGGGGCTCCTCATTCTCCTTCGCTACGCGGGGCGCGCCGCATTCTCGTTCGGGGCGCGGGGCGCGCTACTTCGAGTCGCCGCCTTCCCTGTCGCGGCGTCCGCCGCGGCGGCGCGGCTCGTCGCGCTCCTGCCGGAACTTCTCCCACTGCTCGGGCGTCAGCACGCCGCGGATGCGCTCGTCGGCCTGCCGGCGTATCTCGGCGACGCGCGGCTCGGACTCTTTGCGCAGCGCCTCCAGTTGCGAGCGCGTCTGGCCGAAAATCTGCTGCACCTGCGCCCTCTGCTCGGGGGTCAGGTCGAGCCGCTCGCTCATCCGCTCGAAGCGCCCGGCGCGCCGCTCGCGCCCGCCCTCGGGGGCCCACGCGCGGTAGGCGGCCGGCGCCAGCGCCCCCGCCGCGAAGCCGAGCAGGAAGATGCCGAGCGCCGCCGCCCGCACCAGCCAGACGTTGCGTCTCACCCTGTCCGTCGTCGTCACCTCGCCGCCTCCTCTTCCGCGCCGTAGAGCGAGGTCAGCACCTCGTCGTACGACATCTGCTCGCCGCCCGCGGCCGCGTCGTCGAAGATGACCTCCTCGGCCGAGTAGGGCGACGCGACGCCCGACGCCAGTTCGAGCCCCGTCGCCTGCTGCTGCTGCGCCGGCGCGACGAAAGTCACGACCGCCAGCGCCGCCACCGTCGCCGCCATCGAGGAGACGAGCAGCCCCGCCGACCTCCACAGGCGCGCCAGCGTCCAGCCCTCCTCGGCCGCGCGCCGCTCGCGCAGCGCGGCCAGCACGCGCGTCTGGAAGAAGGGCGACGGCTCGAACGTCTCGGCCGCGCGCGCGCCGAGCATCAGCGACGCCGCGCCGGCCGCCGCGAGCGCGCGCCGGCACTCGGCGCACCCCGCGGCGTGCGCGCGCAGCGCGTCGGCCTCGGCCCGCCCCAGGCTCGACAGCGGAGTCTCGTCGAGCACCCTCTTGATGTGTTCGTCTCTCATCGCCCACCCGAGCTTTCCGGCCGCGCGCGAATCCGCCGCGCCGACCAAAAACTTTTCAACCCGCCTCGCGCCGCCACGACATCAGCTTCTCGACCGCCTCGCGCATCCTGCGGCGCGCGCGCATCGCCTTGACCTTCACGTTCGACTCGCTCCACCCGGTCGCCTCCGCGACCTCCTTCACCGACGCGCCCTCGCCGTCCACCATCATCAGGACGACGCGGTCGTCCTCGCTCATCGTCCCGAGCACGCGGTCGGCCAAATCGGCGGCGACCATCCCGCGCTCGACCGACTCCTGCCGCTCGGCCGCCGCGCCCGCCAGGCTGTTCTCCAGCCACGCGCTCTGGTCTTCGGAAAGGTCCGAGGCCGTCAGCTCCGGCCGCCGGCGCGCGCTGCGCAGAAGGTTGAGGCAGGTGTTGGTCGTGATGCGCGTCAGCCAGCCCTCGAACGAGCCGCGCCCCTCGTACGCGTCGAGCTGTGTGAACGCCTTCAAAAAGACTTCCTGCGCCGCCTCCTCGACCTGCTCGCGCCGCCTGAAGAAGCGGCTCGCGGTGCGGAAGACGCGCGGGCCGTGGCGGCGCATTATCTCGGCGAAGGCCGACTCGTCGCCCGCGTGCGCCAGGCGCGCCAGCTCCGCGTCGGACGCCTGTTCAAGCTCGTGCGCCAGTGTCCCTGCCACCCGCCCGTCCCTTGTTGCGGGCGGGTGGCGCGGGCCGCCGGGCCCGCGCCACCCGCGCCGGTTGAGGGTTTACTGCTGTTGCCGCGTCTGCGCCCGCGCGCCGCGCTCGGCCCTGCGCTCCTGGCGGCGCTGCTCGCGCTGCTGGCGGCGCTGTTCGAGCTGCGTCCGCTGCTCGGGCGTCAGCACGGCGAGCGACTCCTGTTGCAGGCGGTGGCGCTCGGCCATCATCCTGGCCTTGAGCCCCGCCGTCTCGGTCAGCTTCTGCGCCGCGAGCGACTCGTTGAACGCCGTGCCCGACTGCGCCTGGCGAAGCTCCTGCCGCTTGGCGCGCAACTGCTCGCGCACGGGCTGCGTGCGGTCGCGGTATCCCTGGCGGAGCTGCTTGAGGCTCGCCTTCTGCGCGTCGCTCAGCTCGACGCCGCGCAGCCCGCGGACGCCGAAGTCGCGCCCGCCGCCGCCGCCGTGACGGCCGTGACGGCCGTGACGCCTGCCGCCGCGCTCGCCCTTGCCACCGCGCCGCTCGGCGCGCTCGCCCTGCGGACCCTGCCCCTGCTGCTCGCCGCCCGCGGTCTGCGCCAGCGCGACGGGGACCGACAACGCCAGAGCCGACAATCCGGCGACGGCGAACTTCTGTATCCTTCCGAGTTTCTTCATGACTGCTTTGTGCTCCTAGTCTACCTTGTTTATTGCCCCGAGGGAGAGGGTCATTTGCGGGGGCGTCCCCTTTCGACCTCGGCCGAAGCCCCCTTCACCCCAAGACACCGCGCCGCGCCCCTTCGTTACACGCCGGCGCGCGGCGCGCGTCCCTTATCTTGGGCGGCGCCCGTCTTCAGCGGCGCCAGCGGTCGTCCGTCTTGTCGCGCAGCTTGTAGGTGTAGAGCGCCGAGGCGCCCGCGCCGACCAGCGCGCCGATAATCGCGCCCTTCCCGCCGCCCGCGGCCGCGCCGACCGCCGCGCCCGCGGCCGTCCCGCCGGCCACCGTCAGCTTGTCGCGTGACTTCTCCCAGACGGAGCGGTCGTCGTCGTAGCGGTCATCGTAGCGCCGGTCGTAGCGGTAGTCGCGCTGCCGCCGCTCGTAAGCCCTCTGCTGCGCCGCGCGCGTGTTGTAACGGCCGCGCGAGGTCTGCGCCGAGGCGGGCAGCGCCGCGCCCGCCAGCAGGACGAAACTGATGATAAGTCCGAAAATCTTCTTCATAACTTCACCCCTTTTTCTCCCCTTGAATTCGGGTCTTCGCCCCCTTGTTCTCCGGGGCCGCAGGGTCTTCTTCTCCCCGCCCCCTGTCAGGTAAGACACCGCGCCCGCCGCTTCCGTTACACACGCCCGCGCGGGGGCAGACGTACGTTCAGACTGACCGCCGCGCCGCCTGTAACCGCGCGCCGCCCGCCGGTGTCTAGCTTATCGGGGGCGGAAGAGCCCCTTTTTAGACGGAAGCATTGAGGCGCGCGTTAGACGCGCCCACAGGGGAAAAGCAGATGCAGCGAGTTAAATCTTTTCTGAACACGAAGAGGCGGCTGGCGGTCGTCGTGATGCTCGTCGCGGTCGCCGCGGCGGGCGGCTTCTGGTACTGGGGGCAGGGCGCGAACGCGGCCGAGTACACGACGGCGAAGGTCGAGCGCGGCAACCTGCGCAACACCGTGACGGCGACGGGCACGCTCCAGGCCGTCACCACCGTCCAGGTCGGCAGCCAGGCGTCGGGCACGCTCTCGGCGCTCTACGCCGACTTCAACTCGACGGTCAGGAAGGGGCAGCTTCTGGCGCAGCTCGACCCGTCGGTGGCGCAGGCGCAGGTGCAGCAGGCGCGCGCCAACCTCCAGCAGGCGCAGGCGCAGTTGCAGCAGGCCCGCGCCGCCGTCTCGCAGTCTAATGCCGGGGTCGCGCAGTCGCGCGCCGGCATCACGGACGCCCGCGCCCGCGCTTCGGCCGCCGGCTCCGAGACGCAGAACCAGCAGGCCGCCGTCACGGCCGCCGAGGCCAACGTCGCCGTCCTCAGGGCGCAGCTCGACGACGCCCGCAGCGTCCTCAACCAGGAGCAGTCGCTCCTCCAGAGCGGCGTCATCTCGCAGCGCGAGTACGTGACGGCGCAGACGGCCTACAAGACCGCCGAGGCGCGCCACAACCAGGCGGTCGCGCAGTTGAGGATGGCGCAGTTGAACGCGCAGTCAGCTTCGGGCGCCGGCCAGACGCAGGCGGCCGCGGCCGTCGCGCAGGCGCAGGCGCAGGCGCAACAGTCTCAGGGGCAGGTCGCCGGCTCGCAGGCGCAGGTGCAGAACGCCGTCGCGCAGGTCGAGCAGGCGCGCGCCGCGCTCCAGCTCTCGGAAATTAACTTGCAGCACACGACCATCACGTCGCCGATTGACGGCGTCGTCGTCTCGCGCGACGTGAACGTCGGGCAGACCGTGGCTGCTTCGCTTTCGGCGCCGACGCTCTTCACCATCGCGCAGGACCTGACGCAGATGCAGGTCATCGCCAACATTGACCAGGCCGACATCGGCCTCGTCGAGCAGGCCAAGAGCGTCACCTTCGACGTGGACGCCTTCCCCGGCCAGGAGTTCAGGGGCGCCATCCAGCAGATGCGGCTCAACCCGCAGAACGTGCAGAACGTCGTCACCTACAACGTCGTCATAGACGTGGCGAACCCCGAGCAGAAGCTCAAGCCGGGCATGACGGCCAACCTGGTCATCACGATTGACGAGCGCAACAACGTGCTCAAGGTGTCCAACTCGGCGCTGCGCTTCGCGCCGCAGACGGCCGACGGCGCGCAGGCGCGCGGCGGCGACCCGAACGGCCGGCGCCGCAACGCCGGCCAGCGCCAGAACACCGAGGGCGCGGCGGCCAACAACGCCGGCGGCGCGGCCGCCCCGCAGCCGGGCGACGCCGCGGCGGCGCAGCCTCAGCAGCAGCAGGGCGGCGCGCGGGCGCAGTTCGCGCGGCCGACCGAGCCCGTGCTCCCCGGCCAGCTCAGGCGCGTCTGGGTCATGGGCGCCGACGGCAAGCCCGAGCCGCGCCGCATCAAGGTGGGACTGAGCGACGGCTCCGCCACCGAGGTGGTCGAGGGCGACCTGCGCGAGGGCGAAGTGGTCGTCACGGGCCAGAACGTCACGGCCGCCTCGGCCGGCGGCGCGCAGGGCGGCCAGACGTCCGCCCCCGGCTTCGGCGGCGCGCCCCGCGGCGCGGGCGGTCGCGGCGGCGGCGGCGGCGGCGGCGGCAGGGCGCGCTAAGCGAAACGGGCGCGCGCCCTTCGGCGGCCGCGCGGGCGGCGCGAAAGTGACAAAGCGACGGGGGCGGCGACGGCCGCCGCGGTCTTCAAAGACGAGGGGTGAATCTCAGTCATGCAAGCCACACTTGAGGTCGGAACCGGGCAGTACGTGACGCGCGAGGCGCCGCCGGCGCGCGCGCCCGAGGCGGCGCCCGAGGTCATACGGCTCGAAGGCGTCCACAAGACGTACGCGATGGGCGACGTCGAAGTCCACGCGCTGCGCGGCGTCACGCTGAACATCCGCGCGGGCGAGTTCGTCGCCATCATGGGCACGTCGGGCTCGGGCAAGTCCACGACGATGAACATCATCGGCTGCCTCGACAGCCCCACGCGCGGCGCCTACACGCTCGACGGCGGCGACGTCTCGAAGCTCTCGAAGGACGAGCGCGCCGACATCCGGCTGCGCAAGCTCGGCTTCGTCTTCCAGGGCTTCAACCTGCTCTCGCGCACGTCGGCGCTGGAGAACGTCGAACTGCCGATGCTCTACGCCGGCGTCGAGCCGGCCGAGCGCAAGCGGCGCGCGCTCGCGGCGCTCCACTCGGTCGGCCTCGTCGGGCGCGAGCAGAACCACCCGAACCAGCTCTCGGGCGGCCAGCAGCAGCGCGTCGCCATCGCGCGCGCGCTCGTCAACGACCCCAGGCTAATCCTCGCCGACGAGCCGACGGGCGCGCTCGACTCGCGCACCTCGGTCGAGGTGATGGAGATTTTCCAGCGGCTCAACCGCGAGCGGGGCATCACGCTCGTCCTCGTCACGCACGAGGCCGACATCGCGGCCTACGCCGACCGCGTCGTCGTCTTCAGGGACGGCCGCATCCAGAAGGACTACGCCGTCGCCGCGCCGCGCGACGCCGCCGAGGAGCTGAGGAACTTCCCCCCGCCCGACGACGAAGAGGACGCGGGCGGGGACTGAGTCGGCTTACGCGCGGGGCCCCGGCCCCCGCGCGCGGCTCATCGCAGAGGCGCCGGGGGCGCGGGGCGGCGGCGGGTTTTCATACTTCGATTCATACGCCCGCCGCCGGCCGGCCGCCCCCCGGCACCTCCGCCGTGAATCGCCCCGCCGCCCGCGGGCGGGGCCGGGGACAGAAGGTTAAGCCATGAACGTCTTAATGATTATCCGCATCGCCTTCCGCGCGCTGGCGCGCAACAAGACGCGCGCGGCGCTCACCATGCTCGGCATCATCATCGGCGTCTCGGCCGTCATCGTGATGGTCAGCATCGGGCAGGGCGCGCAGGCCACCGTGCAGGCGCAGATAGAGGGGATGGGCACCAACCTGCTCTTCGTCTCGGCGGGGTCGCAGAACGTGGGCGGCGTCCGCGGCGGCGCGGGCGCCGACGCCGGCTCCAGCACGCTCACGGTCGAAGACCTCGAAGCCATCCGGCGCGAGACGCCGAGCGTCGCCTACGTCTCGCCGGTCGTCAACTCGCGCTCGCAGCTCGTCTCGGGCAACCTCAACTGGAGCGCCTCCATCCAGGGCGTCTCCGAGCAGTTCCCCGAGATACGCAAGTGGCCGGTCGCCGGCGGCTCCTTCTTCACCGACTCGGACGTGCGCTCGGCCGCGCGCGTCATCGTCATCGGCCGGACCATCGCCGACAACCTCTTCGCGGGCCAGGACCCGGTCGGGCAGACGCTGCGCGTCTCGAACATGCCCTTCCGCGTGGTCGGCGTGATGCAGCGCAAGGGGCAGGACGCGCAGGGGCGCGACCAGGACGACACGGCCTTCGCGCCCTACACCGCCGTCCAGAAGAAGCTGCTCGGCAACACGCGCGTCCAGGTCGCCTACGTCTCGGCCGTCTCGGCCGAGGCGACCTACGCGGCGCAGTCGCAGATAGCCGCGCTGCTCCGCCAGCGCCACCGGCTCGGCGAGGGCGCGCCCGACGACTTCACCGTCCGCAACATGTCGGACGTGGCCGAGGCCGCCAACGAGACGAACAGCGTGATGACGATGCTGCTGGCGAGCATCGCCGGCGTCTCGCTCCTCGTCGGCGGCATCGGCATCATGAACATCATGCTCGTCTCGGTGACCGAGCGGACGCGCGAGATAGGCATCCGCATGGCCATCGGCGCGCGCTCGTCGGCCGTGCGCACGCAGTTCCTGATAGAGTCCATCGTGCTCAGCCTCGCGGGCGGGTCCACGGGCATCGTGCTCGGCGTCCTCGCCTCGGTCGGCGTGCCCCTGCTTTTGGGCTGGCCGACGCTCGTCTCGACCGCCTCCATCGTCGGCTCGGTCGTCTTCTCGGCGGCGGTCGGCATCTTCTTCGGCTACTACCCGGCGCGCAAGGCCGCCGCCCTCGACCCGATAGACGCGCTCCGCTACGAGTAAGGGCGCCGCCCGACTCGCGCGCGAGAAGTCCGCAGGCCGCCGCCGGAATTTTTCTCTTGACGGCGGCCTGCGTCTCAGGCATCCTCCCATACCTAGACCGGCTAGGTATGGGAGGCGTTTTCGATGACGAAAGGCCGCGCGCAGAAGAAGGCCGAGATGATGCCGGGGACGCTGGAGCTTCTCATCCTGAAGACGCTCGAACGCAACCGCGAGCCGCTGCACGGGTACGGCATCGCGCGGCACATCCAGCGCGTGTCGGACGACGTGTTGCAGGTCGAGGAGGGCTCGCTCTACCCGGCGCTCCAGCGCCTCGCCATCAAGGGCTGGGTCGAGGCGGAGTGGGGCGTCTCCGACAACAACCGCCCCGCGCGCCTCTACCGCCTGACGCCCGCCGGGCGCCGGCAGCTCGCGGAGGAGTCCGCCTACTTCGAGCGCCTGCTCGAAGCCATCCTGCGCGTGGTGCGCCCCGCCTGAGGGCGGCCCCGGAAAACAT
Source organism: Pyrinomonadaceae bacterium (assembly GCA_036387195.1). Taxonomy (GTDB): domain Bacteria; phylum Acidobacteriota; class Blastocatellia; order Pyrinomonadales; family Pyrinomonadaceae; genus QHXN01. The sequence goes on along the minus strand of DASVUF010000243.1, from coordinate 30,746 downwards.
TCCCGACAAATAATTCCGACGAAGGTGGTTGCCCCGATGGGTCGTCTGTCCGAACTGTGGCGGCGAATCTTGTTCTACCTGCGGCGCGGCGAGTTCGACCGAAGGCTGGAGGAGGAGGTGCGCTTCCACCTCGAGATGAAGGCCGAGGAGCTGCGCGCCTCGGGGATGACGGCCGGGGAGGCGGACCGCGCCGCCCGGCGGCGGTTCGGCAACGAGACGCGGGTGCGCGAGATGAGCCGCGAGGCTTGGGGGTTCTCGACGATGGAGACGTTCCTGCAAGACGTGAGGTTCGGCGCGCGCGTGCTCGCCAAGAACAAGGGTTTCACGGCGGTCGCCGTGCTGACGCTGGCGCTCGGCGTCGGGGCCAACACGGCCATCTTCTCGGTCGTCAACGACCTGCTGCTGCGCCCGCTCCCCTACCGCGACGCCGAGCGCATCGTGATGCTGTGGGAGGTGACGCCTGAGGGGCGGCGGCAGAACACGACCTCGCGCGCCAACTTTCAGGCGTGGCGCGACCAGAACAAAAGCTTCGAGGCGGTGGCGGCCTTCTCCGACCAGCGGCTGAACCTGACGGGCGCGGGCGAGCCCGAGGAGGTCTCGGCGCAGCTCGCCACGCCCGACCTGTTCCGCGTGCTCGGCGTCGAGCCGATGCTCGGGCGCGCGCTCCTCCCCGAAGACGGGCTCTCGGGCACGGCGGGCGTCGTGCTCAGCCACGCCGTGTGGCAGCGGCGCTTCGGCGGCGACCGCGGCGTCGTGGGCAAGACCGTCACGCTCAACGGCGTCCCCTTCGGCGTGGTCGGCGTGATGCCGCCCGGCTTCCAGTGGCACATCCGGCAGAGGTCGGGGACGGGCAAGCCGGCCGAGATGTGGATGGTGCTCTCGATGCCGAAGGCCGAGGGCGACAACGGCGCGTCGCGCGGCCGCTTCCTCTCGGTCGTCGGGCGGCTCAGGCCGGGCGTCTCGGTCGAGCAGGCCGACGCCGAGCTGAAGACCATCGAGTCGCGGCTCGCCGAGGAGTCGCCGCGCTTCAACAGGAACTACAGCGCCGAAGTCCTCCCGCTGCGCGACCAGATGGTCGGCGCCGTCCGCCCCGCGCTCTGGATACTGCTGGGGGCGGTGGGGCTGGTGCTGCTGATAGCGTGCGCCAACGTCGCCAACCTTTTGCTCGCGCGCGCCGCGTCGCGCGAGAAGGAGATAGCGCTGCGGACGGCGCTCGGCGCGCGGCGCTCGCGCATCGTGCGGCAGTTGTTGACGGAGAGCGTGCTGCTCGCGCTGCTGGGGAGCGCGCTCGGGCTGGCGCTGGCCTGGTGGGGCGTGCAGGCGCTCGTCGCCATCAGCCCGCGCGACCTGGTCAACTTGCAGGGCGTGAGCCTCAACCCGACGGTGCTCGTCTGGACGCTCGGGGTGTCTCTGCTGACGGGCGTCGTCTTCGGGCTCGCGCCGGCCTTCGAGGCGGCGCGCGTTGACCTCAACGACACGCTCAAGGAGGGCGGCAAGGGCGCGGGGACGCAGAGCGCGCGCAGCCGCGGCCTGCGGAGCGCGCTCGTCGTGGCCGAGGTGGCGCTGGCGCTCGTCCTGCTGGCGGGCGCGGGGCTGATGATGAAGAGCTTCGCGCGGCTGCGGCAGATTGACACGGGCTTCGAGACGGAGAACGTGCTGACGATGGTCCTGCGGCTGCCGGCCTCCAAGTACAAGGATGACGCGCAGTACGTCGCCTTCTTCCGGCAGGCGCTGGAGCGCGTGCGCGCCGTCCCCGGCGTCCGCGCGGCCGGGATGGTGAACTACCTGCCGCTCTACGGCGGCCTGGGCGCGACGACCGGCTTCAGCGTCGAGGGGCGGCCCGCGCCGCCGCCCGGCCAGGAGCCGGGCACGGCCGTCCGCGTGTCCGACGCGGCCTACTTCGGCGCCATGGGCATCCCGCTCCTGCGCGGCCGCAACTTCACGGACGCCGAGCAGGCCGAGGCGCGCCACGTCGTCCTCGTCAGCGAGACGTTCGCCAAACGCTACTTCCCCGGCGAAGACCCGCTCGGCAAGCGCATCCGCGTCGAGATGTCGGAGGAGCCGGCGCCGACCGAGATAGTCGGCGTCGTCGGCGACGTGCGCTACGACAGCCTGACCGACGAGGCCGAGCCGACGGTCTACGAGCCGCACCCCGAGCTGACCTACCCGTTCATGACGCTCGTCGTCCGCACCGCCGGCGACCCGGCGGAGGTCACGCCGGCCGTGCGGCGCGAGCTGGCGCAGATAGACCCCGACCAGCCCGTCGCCGACGTGCGGACGATGAATCAGGTGATGGCCGAGACGGTCGGGCGCGCGCGCTTCAACACGCTGCTGCTCGGGCTGTTCGCCGCGCTGGCCACGCTGCTGGCGGCCGTCGGCATCTTCGGCGTGATGAACTACTCGGTGACGCTGCGGACGCGCGAGATAGGGCTGCGCATGGCGCTCGGCGCCGAGCCGGGGCGCGTGCTGCTGCTCGTCTTAAGGCAGGGGCTCGTGCTGACGCTCGTCGGCATCGGCGTGGGGCTGGCGGGCGCGCTGGCGCTGACGCGGCTGCTGTCGGGGCTGCTCTACGGCGTGGGCGCGACCGACCCGTTGACCTTCGGCGCCATCGTCGTCGTGCTGGCGTTCGTCTCGCTGCTAGCCTGCTACATCCCCGCGCGGCGCGCCACGCGCGTAGACCCGCTGGTCGCGCTCAAGCACGAGTAAGACCGGCGCCGCGCGCGCGGGCGGTCAACTTTTTCTCGGCCGCGGGCGCGGGGAGCGATAGACCGCCGCGCCGAAAACGTGTTAAAGATTCGGGCATGTTAAGCGTCAGGTTCCACGAGTTCGGCGAGCCGGCCGAAGTCCTGCGCGTCGAGGAGGTCGAGCGCCCTGCGCCGGGGGCGGGTCAGGCGCTCGTCCGCATGCGCGCGCGCCCCGTCAACCCGTCCGACCTGCTGACCGTGCGCGGGCTCTACGGCTTGCTGCCCACGCCGCCGGCCACGCCCGGGCTCGAAGGCATGGGCGAGGTCGCCGAGGTCGGCGAAGGCGTCACGCGCCTGAGCGCGGGGCAGCGCGTCATCCCGCTCGGCGTGTCGGGGACTTGGGCCGAGTACGTCGTCGCCCCGGCCGCGCAACTCATCCCCGTCCCCGACGCCGTCGGCGACCGGGCGGCGGCGCAGTTCGTCGTCAACCCGCTGACGGCCTGGATCATGATGGTGGAGGAGCTGGCGCTCGGCCCCGGCGAGTGGCTGGTGCAGACCGCGGCCGGCTCGACGCTGGGCCGCGTCGTGTTGCAGATAGCGCGGCTGCGCGGCTTCAAGACCATCAACGTCGTGCGCCGGCGCGCGCAGGCCGAGGAGCTGAAGGCGCTCGGCGCGGACGAGGTCGTCTGCACGGACGAGGAGGACGTGCCCCGGCGCGTGCGCGAAATCACGGGCGGGGCGGGCGCGACGAAGGCCATAGACGCCGTCGGCGGCGAGACGGGCGCGGCCGTGCTGCGCTCGCTCGGGCGCGGCGGCGTGATGCTCGTCTACGGCCTGCTCTCGGGCCAGCCCCTGCCCGTGGACGCGGGCGGCATGATATTCAACTCGACCACCGTGCGCGGCTTCTGGCTCGGCGAGTGGAGGCGCTCGGCGCCGCCCGAGCGCCAGCAGGCGACCGTCGCCCAGATGCTGCGCGCGATGGCGACCAACGAGATAGCCCCGCCCGTCGAGGCCGAATACCCGCTCGCCGAAGTCCTCGCCGCCGTCGAACACTCCGAACGCCCGGGGCGCAGCGGCAAGGTGTTGCTGGTGAGCGCGTAGCGGCCGGTAGAAAGTAGTCTGTAGAGAACAGGGGCGGCGCGTCCGGCTTGCGAGCGGGACGCGCCGCCTTCTTCATTCACCGCCTGCCGCCTGCCGTCCGCCGTCTACTGCTTTTCGGCCAGCTTCGACGCGACGCGCGCGAGCCACGAGACGCGGCCGCCGAGGGCGGCGAAGCGCGGGTCGTCGGTCTGGCCGCGCCGGTAGCGGAAGAAGATTTGCTGGATGACGACGGCGAGCTTGAACACGGCGAAGACCTCGTAGAAGCCGACGGCCGACGGGTCGAGCCCCGTGCGCGCGGCGTAGCGTTCGAGAATCTCCTCGCGCGCGAACCAGCCCTCGGCCGCCGTGACCGCGGCCGCCGACGAGTCGCGCCGCGCGGCCGCCGCGGCGTGCACCCAGTAGCCGAGCAGAATCCCCAGGTCAACGAGCGGGTCGCCGACCGCGCTCATCTCCCAGTCGAAGACGCCGACGACGCGGCCGACGTCGCGCGCGTCGAGCATCACGTTGTCGAGCTTGTAGTCGCCGTGCGCCATCGCCGGCCGCGCGGGGTCGGGCGGCAGGCGTCCGGCGAGCCACGCCGCCAGCGCGTCCATCTCGGGCAGCTCGCCCGTCTGCGACCTGCGCCAGCGCTCGGCCCAGCCGCCCACCTGCCGCGCGACGAACCCCTCGGGCTTCCCCAAAGCGTCGAGCCCGTGCGCGCGCACGTCAACCGCGTGCAGGCCGGCGAGCGCGTCCACCACGGCCGCGCTCGCGCGTCGGCGCTCGCCGGGACGCCCTTCGAGCGCGGGCGGCTCGGCGTCCCTCACGACCAGCCCGCGCCGCCTCTCCATCACGTAGAAGACCGAGCCGACCGGCCCCACGTCCTCGCACAGCAGCAGCGGCCTCGGCGCGAGCGGGAAGACCGGGTGGAGCGCGCGGAGTATGCGGAACTCGCGCGCCATGTCGTGCGCCTTCGGCGCGACGGGGCCGAACGGCGGCCGCCGCATGACGAACTCGTCGGCGCCGAAGCGCAGCAGGTAGGTCAGGTTAGAGTGGCCGCCCGCGAACTGCTCGACCTCCAGCGGCGCGGCCGCGTCGAGCGCGACGCCCGAGGCGTCCGGCAGACGCTCGCGCAGGTAGCCGGCCAGCGCGTCCCAGTCGAGCCGCTCGCTCTCGCGCACCGGCCTCGTGTCGGAGGTCTGGTCCATCGGGTCACTCGGCCGCCGGCTCAAGGGTTCGCCGCCCCGTCCGGCGGCCGGTTCGGCGGCGCGGGGCTTTGGCCGACGAAAGAAGATTAACGCCTGATGTCGCGCCTGATGTCGCGCCTGATGTCGGGCTAGACGGCGGACGCGCCGACTACCTCCTGCGCCGTGGCCGTCCCGTCCGGCGCGGCCGCGGGGCCGGCGGGCCGGCGCGTCAGCCGCGGAAGATGAGGCAGGTCGTGGTGGCGTGCGCGTAGAGCCTGCCCGCGGCGTCGAGGATGCGCCCCTCGGCCGTCGCGGTGCGCCCGCCGGCGTGGATGACGCGCGCCTCGCAGCGCACCTCGCCCGTCTCGGCCGTCAGCGGGCGGACGAAGTTGACCTTGACTTCGAGCGTCGTGTAGCCGGCGCCCGCCGGCAGCGTCGTGTGGACGGCGCAGCCCATCGCCGAGTCGAGCAGCGTCGCGGCCAGCCCGCCGTGGACGACGCCGATGGGGTTGTAATGGTACTCGGCCGGCTCGACCGTGAAGACCGCGCTCCCCTCGCCCAGCTCGGCCAGCCCGAAGTTCAACAGCTCGCCGATGGGCGGCCGCGGCAGCTCGCCCGCCGCCACCTTCCGCAGGAACTCCAGCCCCGTCAGCCCGCGCGCCGCCTCGGCCAGCGCCCGCGGGTCTTCCCAACTCACCGTCCGCGTCCGCCCGGCGTCTCGCCCCTCCCCGCCCATCTACTCTTCCCCCCCGGCCGTTTCGTACCTGGCCAGCTCCATCCGCGCGACGGCCTCGGCGTGGACTTCGTCCGGGCCGTCGGCGAGGCGGAGCGTGCGCGCGCTGGCCCACATCGCTGCGAGCGGGAAGTCTTCGGAGACGCCCGCGCCGCCGTGCGCCTGCACCGCGCGGTCGAGGACGGCGAGCGCGACGTTGGGCGCGACGACCTTGATCATCGCTATCTCGGCGCGCGCCGCCTTGTTGCCGGCCGTGTCCATCATCATCGCCGCCCTCAGCGTCAGCAGACGCGCCTGCTCTATCTCCATCCGCGAGCGCGCGATTTCGGCCCTGAGCGCCCCCTGCGACGCCAGCGGCCGCCCGAAGGCGACGCGCGACGCCGCGCGCCGGCACGTCATCTCCAGCGCGCGCTCGGCCATCCCCACGAGCCGCATGCAGTGGTGGACGCGCCCGGGACCCAGACGCCCCTGCGCTATCTCGAAGCCGCGCCCCTCGCCGAGCAGCACGTTCGAGGCCGGCACGCGCACCCCGTCGAACGTCACCTCGGCGTGCCCGTGCGGCGCGTGGTCGTAGCCGTAGACCTTGAGCATCCGCTCCACCCGCACGCCCTCGGCGTCCATCGGCACGAGAATCATGGACTGCTGGCGGTGTCTGGGCGCGGCCGGGTCGGTCCGGCCCATGAAGATGGCGACGCGGCAGCGCGGGTCGCCCGCGCCGCTCGTCCACCACTTGCGCCCGCTGACGACGTAGGCGTCGCCGTCGCGCGTGACGCTGGCGCGGATGTTGGTCGCGTCGGACGAGGCCACGTCGGGCTCGGTCATGGCGAAGCACGAGCGAATCTCGCCCGCGAGCAGGGGGCGCAGCCAGCGCTCCTTCTGCTCCTCCGAGCCGTAGCGGGCGAGCACCTCCATGTTGCCCGTGTCGGGCGCCGAGCAGTTGAAGACCTCCGGCGCGAAGTGCGCCGAGCGCCCCATCAGCTCGGCCATCGGCGCGTACTCCAGGTTCGTCAGCCCCGCGCCGTGCTCGCCCCCCGGCATGAACAGGTTCCAGAGCCCCTCGGCGCGCGCCCGCGCCTTCAGCTCCTCCATCAACGGGACCGGCCGCCAGCGGTCGCCCCGCTCTATCTGCCGCCCGAACTCGCGCTCGTTCGGGTAGACGTGCGCCTCCATGAAGGCGCGCAGCCGCCCGTAGATGTCCCGCGCCCGGCCGGAGACTTGCAGGCCGAGGTAGGGGTCGTCAACGCTCATCCGCTGTCAGCCTCCGCGCGCGCAGGGGGCGGCTCAGTCCTGAAGGTTCTCGAAGACGGTGGCCGCGCCCTGCCCGCCGCCGACGCACATCGTCACCAGCCCGTAACGCGACTTTCGCCGCCGCATCTCGCCCATCAACTGCACGGTCAGCTTCGCGCCCGACGCGCCGAGCGGGTGGCCGAGCGCGACCGCGCCGCCGTTGACGTTGACGCGCTCGTCGTCCATCCCCAGCTCGCGCATCACCGCGATGGCCTGGCACGCGAACGCCTCGTTGAGTTCTATCAGGTCCATGTCGTCGAGCCTGAGCCCCGCCAGCTTGAGCGCCTTCGGCACGGCCGCCACCGGCCCCATGCCCATCAGCTCGGGCGGCACGCCGCCCACGGCGTACGAGACGAAGCGCATGAGCGGCCTGAGCCCCAGCTCCTCCGCCCGCTCACGCGACATGACGAGGACGGCGGCCGCGCCGTCCGACGTCTGGCTCGAATTGCCGGCCGTCACCGTCCCCTTGACGTGGAAGACGGGGCGCAGGCGGGACAGCCCCTCGGGCGTCGTGTCGGGGCGCGGCCCCTCGTCGGTGTCGAAGGTGAACCGCTTCTCCTTGACGCCACCGCCGCCGGCCGCGGCCTCGCGCACCTCGACGTCGAGCGGGACGATGCCGTCGTCCCTGAGCCGGCCCTCAGCGATGGCCTTGAGCGCGCGCTGGTGGCTGCGGTAGGAGAAGGCGTCGGCCTCCTCGCGCGTCACGCCGTACTCGCGCGCGACGTTCTCGGCCGTCAGCCCCATCGAGAGGTAGACGCCCGGCCGGTGCTCGACGAGGTGCGGGTTGGGGCGGAACTTGGTGTTGCCGCGCAGCATGCTCATGGACTCCGTCCCGCCCGCGATGACGCACTCGGCCATGCCCGCCATGACGGAGGCGGCCGCCATCGCGATGGTCTGCGAGCCCGACGAGCAGAAGCGGTTGACCGTCACCGCCGGGACCTCGTGCGGCAGCCCCGCGCGCAGCGCCGCGATGCGCCCGACGTTGGTCCCCGACTCGCCCTCGGGCGTGGCGCAGCCCATGACGACGTCGTCAATCGTCTCGGGCGGCAGCCCCGGCGCGCGCCGCAGGAGGTCTTCGATGACGGCCGCCGCCATGTCGTCCGGCCGCACGCTGCGCAAACTCCCGCGCGGCGCCTTGCCCACGGCCGTCCGCACGCCGGCCACTATCACTGCTTCTCTCATAACAACCTCAAAGCTTGAATTTCAGACCCGGGGACTCGCCCCTCAAACCCTGACGACGCCCTCGGCCTCGCCGCTCATCACCTCTTTGCCGTGCTGGTTGCGGCAGACCCACGAAGACCTGAGCCGCGTGTGCGTCCCCGCGTCCTCCAGCCCGAGGATGGTCACCTCGCAGCGCACCGTGTCGCCGCCGTAGACGGGGCGCAGGAAGCGGAACGTCAACTGGCGCGCGATGAAGTTGATGTCGCCGCCTATCTTCGTCGGCAGCGTCGCCGTCAGCAGCCCGTGGACCATCAGCCGCCCCGACTCGTCCGGCCGCAGGTGGTGGCTCCCCGCGTCGCCCGAGAACTCGGCGAACCGCCGCACGTCCTCGTCCGTGAACGTCCGCTCGCACGCCACCACGTCGCCGACCTTCATCCCGCCCCCTCCCCCGCCTAGTTCCGCAGCGGCCTGCCCGTCGAGAGCAGGTACGCGACGCGCTCGCGCGTCTTCTCCTCGCCGCAGAGCGAGAGGAACGCCTCGCGCTCCAAGTCGAGGAAGTGCTGCTCGTCCACCCACTGCGCCGACGACACGCCGCCGCCGCACAGCACGTAGGCCGCCTTCCGGCTGACGTGCAGGTCGTACTCGCTCATGTAGCCGCCCTGCTGCATGATGTAGAGCCCGGCCGACAGCGCCGCGTAGGCGTCGCGCCCCGCCGCGTAACAGGTCTTGCCGCGCACCGGCGGCGCGTAGCCCGCGTCGGAGAGTTCGAGCGCCAGCAGCTTGGCCTCGGCCAACTGGTGCTCGCGGCTCATCACGATCAAATCCGCCTCGGTCAGCAGGCCGAAGGAGCGCGCCTCGGCCGCGCTCGTCGAGACTTTCGCCGTCGCCACGGTCTGGAGCGCCTGCTGTAAGAAGGGCACGGGGTCGGCGTTGCCCGCCGCGCGCATCGCCGGCGAGACGAGGCGCCGCGCCAGCTCCTTGCAGCCGCCCGCGCCCGGTATCAGGCCGACGCCGACCTCGACCAGCCCCATGTAAGTCTCGGCCGCGGCCGCCGCGCGCGCGCCCGCCATCGAGACTTCGCAGCCGCCGCCGAGCGCGCGCCCCGCGGGCGCGGTCACGACCGGCTTCGTGCAGAAGCGCAGCGCCGTCAGCGCCTCCTGCGTCTCGCGCAGCGCGCGCTCGACCGCGCCGAGGTCGTCGAGCCCGGCCGCGAGGTTCGCGCCGGCCGAGAAGTCCGCCGCGTCGTTGCCGACGACGAGCCCGCGCCAGTCGCCGGCCTCGACCTCCTCGACCGCCTCGCGCAGCATCGCCACCACGTCCGCGTCGAGCGTGTTCAGCTTGGTGTGAAACTCCAGGCACGCCACGCCGTCGCCGAGGTCCACGAGCGACGCGCCGCGGTTCCCGCGCAGGACGCGCCCCGAGGACTTTAGATGCGCGAGCGCGAGCTTCCGCTCGTCGGCCGGCTCGCCGACGTACTCCCGGCGCGCGGGGTCGTAGAAGGAGAGCGCGCCGCCCTCGCGCCGGTAGAAAGTCTCGCGCCCGGAGTCGAGCATCTCGGCGACCCACGGCGCCGCGCCGACGCCCTCGCGCGCCATCGCCTCGGCCGTCGCGCGCACGCCGAGCGCGTCCCACAGCTCGAACGGCCCCAGCTCGTGCGAGTAGCCCCAGCGCATCGCGCGGTCGACGTCCACGATGCGGTCGGCGATTTCGGGGACGCGGCGCGAGGCGTAGCCGAGCGTGTGGTAGACGGCGTGGCGCGCGAGCCGCCCGGCCTTGTCGTCCTGCCCGAGCACGAACCGGACGCGCTCGGGGAGCGACTTGATCTTGAGCGCCTCTTTGACGGAAGGGATGTCGGGCTCGCGCCGCGCGCGGTACTCCAGCGTTTCGAGGTCGAGCGAGAGGATGTCGGCCTTCCCGCCCTTCGGCGGCTTCTTGTAGAAGCCCTGCCCCGACTTGTCGCCCAGGCGGCCGCGCTCCATCTGCGCCGTGCGCAGGCTCCCGAGGTTCTGGTTGCGTAGCGCCTCGCGCGTCTCGTCGTCGGGGATGAGGTCGTACAGGTTGTCGCCGACCGCGCTCGACACGTCGAGGCCCACGAGGTCTTGCAGGCGGAAGAGCCCCGTCTTCGGCCGGCCGATGAGCGGGCTCAGGACGGCGTCGGCCTCCTCGACCGTGTAGCCGTTCTCCAGGACGAAGGCGAGCGTCGAGGCGCCGAGGACCGAGCCGAGGCGGTTGGCGATGAAGTTCGGCGTGTCCTTGCAGACGACGACGCCCTTGCCCAGCCGGCGCTCGGCGAAGTCGGTCATGAACTCGACCACCTCGGGCAGCGTGTCGGCGGTCGGGATGACTTCGAGCAGCTTCATGTAGCGCGGCGGGTTGAAGAAGTGCGTGCCGAGGAAGTGCGCGCGGAACTCCTCCGTGAAGCCCTCGGCTATCCGCCGGATGGGGAGCCCCGAGGTGTTGGTCGAGACGATGCTGCCCGGCCGGCGCGCGCGCTCGACGCGCGCCAGCAGCTCGCGCTTCGGCCCGAGGCTTTCGACGACGGCCTCGACAATCCAGTCGGCCTCGGCGACGCGCCCGAAGTCGTCTTCGAGGTTGCCGGCCGTGACGAGTTCCGCGGCCTCGGGCGTGAAGAAGGCCGGCGGCTTCGACTTCTTGAGGCGTTCGAGCGCGGCCGCCGCCAGGCGGTTGCGCACGGCGGGGCTGTCGAGTTTGAGGCCGCGCTTCTCCTCGTCGGGCGTCAGCTCCGAGGGCGCGAGGTCGAGCAGGTGGACGCCGAGGCCGGCGTTAGCCGCGTGCGCCGCGATGCCGCCGCCCATCGTGCCGGAGCCGATGACGACGACGCGTTTGATTGTGTGGCTCATCAGTTATCTCGCTGGTCTGTCGCTCGGGTTCTACTCTACACGCTGGCGCGCCCGCCGGTCACCCGGCCTGCGCCTCCTCGCGCAGCACGCGGTGGAGGATTTTGCCGACGGCCGTCTTCGGCAGGCTCTCCCGAATCTCGACGCGGGACGGGACTTTGAACTCGGCGAGGCCGCGCCTGCAGTGCTCGATCAACTCCTCGGGCGCGGCCTGCGCGCCGGCCTTGAGGACGACGAAGGCCCTGACCGCCTCGCCGCGGTAGGCGTCGGGGACGCCGACGACGGCCGCCTCCATCACGGCCGGGTGCTCGTAGAGCACGCCCTCGACCTCCGAGGGGTAGACGTTGAAGCCGCTGACGATAATCATGTCCTTCTTGCGCTGGACGATGTAGGTGTAGCCCTCCTCGTCCATCCGCGCCACGTCGCCCGTGTAGAGCCAGACGCGCCCCGCCGCGTCCTCGCGCAGCGCGATGGCCGTCTCGTCGGGGCGGTTCCAGTAGCCCTTCATGACCTGCGGCCCGGCGATGCACAGCTCGCCCTCCTGCCCGACGGGCGCCTCCGTCTCGCCCGTCTCCAGGTCAACGACCTTGATGTCGGTGTCGGGCAGCGGCAGGCCGATGCTGCCCGGCTTGCGGCGGTCGAGCGCGGGCGTCGTGTGCGTGACGGGCGAAGCCTCCGAGAGCCCGTAGCCCTCCAGCAGCGAGCCGCCCGTGAGGCGCTCGAACTGCTCCAGCACCTCGACCGGCAGCGGGGCCGAGCCGCTGTTGAAGTTGCGAATCTTGTCGAGCCCGTACTCCCTCGCCTGCGGGTGGTTGAGCAGCGAGATGTAGATGGTCGGGACGGCCGGGAAGAAGGTCGGCCGGTGGTCGCGTATCGCGCGCAGCAGCGCCTCGACGTCGTACTTCGGGATCAGGACCTGCTGCGCGCCGCTCCACACGCCCTCCATCATCCCGACCGTGAAGCCGTAGATGTGGAAGAAGGGGATGACGAGCAGGTACGTCTCCTCGCCGCGCCGCGAGTTGGCGTGCGCCCAGCGGTGGGTCTGGAGGACGTTGGCGAAGATGTTGTAGTGCGTCAGCATCGCGCCCTTCGGCACGCCGGTCGTCCCGCCCGTGTATTGCAGCACGGCCACGTCGTCCGGCTCTATCCGCGCCGGGGGCAGGTCGGGCTCGCCGCCGACGCCGGCGAGCAGGTCGGAGAGCCGCGTCGCCCCCCCGACCTCCGGACAAGGCGCGGCGGCCGCGGAGTACTCGGCGGCCGAGGTGACGACGACGTGCTCGACGGCCGTCTGGTCTTTGACGGCGAGCGTGACGGGCGCGAGCGCGTCGAGCGTGACGAGGACGCGCATCCCCGAGTCCTTCGCGACGACCGCCACCTCGCGCGGCGTGTAGAGCGGGTTGACGTTGACGACGACCGCGCCCAGGCGCAGGACGGCGAAGGTGGCGACGACGTACTGCGGGCAGTTGGGCAGCATGATGCCGACGCGGTCGTGCTGGCCGATGCCTATCGCGCGCAGCGCCGCGGCCAGCCGGTCGGCCTGCTCGCGGAGTTGCGCGAACGTCATCCGCGCGCCGAGGAACACGGTCGCCGTCCGGTCGGGGACTTCGGCCGCCGCCAGCCGCAGGATTTCGTGCAGCGGACGGCGCGGGTAGTTCATATGCGGCGGCACCCAGTAGTCGTAACGCTCCAGCCACGGCCGCGCCGCGTAAGGCGACGCCGCGCCTGTGTCGGGCTTGCTCATCGAGAAGGCTCCTTGGAAGAGTGGTCGGTGGACAGTAGTCAGCCGGCGGACCGTAGACAGAAGACTGTAGTCGGTGGAGAAGCCTTCCCGGCCGTCGCCCCGCCCGCCGGCACGCCCGCCAACGGCGACGGCCGCGGCGCGGAGCCCTCCTGTCAACCGTCCACTTCCGCCCTTTGACTACTTCCGCCCGTCTACTACTAAACAATCGCCCGCCCGGCGTCAACGACGCGCGCGTCGCGCCGCGCGGGAGGGGCGCGGACTTGTCAGCGGGACGCGGGTCGTGCTCCCATGTGCGCGCGGCGGGTTCGCGCGGGCGCGGCGGCGCGCTCGCGCCCCGTCCGGTTTGAAGTCCCGGCCGCGGGGGAGCGTCTTTGAGCAACGTCTATTTCATCAGGCACGGTCAGGCGGGCACGCGCCAGGCTTACGATTCGCTGTCGGCGCTGGGGCGCAGGCAGGCGCGGCTGCTCGGCGAGTATTTCGTCTCGCAGAAAATCGAGTTCGCCGCCGCGTACGCGGGCCGGCTCGCGCGGCAGCGGCAGACGGCCGCAGAGGTCCGCGCGGCCTACGACGCCGCGGGGCTCGCCTTCCCCGGTTTGGAGGTTGACGCCGGCTGGGACGAGTTCGACTTTCAGCACATCTACGAGGAGCTTGCGCCGCTCATCTGCGAGGACGACGAGGAGTTCCGGCGCGAGTACGAGGAGGTCAGGGGCGAGATGCTGGCGGCCGCGGGCGCGCCCGACGCGGAAGTCCACCGGCGCTGGCGCGCTTCGGACACGAAGGTCGTGGAGACCTGGGCGGGCGGGCGCTACCCTTACGGCGGCGAGTCTTGGGAGCAGTTCGTCGGGCGCGTCTCGGCCTGCGCGATACGCGCCGCGGGGGCGGGGGCGCGGCCGCGCACCAACGTCGCGGTCTTCACCTCGGCCACGCCGACCGCCGTCTGGACGGCGCGCACGCTCGGCGTCGCGGACGGCCGCATACGCCGCCTCGCCTCCGTACTGGAGAACACCTCCTACACGGTCCTGCGACTGGGCGGCGACGAGCCGCTTCTGCTCACCTTCAACGCCACGCCGCACCTCGACGCGCCCGAACTGCACACGCGGCGTTGAAAGGGCGATGACGAAGGCGAAGCGGTATGCGGAGGGCGGCAGGCATTTAAGAAAGGTAAGAAAGGCGGAACCGCCCGGGGCGTCGCGTCCGCATTAACCCCGCCGTAACCGCCCGCCGCCCGCCGCCTACTGTCCGCCGCGCGTGCCCTGCCGCTCGTCCCCCTTCTATTCTTCCCCTTTCTGTTCTTCCCCATGTCGCTCGTCCCCCTGCGCCTGCGCCCAGCGTTCGAGGAGGCGGCGGCGGTTTTCGAGCTTGCGCTCGACGTCCGGGATTTTGAGGACGAGGCGTTCGAGGTTGGCGAGGTAGTCGGGCTCGCCCATCAGCTCGCGCGCCTCGGCGAGAAAGGGCTGGAGCTTGGCGTAGACGACGACGTGCTCCGAGTTGCCTTCGAGGAAGAGCCGCTCGTCAATGCCGCCGTTGTTGACGAACGCGGCGGCCGTCTCCCAGTGCGAGGCGACCATGCGGTAGAACGCGCTCCGCCGCTCGCCGCTCAGCATCAGCCGCACGATGTCCTTGCCCGACCGCGGCGCGAACTCCGTGAAGAACCACGCGCGCGCCTCGCGCATCCGCGCCTCGCCCCTCAGCTCGTAGAGCTTGAGGATGGCCAGCACGTCCAGAGGCTTCGTCTCCATCCGCTTCGCCCTCCTTCCGCCTCACCTCTTGAGGCCGTCGCCCGCCGCGGCCGACGCCTTCAGCCCCGCGACGCCCGCGCCCGCGCCGGCCCGCAGCCCGCGGCACAGCTTCAGGTTGTGCGCCGCCTCTTCGAAGCGGCCGCCCGACTGCCTGAGCGCCGTCTCGAACTCGCGCTCCGCCTCGCCGAGCCGCCCCGCGCGCGCCAGCATCACGCCGAGGTTGTTGTGGCTCGCGGGGAACCCGCCCGGCGAGCGCGCCGCGGCCTCCCTGAAATGTTCGGCCGCGCGCCCCGCGTCGCCCGCGCCCGCCGCCAGCACCCCTAGCTTGTAGTGCGCGGGCGCGTAACCCTCGCCCGCCGCGTGCTCGTAGGCCTGCCTCGCCTCGGCCGCGCGCCCCAGCTCTTCGAGCGCCACGCCGAGCGCGTAGGACGCCTTCGGGTAGCGCCCGCCGCGCGCCTCGACCGCCCGCGCGTAGGCGCGCGCCGCCTCCTCGGTCTGCCACAGCTCGAACCGGCAGACGCCGACGTTGTAGAGCGCCTGCGCGTAAACTTCGCCCGCCCCCGCCGGCACGAGCGCGTAGAGTTTAATCGCCGCCTCGTACTCCGCCCGCTCGTAGAGCGCGTTGCCGCGCGCGACCAGCAGCCGCGCCCCGCCGGCGCCGGCGCCGCCCGCCTCCTGCGCCGCCGCGCCCGCCCAGCACACGGCCGAAAGCAACGCCGCCCCGCAAAGTCTTCTCAGCATGCCCTTCATCGCTTACGCCTCCTCCGCGTCGAATTAACCGACGCGCGGAAGGGTAGCCGGCCGGGGCGCGCGGCGTCTTTCACGTTATTGCTGAGGCGTTGCTTAATCTTGCTGCCCCGCCGGCGCCGTCACGCGCGCGAGGCCAGGCGGAACGTCTGCGGCGTCGTGCCCGTCAGCCTTCGGAAGAGGCTCGTGAAGTGGCTCTGGTGGCTGAAGCCCGTGAGGAGGCCGACCTCGGCCAGCGGCAACTCGCTGCGCGCGAGCAGCTCCTTGGCGCGCTCGACCCTGAGCCGGAGGAGGTGCTGGTGCGGCGTCGTCCCCGTCGCCCGCTTGAACTCGCGCGCGAAGTGGAAGGTGGACATCGCCGCCTCCGACGCCAGCTCGTCCAGACTCAGCTCGCGCCCGTGGTGCTCCTCGATGAACGAGAGCACGCGCCGCAGCCGCGCGCCCGAGAGCCCGCCCGCCGGCGGCCGCGGCCCCGCGCACGCGCCCGCGTAGTGGCGCAGCAGGTGGACGGCCAGCACGTTCGCCAGCGACTCCGCGTAGAGGCGCGAGCCCGGCGCGTCCGCCCCCATCTCGGCCATCAGCGCCATCCCGACGCCGCTCACCACGGGGTCGCGCGGCGCGCTGCGCGCGACGACCGAGAGGCCGGGCGCGCCGCCGCCCGCCTCGCCCGCCGCGCGCGCCACCAGCGACGGGTCGAGGTAGATGCCCAGGCATTCGGTGTCGCCGCCGGCGCGCGCCGCGAACGGCTCGCCCGAAGGGATGACGCAGACCGAGCCGCGGCTCTGCGCCGTCGCGCGCATCCCGCCGGCCGCGCGCACCTCGCCGGCGCACCGGCTCAGCGAGAGCAGCAGGAGGTGCTCGCCGTGCGCGTGCTCGGGCAGCTCGCCGGCGCGCAGGCGGTAGTGCTCGACGCGCACGGGCCCCCACGCGGCCCCGCGCTTCTCGACGAACGGCGACGAGAGGTGAAAGTCCGTCTCGCTCATCCCTTCACCTTGCCCCGCGGCTTCGACCGTCCGGGCGGGGGGAGCAGCGGGAGGCCGGCCGGGGTGGCGTGGCGGCGCAGGCGTTCGAGCATCGCCTCGCGCGCGCGCCCGAACGCCTGCCGGTCGCCGTGAAGCTGGAAGGCCCAGTTGGCGCCCAGTTCGAGCGCGTTCAGCTCGAAGGCGAGCTGCGCGGGGTCGGCCCCCGCGTCGAGCTGCCCGGCGCCCTGCGCCTCGGCGACCGAGCGGCGGAGCAGCGCCAGCCACTCCTTCATGATCTCCGCCACGCGGTCGCGCACGGCGCCGGGCCGCCCGTCGAACTCGGAGGCCGCCGCCGCGAAGAAGCAGCCGCCGCGGAAGACCTCGCCGCGCACGTGGGCGAGCCAGACCTCGCACAGCCGCCAGAGCCGCGCCAGCCCCTCCCCGGCCTCGAAGGCCGGGCGGACGACCTCGCGCACGAAGACCTCGCGCGCCGCCTCGACCGTCGCCAGTTGCAGCTCCTCCTTCGAGCCGAAGTGCGCGAACAGCCCGCTCTTGCTCATCGAAAGCCCGGCGGCGAGCCGCCCGATGGTCAGCCCTTCGAGCCCCTCCTCGGAGGCCAGGTCAACCGCCGCCTCCAGGATGGCCTGCCGCGTGCGCGCGCCGTGCGCCCTGCGCGCCGCCGCCGCCGTACGCCCCTCGCTGGTCTGCCCCGCCGTCGTCATAGCGCCCAATATAGCACGAACGTTCGTTTCAACAACCCTCAATTCGCGGCCGCGCCCGGCGGGCGGCGCGGCCGCCGCGCTACCTGAGCTGGCAGATGTCGAGGACGTTCATGTCGGTGTAGTCGAGGTTCTCGCCGCCCATCGCCCAGATGAAGCTGTAGCTGGACGTGCCGCAGCCCATGTGGATGGACCACGGCGGCGAGACGACCGCCTCGTCGCCGGCGAGGACGAGGTGGCGCGTGCGCCCGGGCTCGCCCATGAAGTGCATCACGCGCTGCCCCTCCGCCAGGTCGAAGTAGAAGTAGACTTCGGAACGCCTGTCGTGCAGGTGCGGCGGGCAGGTGTTCCAGACGCTCCCGGGCTTCAGGAGCGTGACGCCGAGGAGCAGTTGCGAAGACTTGCAGACCGCGGGCACGACGTACTGGTAGACGGTGCGCTCGTTCGACGTCTCGCGCGAGCCCAGCTCCAGCGGCACGGCGCGCGCGGCCGAGACGTGCACGACCTCGAAGCGCGCGTGCGCCGGCGTCGAGGCCAGGTAGAAGCGCGCCGGGGCGCCCGCGTCGGCCGACTCGAACGTCACCTCGGCGCTCCCCATCGGCACGTACAGGCAGTCCTTCGGGGCCAGCTCGTACCTCTGGCCGTCCACCGTCACGGCGCCGCGCCCCGCGCCGACGTTGACCGCGCCCAGCTCGCGCCGCTCAAGAAACGGCCGGCCCTTCGCCAAGGCCGGCTCCTGCTGTGCGGGGAGCGAGAGCGCCGCCCCGGCGGCGGGCGCGGCGCCGCCGATGACGAAACGCTCGTAGTGCAGGTAGTCGAGCCGCAGCTCCCCCGCGGCGAAGAGTTCGGGGATGTGGTAGCGTTCGCGCAGCTCGTCGTTGGTCGCGCCCTCGACCGAGCCGGGGTGCGTGGCGTAGTAGGTCTTGCGGTACATGAATGCTCCTCCCGTCTCGCCGGCCCCCGTTCAGCCCTGCAGGAGCGACTGCGCCCCGTCGATGAAGACCTCCGTCCCCGAGATGTGGCTCGAAGCGTCGGAGGCGAGGAAGAGGACGAGCCGCGCCACCTGCCCGGCCGCGCCGGGCTCGCCCCGCGTCAGGGGCACCTTGCCCTCGGGGAACTCGACCGCGGGCGCGACGCCTTCGAGGTCGCGCTTCTCCGTGTTCTCGTCGATGTTAGTCTCGATGGCGCCGGGGCAGATGACGTTGACGCGCACCCTGTGCTGGGCCAGCTCCAGCGCGACCATCTTGGCGAAGGCGACCTGCCCCGCCTTCGACGTGGCGTAGGCGCTCGCGCCGGTGTTGCTGAACATGCGCGTGCCGTTGACCGAGGAGGTGATGACGACCGAGCCGCCGCGCCGCTTGAGGTAGGGGACGGCGTACTTGACCGTCAGGTACGTGCCCTTGAGGTTGACGTCGAGCGTGCGGTCCCACTCGTCGGGCTCCAGCTCTTCGAGCGGCGCCCAGACGCCGTTGACGCCCGCGTTGGCGAAGACGACGTCGAGGCGCCCCCACTCGCGAGCCAGCCGCTCGACCGCCTCGCGCATCCCGGCCGCGTCCGACACGTCGGCGAGCAGGACGACGGCCTCGCCGCCCTCCCGCTTAATCTCCGCGACCGTCTTCTCCAGGTCTTCCTCTTCGCGGCCGAGCGCGCCGACGCGCGCGCCCTCGCGCGCCAGCAGCAGCGCCGCCGCCTTCCCTATCCCCGAGCCCGCGCCCGTCACGAGCGCCACCCTGTCCTTCAACTGGGCCACTTCTTCCCCCCTTTTGTGAACCGCCGTCCAGGTTTTGGCCTCATCGTACACAAGGCCCGCGCCCGCGCGCCACCCGCGCGCCCGGCCGAGAGTCATTCTGGATTCGCGCGCGTTACTGTATGCTGTGCGCCGCGGGGCGGCGGCGGCCCGCGCGCGCGCTTTCGCGGGGCAGAATGATTACGACTTTCCAGCAGCACGTCTTACAGGAGCAGCGCCGCTTCCCCGGCGCGACGACCGAGTTCTCGTGGCTCGTCTCGGGCATCACGCTCGCCACGAAGATGATAGAGTCGCAGGTGCGGCGCGCGGGGCTCGCCGGCGTGCTCGGCCCCGTCGGCTCGGTCAACGTCCAGGGCGAGGCGCAGCAGAAGCTCGACGTCTACGCCAACGAGGCGCTCATCCACTGCCTCTCGCTGCGCGACAGCATCGGCATCATCGCCTCGGAGGAGAACGAGGAGCCGCTGGCGCTGCGCTACGACTCGCCCGACGCCAAGTACGCCATCGTCTTCGACCCTCTGGACGGCTCGTCGAACATAGACGTGGCCGTGACCATCGGGACGACCTTCGCCATCTTCCGCCGCCCCGACGGCGACAGGGCGGGCGACCCGCTCCAGTGGGTCTTGCAGCCCGGCAGGGAGCAGGTCGCGGCCGGCTACGTCGTCTACGGCTCCTCGACCGTGCTGGTCTACAGCGCGGGCAACGGCGTCCACGGCTTCACGCTCGACCCGCTGGTCGGCTCCTACATCCTCACGCACGAGGACATACGCATCCCCGAGAGCGGGCAGTACTACTCCGTCAACGAGGCTTACTGCGACCGCTGGCCGCCGCTCTACGCGCGCTACCTGAGCCGCCTGAAGTCGGGCGAGACGGGACGCCGCTACTCCTCGCGCTTCGTCGGCTCGATGGTGGCGGACTTCCACCGGACGCTCCTGCGCGGCGGCGTCTTCATCTACCCGCCCAACACGGAGTACCCCGAGGGGCGGCTCCGCCTGCTCTACGAGGCCAACCCCGTGGCCTTCCTCGCCGAGCAGGCGGGCGGGGCCGCGAGCGACGGCCGCCGCCGCGTGCTCGACGTCGTGCCGCGCGACATACACCAGCGCACGCCGCTCGTCGTCGGCGGCCGCGCCGAGATGGAGGAGTTCGAGCGCTGCCTCGCCGAAGGCTGAAGCCCCTGCGGCCGGCCGCAGGCTGAAGCCCTTACGGCCGGCCGCAGGCTGAAGCCCCGACGGCTTTGAAGTGACCGCCGACGCGATGACACGAGACTTCCCGCCGGACGACCCGCGCTCGCTGCTCGCGCCCGTGCGCCGGCTGCACGAGCTGATACGCGGGGCGGTCGTCCGCGCCTGCGAGAGCGCGGAGCTGGAGGCGCTCGCCGCAGTCGAGCGCGACGAAGACGAGGGCGACACCATCTACGCAATTGACCGCGTGAGCGAGGAGCTGCTCGTCGAGTTCTTCGAGCGCGAGGTGGCCCCCTCCGCGCCGCTCGTCCTCGTCGCCGAGGGGCTCGGAGGCGGCCGCGTCGTGCTGCCGCGCGGCGCCTCGGAGGGCGAGGCCGTCTTCCGCGTCATCGTCGACCCGATTGACGGCACGCGCGCCCTCATGTACCAGAAGCGGAGCGGCTGGGTTTTGACGGGCGTCGCGCGCGAGCGCGGCGAGGAGACATCGCTCGCGGACGTCGAGCTGGCCGTCCAGACCGAAATCCCGCTCGTCAGGCAGCACCTCTCGGACGTGGCCTGGGCCTCGCGCGGCGGGGGCGCGCGCGCCGAGCGCCACAACCGCCTGACGGGCGAGCGGACGCCGCTGCGCCTGCGCCCCTCGCGCTCGCCTTCAATCGCGCACGGCTACGCGCAGGTCGCGCGCTTCTTCCCCGGCGCGCGCGACGTGCTCGCCGCCGTTGACGACGAGATAGCCCTCGGCGCGCTCGGGCCCGCGCCCGCCGGCAAGGCGCTCTGCTTTGAAGACCAGTACACCTCTTCGGGCGGGCAGCTCTACGAGCTGGCCTCCGGGCGCGACCGCTTCACCGCCGACCTGCGCCCGCTGCTGAGGGGCGCGCTGCTGGCGCGCGGCCTCCCGCCCGGCATCTGCTGCCACCCCTACGACCTCTGCACTGAGCTGATAGCGCGCGAGGCGGGCGTCCTCGTCACGGATGTCCGCGGCGGACACTTGCGCGCGCCGCTCGCGGTCGGGCCGGACGTGGCCTGGGCGGGCTACGCTAACGCGCGCGTGCGCGAGCAGGTCGAGCCGCTGCTGCTGGCGGCGCTCGCGCGGCGCGGCCTGCTGTAAGCGCCCCCGCGCGGCCCGCGCCGCCCACGCCGCCCGCGCCGCCCACGTCGTTAACGCCGCCGACGACGACGCCCACGACGCGGCCGCGGACGGGCGCGCGGCCGCCGGGACATTTCTGTTGCGGGCTTCCGGCGGTTGCGGTACAACTCCGCCATGACCCAACAGCCTTCAGCGGGGGCGGCCGGCGCGGGCGACGGCGCCGCGCCGGCGGCCGACTATAAAATCTGGCAGGTCATCGCCGCCTCGGCCGTCGGCACGATGATCGAGTGGTACGACTTCTACATCTTCGGGAGCCTCGCCACCGTCATCTCGCCGCTCTTCTACCCGCAGGGCGACGACACGCTGGCGCTCATCGCGTACCTCTCGACCTTCGCCGTCGGCTTCGTCGTCCGCCCGTTCGGCGCGCTCTTCTTCGGCCGCATCGGCGACCTCGTCGGGCGCAAGTACGCCTTCCTCGTCACGCTGCTCATCATGGGCGGCGCGACCGCCCTCATCGGCGTGCTCCCGACCTACGCGACCATCGGGCTGGCCGCGCCCGCCGCGCTGCTGCTGATAAGGGTGCTGCAGGGGCTGGCGCTCGGCGGCGAGTACGGCGGCGCGGCCGTCTACGTCGCCGAGCACGTCCCCGACGGCCGGCGCGGCTTCTACACCAGCTTCATACAGATTACGGCGACGCTCGGCCTCTTCGTCTCGCTGGCCGTCATCCTCGCCGTGCAGAACACGATGAGCCGCGAGGCGTTCGCGTCCTGGGGCTGGCGGCTGCCGTTCCTCATCTCCGTCCTGCTCGTCGGCGTCTCGCTCTACATCCGCCTGAGGATGAAGGAGTCGCCCATCTTCCGCCACATCAAGGGCGCGGGGATGACCTCGGCGCGGCCGCTCAGGGACGCCTTCGCCAACTGGCCGAACCTCAAGCGCGTGCTCGTCTCGCTCTTCGGCGCGACGGCCGGGCAGGGCGTGGTCTGGTACACGGGGCAGTTCTACGCGCTCTTCTACCTCCAGACGATTCTGGGCGTGAACGCGACTTCGGCCAACTACGTCGTCGCGGCGGCGCTGCTTCTGGGGATGCCGTTCTTCGTCCTCTTCGGGGCGCTCTCCGACCGCGTGGGTCGCAAGTGGATCATCATGCTCGGGTGCCTGCTGGCGGCCGTCTCGTACCTGCCCGTCTACAGGGCGATGCAGTCGGCGGCCGGGTCGAACGTCGTGACGGCCGTCTCGCAGTCCGACCCGGTGACGGGCGCCATCACGCTCAGGCCGCAGACGCTCGACGCCGGCGGCGCGCTCCGCCCCGCGGCGCAGGTGCTCCCCTACGAGGGCTTCGGCGACCTCTTCACCGACCCGACCGCCTGGAAGCTCGTCCTGCTCGTCTTCGTGCAGGTCCTGTTCGTGACGATGGTCTACGGGCCCATCGCCGCCTACCTCGTCGAAGCCTTCCCGGCGAAGATTCGCTACACGGCGCTGTCGCTGCCCTACCACATCGGCAACGGCGTCTTCGGCGGCGTGCTGCCGCTCGTCGGGCTGTGGGTGGTGGCGCAGACGGGGAACATCTACGCGGGGCTCTACTACCCCATCGCGGTCGCCGCCGTGACCTTCGTCGTCGGCTCGCTCTTCCTCAGGGAGACGCACAGCACGCTCATCTGGAAGGAGGTCGAGGCGGGGGGCGGCCGCCCGGCCGCCGGCGAGGTCGGGGGCCCGGCCTGAGGCGCGGCGATAAGGTCAGGCGGCAAGGTCAGGCGGCAAGGTCAGGCGATTCGGCGGCCGCGAACAAACCTCTTCACAGATTCCTGGAAAGTGCGTAGAATGCGCCGCGTCACTTCCGCGCGGGTCGCGCGCCGCGCACGCCCGCCGCCAAACACGTCAGGCCGCGTCGCACCCTTCCCGCCCGCGCGAACACGCCGGCCGGGGCGACCCGTGCAAGCCCTCGCCGCCGTCACACGCGCTCTTTAGACCGAAGGGAACATATGAAGAGGGGAATCTGCGTCCTCGCTCTCGCGGCCGTCTGCGCCCCGCTGCTCCTGCTGCTCGTCGCGCCCGCCGGCTCGGCGGCCGACGCGCCCGACGAATCGCCGCTCGCCGACGTGCTCCGCCGCGGCGGCTACACCGTCTCGCTCGACCTCCGCGTGAGGAAGAAGAAGCGCGACTCGCTCCAACACTTCCTCGAAATCCTCGACGGCGAGGCGCCGCCCAACGCCTACGCCACCGGCTTCGTCGTCGGCGACGGGCTGGTGATGACGGCCTACCACACAGTCTCGGGCGAGCTGAGCGCCGGCAAGCGCAAGGAGCTGGGCTTCTCGCGCGACGAGAGCCTGGAGGTCGCGGCCTCCGTCAACGGCTGCGGGGCCGCCGTGCTCAAGGTGGACGCCGAGGCCGACCTTGCGCTGCTGCAAGTCTGCCGCGCAAAGCGGCGCTCGGGCGCGCCCGCCTTCCAGGCCGCGCCCGCCCGCGACGACGAGCTGCTCGTCATCGCGCGCCCCAACGGCGCCAGGGCCGTGCGGCGCGGCGTGCTGTCGGGCACATACGACTACCGGGGACGGCAGTTCTGGGCGGCGACCATCGAGGGGCGCGACGGCTTCTCGGGCAGCCCCGTCTACAACGGCCGCGGCGAGATCGTCGGCGTCTTCAGCGGCTACGACTCGGCGCGCAAAGTCTCGCTCATCAGCCCCGCCGCCCGCGCCCAGAAGCTGCTCGAAGACTACGCCTCCGGGCCGAAGCGCTGAGCGGCGCGCGACGCGCCGGCCCGCGCGCCTCAAATCGCCGCCGCCGCCCGCGCGCCTCAGCCGAGCGACGTGTCGAGGAACATCATCAGCACGAAGCCGACCATCAGCCCGGCCGTGGCGTCGGCGGCGAACTCCTTGCGGTGGCTCTCGGGAATCATCTCGTCGCTGATGACGTAGAGCATCGCGCCGCCCGCGAAGGCCAGCGCCCACGGCAGCAGGCCCCGCGCCTGCGAAGTGGCGGCGAACCCCAGCAGCGCCGCCAGCGCCTCGACGACGCCCGTCAGGAAGGCGACGAAGAGCGCCTGCCGCGGCGCGTAGTTCACCCCCGCCAGCGCCACCGCCACGACGAACCCCTCGGGCGCGTCCTGCAACCCGATGCCCACCAGAATCGGCGCCGCCAAAGCCATGTCGAGGCTCCCGATGCCGGCGCCGACCGCCAGCCCCTCGGGGAAGTTGTGCAGCGTGATGGCGAGGACGAACAGCCAGATGCGGCGCAGGCGCACGGCGGACGGCCTGCCCTCCTTGCCCTTGACGAAGTGCTCGTGCGGGACGTGCCTGTTGCACAGGTGCAGGAACGCGCCGCCGCCGAGCACGCAGGCCGCCACCGCCAGCCCCGCGAAGGGCTTCGACTGCGCGCCCTCGGAGGCTAGTCGAATCGAGGGGACGAGCAGCGAGAAGCAGGTCGCCGACAGCATGATGCCCGCGCTGAAGCCCATCAGGACGTCCTGCGCGCGCTGCGAGATGCGCCGCGTGAAGAGCGCGGGCACGGCCCCCAGGCTCGTCGAGAAGAGCGTGACGGCGCTCCCGGCCAGCGCCAGCGTGGCGCCGGAGTATTCCCCCAGCTCGTTCGCCATGCCCGCATCCTAGCCGATGCGTCGTGCAAAGACGAATCCCTCCCGCCCCGACGCCCCGACGCCTTCGGCCGCGCGAGCGCGCGCCCTTCCGCCCCGCCGTCCGGCGCGCCGCGCGCACGCCGTCGCCGGCGGCATGAGAATCGCCCTCACCGACGCGCGGCGCGGCCGGCTGACGGGTAACGATACAAAAACCCGTGCGCCGGCCCGCGCGGCCGGCCTCAGTTGTTTTATTCGGAGACGTGGCCTTCGGCCGACGGGTCACGGGACTTTTATGAGCACAGCGACACGGGGGGCCGCGCCGGAGCGCCCCCGAGGTTCTACAAGCCACCGCGTCCTGGTCGTCGAGGACGAGCCGGACGTGCGCGCCCTCCTGCGGCTGCTGCTGGAGAGCGAGGGCTACGAGGTGTTGACGGCCGGCGACGGGCTCGCGGCGGTCGAGACGGCGCTGCGCGAGCTGCCCGACGCCATCATCATGGACATGAGCCTGCCGACGCTCGACGGCTACAACGCCGCGCGCATCATCCGCCGCGAGCCGGCGCTCGCCGGCGTGCCCCTCATCGCCTGCACGGCCTACAACCGCTGGGAGTGGCGCGGTAAGGCCATCGCCGCCGGCTTCGACGCCTTCATGACCAAGCCGCTCGACGCCAAACAACTGACGGCGACGCTGGCCGCGCTGCTCGCGCGCCGCGGCTGAAAGAGACGGGCTTCACGGAAGTTGACGGGCGCGCCCGCCGCCGTGGACGACGCGTGGAGTAAACGGCCGCGTGCGCGAAGGCGCGGCGTCAGGAGTTTCAAACTTCGGGTTTGAACTCCCTGACGCCGCGCCCACGTCTACACGCCCGTCGGCCGGCCGCCTACTCAAGCTTGACGGGGAGGACGTGGATGGCCTTGATGACGAGTTCGACCTGGTCGCCCTCCTTCAACTCAAGCTCTTCGGCCGACTCCGTCGTGATGACCGAGGCCATCTCGACGGGCGCGGCGACGCTCAGCTTGACGAGCGACATGACGTCGCCCTTCTTGACGGACGTGACCGTCCCCACGATCTTGTTCCTGGCTCCGTGTTTCATAATCTCTCTGCTCCTCCTCCTGTTCGTTTCACCGAGTCATGCCGGCGAGCCCTCGCGCAGCGGCTCGCACGTCCTCGCGTCCGCGCCCCTCTGCGGCCGGACGCGTAAACGGTCGCTCACCCAGTCGGTCGCCACCACCAGAAGGTAGACGAGCGCGACGAGCGTCGTCAGTCGCGTGTAGAAGCCGAGCTGGACGTTGTTGTAGACGGCCTGCCCCAGCCCGCCGCCGCCCACCAGCCCCAGCACGGTCGAGACGCGCAGGTTCATCTCCCAGCGCAGGACCGTGTAACTGGCGAGCATCGGCCGCGCCTGCGGCCACATCGCCCAGAGGAAAATCTGGAGGGGCCGCGCGCCGCCCGCGCGCAGCGCCTCGGCGGGGCGCGCCGGCGACTCTTCGAGCGTCTCGGCGTAGAGCTTGCCGAGCACGCCGCCCGTGTGCAGCCCGATGGCGAGCGTCCCCGCGAACGGCCCCAGCCCCACGGCGAGGATGCAGACGAGCACCCAGACCAGCTCCGGGATGGCGCGCAGCAGCGTCAGCAGCGTCCGCGCCGCGTGGTATGCGAGCCGGCGCGCCGCGAGCCCCGCCGGCGAGCGCCGCCCGGCCGCGTCGCGCGGGACGAACATCAGCGTCGAGGTCGCCGGCAGCGCCAGCGCCGCGCCCACGGCGACGCCGAGCAGCGTGCCGACGACCGAGATGCCGATGGTCTGGAAGAGCGGCCTCGCCAGACTTAAAAGGAACTCGCGCGAGAGGTCGGGCGGGAACATCCCGCCGACGAAGCGCGCGACCCGCGACGCGACGCCGGCGTCGAGCAGCGCCGCGTTGAAGAAGCCGACGGCGTAGAGGCCGCACGCGCCGGCGAAGGCGAGCAGCGGCGCGACGGCGCGCGCCCGCACGCGCGCCACGACGCGCGACGCGCGCCGCCCGAACGGGCGCGAGCCGACGCCGAGCGTCTCCTCCATCACGTAGCGCGCGGGCGAGGCGGGCGACGCCTCGGCGCGCAGCCGCCGGCGGAAGAGCCGGCTCAGCGCGTCGGTCGCCGTCAAAAGCCCCACGAGCGCGAGGACGAGCGTGAGCACCTGCCCGTAGTCGAAGAGACGCATCGAGAGGTTTATCTCGTAGCCGACGCCGCCCGCGCCGACGAACCCGAGCACCGCCGCCGCGCGCACCGCGCACTCGAAATTGTAGAGCGTGTAGGCGGTCACGGCCGGCGCGGCCTGCGGCCACACGGCGCGCAGGAAGACCTGCGCGCGCGTCGCGCCCGAGGCGTGCAGCGCCTCGACCGGGCGCGGGTCTACGTCCTCGAACACGTCGCCGTAGACGCGCCCGAGCACGCCGCCGTAGCTGACCGCCAGCGCCAGCGTCCCCGCCAAAGACCCCAGCCCCACCGCGACGACGAACAGCAGCCCCCACATCAAATCGGGGACGGCGCGCAGGAAGCCGAGCAGCGCCCGCGTCGCGCGGTTGAGCGCGGCCAGCAGCCGCCCGCGCGCCCCCGGCCGCCCGCCCGAGACGAGCACGCCGCGCCGCCAGAGCGTCGCCGTCGCCAGCACGCCGAGCGGAAGCCCCAGCCCGACCGAGAGCAGCGTGCCCGCGACGGCGACCGCGAGCGTCTGCGCCGTCGCCGCAACGACCACGCGCAGAAACTCCGGCGAGAAATCGGGCGGGAAGAGGCCGCGCGCGAAGCGCCACACCGCCGCCCCGGCCGCCGGGTCGAAGAGCGCCGCCGGGCGCACCTCCGCCGCGCGCCAGCAGAGCGCGAGCGCCGCGGCCGCCGCCAGCAGCAGCGCCGCGCGCCGCGGCGTGAGCGCGCCGCCGGCCGCCGCGCGCGCCGCCGGCCGCGAGTTTATCGAGCCGGTGTCTGTCGCCATTCGCCCTCGCCCCGCCCCTCGGCCGCCGCGCCCTCCCCCTTCGAGCCTTGCCCCGCAGCGCCCTCCGCCGACGAGCCTTGCTCCGCCGCGCCCTGCGCCGCTGCGCCCTGCGCCGCCGCGCTCTCCCCTGCCGCGCCCTTCTCCGCCGCGTCCTTCTCCGCCGCGCCCTCCCCCGCGTAGAACTCGCCGAGCCCGCTGCGGCTCAGCCCCGACGAGTCGGCGTCGAGCGCGACCGCGCCGCCGCGCAGGCCGACGACGCGCGGGAAGTAGCCGAGCGCCAGCTCGACGTTGTGGAGCGCGACGACGAGCGTGCGGCCGCCCTCGTCGGCGACGCGCTGGAGCAGCGCCATGACCGAGTCGGCCAGGCCGGGGTCGAGCGACGCGACCGGCTCGTCGGCCAGAATCACTTCGGGGCGCTGCATCAGCACGCGCGCGACCGCGAGCCGCTGCTGCTGGCCGCCCGAGAGCGCGTCGGCGCGCTCGCGCAGCTTGTCCCTGAGCCCGACCAGTTCGAGGACGTGCTCGGCCTCCTCCACGTCTTCGCGCGCAGGCCGCACGAGGCTGCGCGCCGTCCGCCAAAGCGACCAGCCGCCGAGGCGCCCGCACAGGGCGTTGTCGAGCGCCGAGAGCGACGGCACGAGGTGGTGCTGCTGGTAGACGGTGCCCACGCGCCGCCGCATCGCGCGCAGCTCGCGCGCCGACATCTCGCCGACCTCGCGCCCGTCGAATTCGAGCCGGCCGCGCGTCGGCCCGAGCGTGGCGTTGAGCAGGCGGAAGAGCGTCGTTTTGCCCGCGCCCGAGCGGCCGATGAGCGCCAGCCGCTCGCCGCGCCCGACCGACAGCGACAGCCCGTCGAGCGCGCGCAGCACGCCGCCGCGCCCGCGGTACTCCTTCGTCACCCGTTCGAGCCGGTAGACCGCCGCCCGCGCGCCGCCCGCCGCCCCCGCGGCCTCCACGTCCCGCGCCGCCCCCGTCTTCACTTCAGGAGTCCCGCGTCGCGCGCCGCGCGGCGCAGCAGCTCGTAGTCGGCGTCGTCGGCCCGCACGTACTTCGTCGCGCTGAGGATGTCGAGCACGCGCCTGTGCCCCGCGTCCGCGGCGTCGAGCTTGAGGAGCGCGGCCGCGAAGCCCTCGGCCAGCTTCGGGTCGAGCCCCTTGCGCGCCGCCCAGACGTAATCCAGAAAGGGCGGCGTCGTGTAGAAGACGCGCACGCTGTCGGCCGCGAGCTTCCCCTCGCGCGTCATCCGCTCGAAGACCAGCTCGTCGAGCGCGCCGGCGTCCACCTTCCGGTTGGCGACGGCCAGCGCCGTGGCGTCGTGCCCGCCCGTGTAGACCGCCCGCGCGATGACGTCGGCGTCCACGCCCGCCTGCCGCATGAAGTACTCGGGCATCAGGTGGCCGGAGGTCGAGTTGACGTCGCCGAAGGCGAACGTGCGCCCCTTCAGGTCGCCGAGGGAGTTGACGGGCGAGCCGGGGTGCGTGAGGAAGACGCTGTGGAAGCCGCGGTCGCGGTCGCGCTGGACGAGCGGGCGGACGCCGTAGCGGGACGCCGCCTGCACGTAGGTGAAGCCGCCGAAGTGCGCGATGTCCACCTGCTCGCCGCCGACGGCCTCGACCACGGCGGCGTAACTGGTCGGGATGGTCAGCTCGACCTTCGCGCCCGTCTCGCGCTCCAGGTACTCGACGAGCGCCGCGCTCTCGCGCAGCATCCGGCCGGGGTCGGTCGTTGGTATCATGCTCAGCCTGAGCGTGGGGCGGCCGGGGGTCTGGCCGCCGCCGGCGCAGCCCGCGGCGAGCGCGGCCAGGACGACGGACGCGAACAGGAGCGCGGCTTTGTTCGTGAAGCGAAAAGGGGCGGCGGCCCGCGTCGGGCGGGGAGTTTTCATGTTGACGGGCGAACTCGCTTTCTGCCGTCCGGCGGCGGCGAGCGCCCCGTCGTCGTTCAGGCGGAGTCGCGCGCGCGGCCCGCGGGCCGGCGTCTGTGTGGGTCTTGCGCGAGCCCCCCCGGGGCCGCCACGCGACCCGTTCAGTTGAACTGCGTGCGGCCGTCCGCGCGCCGGCTAGAGCGCCCGCCGGACGGCCTGTGGCCTGCGACTATCATCGCCTGCTCCTCTCTGCTGTTTGCGGGGGACTTACGCGCGGGATTGTGCAGCGCGGCCGGACTCAAGTCAAGAATCTGCGGCGCGCGTCGGGACGCGCACGGCGCGCCGCAAAGAGCGAGGGGCGGCGCGGCCACGTCGGCCCCGCCGCCCCCCACGCCGCCGCCCGCGCGGCTTAAAACCTTACGCGCCTCTCACTCGGTGTTCGGGTTAATCTCCCTCTTGACCTCGATGCTCTGCGGCTTCTGCGCGCCGGGGATTTCCATCTCCGACTCGGGCTCGCCGCGCAACTTCTCCTCCGGGCTCAATCCTTCAAGTCTTATCTCCTCGTACATCGCCGACATACTTAAATCCCCCTTTCTCCGGCGCGCCTCGCGCGCGCGCGCCCTTCTGGCTCTCTGTGTAAAGAAGCGCCGGGACGCTCGCGTAGTCCGGCGCTCTTCGCGCGACACAGACGCCCACAGCGGGCGTCGCCTTCATTGTTCGGGGAGGATAGCCGCGGGCGCGCGGCGCGTGGTTGCGGGAGTGTTGCGGGTTAATTACGTCTGGCGAGGCCGCCCACGACCCGGGCCGCGACGATGCGTTCCTGTTGCGAAAAAGATGCGGGCGCGCCGTCGCGCGGGCGCACCGGCCGCGCGCCCAGCCCCTCGGGGAATTCCCCTACCCGCCGTCTCCTCATTCCCGATGGCGGGGCCGCGCGGCGCGTGAGATATTGGCGGCGTCAATTAAAAAAATTTGAGACATATGTGTCCGAGACTGAACAGTCAGTCGGCCCCTTAATTGGTAAAAACAACTTAACAATCCCAAACCCCCGACGCTAATACGGCAGGACGAACACGGGCAGGGCTCGTGCGAGCGAGGTTTAGCATTATGGCTCAAGCTGCATCCACTCTCACCCCTTACGCTAACAGGAAGAAGACTCACCGTCTGCGCGAGCTGGGCGTCTACGAGTTGCCCGACGGGAAGCAGTACGTCGTCAGCACGCTCTACGCCGACGGGTGCAGCCTCTACCCGCTGCACGCCTGGGCGAACTACGGCAACGCGGAGTTGTGGGCCGACCGCGACGGACGGCTCCTGCGTCGCGGCGTCCCCACGCGCTGGAGCGTCCGCGACCTGCACGACACCGGCAAGACCTCCACCTACCCGCAGCCCATCATTCTCTGACGGCCGTTCCCGGCCGCCGAATCAGAAGGGTTCAAACGCGGCGGGGGGGGGG